>NZ_CP150189.1:3013894-3339069 GCF_037965815.1 Aeribacillus sp. FSL K6-2833 | reverse complement strand
TACTTTCACTGAAAAATCTGTCTCCGTTTTGTTCACTACTAACGCTTTGAAGTGGTCCACTCGACATCCCCCTTATTGTTTTTCAT
Source organism: Aeribacillus sp. FSL K6-2833 (assembly GCF_037965815.1). Lineage (GTDB taxonomy): Bacteria > Bacillota > Bacilli > Bacillales > Aeribacillaceae > Aeribacillus > Aeribacillus composti. The sequence goes on along the minus strand of NZ_CP150189.1, from coordinate 3,338,983 downwards.
ATTCTTGCTTTTACGATAACAAAATTATTCTGACTGGTCAAAATATTTTTAACGTCAAAAAATTCATGTATAATAGCGTTATGACCGAAGTTCGAGGGGTGTTTTTATGAAGAAAAAAGCAGAAGAAAGGCGAGAACAAATTTTAAGGGCTGCTTTTCAAGCTGTTTCAGATAAAGGGTACGAAACGGTAACATTGCAGGATATTGCTGATTATGCAGGTGTAAGCAAAGGGGTTACGAATTATTACTTTGAAAATAAAGAGGATGTTTTTTTAAGCTTGCTGGAATGGGTGACGGATCGCATTTATCAACATGAGTATAAAGCAGTTAGTAAGCAGACAGCAGCGATAAATAAATTAGAGGCTTATATCCATTCTGTTTTTATCGATCCAAAAAAGAATAAAAAATTTTACAAAGTGTACCTTGATTTTATGGCACAAGCGAGCCGAAATCCGCAATATCGGCTTATAAATCTCAAGTTTTACGAAAACTGCTGGAAAATCGGCCGCGACATTGTTGCTCTTGGTCAAGAGGAAGGAACGTTTTCAGCTGACATTGATGTCGATACAGCTTCCAAAATGATTCGCTCGATCATCGATGGATGTCTCATTCAGTGGTTAATGCGTGATGAAGATCATCTTCATGAGTTTTATAAGAAAACTTGCTATGAGCTAATTTTAAAATATTTAAAATAAGGAAAGTCTTTTGGGTATGATCTCCTGAAAATAGACATGTTTCCAGCGCTCAGCACCTGAATGTACTTGAGACAAACTGGGACTGTAACGAATGTTAAAATTATCGAATCATTTGTGGAAGGGGCTGATTGGAAGCGGTTTGACGGCTAAAGGTGCATTTTGTTTGCTAAATTTTAAAATGGTTTACAGGCGATGATTTACGATATTGAAAAGACATTGTTGCAAGGAGTCGAAGTCTTTTGGATAATCGATTAACCTACGAAGACATGATGAAAATCTGTGAAACAATTAATAAACATTATATTCCGGATGAGCAGCTGTTTTATGACACGATTGATCATATTTTAGAAAACTCAGAAAACGAAAGTGCTTCCGAAATTATTCTAGAAACATTTACAACGCTTTTAAAATTAATAGATTCCCAAATTAAAGAAATTGAAACAAAAGTGAATATACAACCTTCCTGTTTTAAAGGCTGTGCTTATTGTTGTTATTTTCCGATTATCACCACTCGCTTGGAAGCCAAATTAATTTTGCAATATATTCAAAGCCTGCCAAAGGAACAAAAGCAAGATATTTTTGGACATTTGTTCAATTATTTCGAATCGAAAAAGGAACAACTGGAAAAAGTATGTTCCATCGATTTTCATGAAGATACTCAATTTAAATTCAAGTACATTTCTGAACAAGTAAGCTGTCCATTTTTAGATCGGTCGTCCAATACTTGCAAAGTTTACGAGGTCAGACCGACTCCGTGCCGCACGTATTTAAATTATTGCCATCCGAATGTGTGTGCGCAATCTTTAATGCCTCGGGAAACCTTCAGCTACGAATTTTTGCATGAATTTTATATGATGGCATTAAATGAGGTGCTTCAAGAGTTTTTATATGAAGATGAAGACTTAGGAATCACCTTTCCAGATGATGTATTTCATATCGATTATTTACCGAAGCTGTTAAAAGAAGAGCTGTACAAATAAGTCTTGAAAAAAAGAAGTCAAATTTTGAACAAATCAGCTAAAGAGAAATTTCTACACGCCTTGTGAAAAAATGAAATAGAATTTAGTAAATATGGTAAAAAAACAGAAGGAGCTGTCTAGAAAGTCAAATCCCTATTGAAAACAAAAAATCATAAACATCGATGGTATATCAACGTTTCTAAAACATAAAAGAGGGCCGTCAATAAGCCGAAAAAACGACTTATTAGACAGCCCCATTCTTGAAGAAATATTTTTCTTGATTTTTTTTACACTTTATGTGAATATAAAATAAAAATATTCATATAAACATAAAGAAGGTGATTCGATGCCCACGTAAATTTCGTGAGGAAGAAAAGGAAACGATACGTCAAACATTATTAGAAGCAGCCAAAACAATGTTTCGTCAATACGGGATACAAAAAACAACTGTTGCGGCTTTGACTGAAGCTGCTGGCATTTCACAAGGAGCGTTTTATTTATTTTTCCCCTCCAAAGAAGCGTTGTTTTATGAAGTGTTTCAAATGGAGGAACGAAAATTAAGAGAAATACTTCTAGTTGAGTGGACAGAGAAGCCGTTAACGCAAGAACGATTGGCAGATTTGTTAGTACAAGCTGTAAAGTTGATCGAACAAGAACCGATTTTGCGCTTGATGATTGATCGAAAAGAATATGAACTTTTAATGCGGAAGTTACCGCCGGAATATGCTGACCAGCATACGACAGAGGATGAAGATGCACTTGTGCCTCTTATTGAAAAATGGCAAGACGAAGGAGTTATGGTAAAAGAAAACCCACGTACAATCGTCGCGGTCATACGCAGCTTCTTTTTGCAGCTTTTGTACCGCGATGAGATAGGGGAGAAGTTTGCCGAAGCGTTAGTGCTTCAAGCGAAATGGCTGGCGAAAGGATTGGTGGAGGAATGATTGAGATCAAACAATTAACCTACACATACCCAAAACAAGCGAAAACGGCATTAAAGGGATTTAACTTTGAAGTCAAGGAAGGGGAAAGCGGCCTTTTGAAATAGACATGAATCTCCTAGCAAAAATGGAGGTTCATGTCTTTCGTTATTTTACCAGAGATATCCATGATGATGGCACTGAGTCGGTTGGTCTGAGCACCGTCTCCTTGTTTTTCTAGAATGGTGTATAACGATTGGTTTTCGAGATTTTATGACATATAGATCGGTTTGGATAAAGATCGACTGTCCAAGCAATGTAGATCAAGAATGATAAGCTATCAATTCATGTCTGAAAATCCCTCCATATATAACACCAAATTTATTTGAGGACTGGATGGAATAGCAGTGAAGCGAGGTTTAAGCGAAAATATGGCAAGGCTTATATTTTGCCTGAGCAATCAGAAGAGAAGGAATTATGCACTGGCGTAACAGTAACTGAATTGAAAAATTCCTAAATATTAGTATGAAATTTTACAGTTTTTTCTTCTTTGAAAAGCAACTGTTATCTATTTAATATCTTTTTGCAAAGCTATTGTTACATAAAATTGCTATGATGTCGTTGTAGGGAAAAGGAGGGATTTTTCATCATGAAAAAAACAATCATTGCTTTTACAGCTGCAGTAGCGACTTCGCTTCCATTTGTAGGTCAAGCTTCTGCTGAAACATATAAGGTAAAACAAGGTGATTCTCTTTGGGAAATCTCTAAAGAATATAATGTATCAGTGGCAGATATAAAAGAATGGAACGGCTTAACGACTGAAACGATTTATCCAAATCAAGAATTAGTCGTAAGTGAAAAAATAAAATATACAATCAAATCTGGAGATACGTTAAGCAGTATTGCCGATCAATTCGGTGTGACCGTTTCGTCACTAAAATCTGCGAATAACTTAACATCCGATTTAATTTTTGCTGGTGATGTTTTAATAATTGATCAAGCAGCGAAAGAGGAACGTTCAGTAGAAAAGAAAGTGAACAAACCAGTCGTACAGCAAGAAACAACGACGAATGATAAAAACACAGCATCTGCAAATAAAACCAGTACATATGCTGCGAATGAAAAGAGTTTAAAAAATGAAGAAGCAACGTCTTCTTCACCTAAAGAGGAAAACAGCTCTAATCAAACTGTCAGCAAGCAAGAAGTTCAAGCGAGAGAAACTGCAACGAAAGCTCAAGAAGATAACGGAGCGAAAGATGCTGGCGAAACGATTACAATGGAAGCTACCGCATATTCTTTAGTAGGAAATAAAACAGCAAATGGAACTGTATTAACAAAAGACTCAAAAGTTGTATCTGTAGATCCAAGTGTTATACCGTTAGGAAGCAAAGTATATATAGAAGGATACGGGACATATACTACTGCTGATACGGGCAGTGCAATCCGCGGCAAAAAAATTGATATCCATATGCCTACTGAACAAGATGCGATCCAATTCGGACGTAAGCAAGTAAAAGTAACAATTAAATAACTAGATAATACGGGTGCCGAAAGCTTCTTTTTGGCGCCCTTTTTATTTTTTGATTATTACGTTTTGTCAAAAAGGCTAAAGATGCAGAAACTGAAGGTGAAAAGGAAAGGAAAAAATATTGCAGCGATTTTTGGAAGATGAGAACTTAAGCTATAATTGTCTAAGCTTTTTTTCATGCTTCAATGTTTTGCTGGACACGAAGTCGAGGGTTTCTTGTGCGTCTGTTAATTCAGCGCGAATCCCTTCCAATTTTTTCTCTAAGCGTGTAAAGCGTTCATCCACGTTTTTTCTAAAAGATTGCAAATCGTTTTCCAGTTTATCCATTCTTGATTCCAGTTTATCCATTCTAGATTCCAGTTTGTCCATTCTTGCCTCTAAGCCATCCATTCTTTTTTCAAGATGATCAAATCTTGAATCAATGTGCTCAGAATGCTCTTTCAGCGCCTGCAAAATTGTTTTTAATGCAACGTCTTCCATACTAAAAGGGCTGCCTCCTTTCTTTTCACTATATTTTTTATTATAAAAGATTATAGGTAAAAATGTAAGTTGGAATAATTCTGGAAAATACTCAAATCGGGTATTTGTCAAAAAGAGTTGATTCACTACAAATTTCAGCTGCACGTAACCAGTTAGCCGTACAGGGCAAACGCGTTTGAAGATTGCAGTGAAACGCCGGGCAAAAAGAACAAACATTCTGAAATATTAGGCTTGTTGCAAGGACAAAAAAGGAGAGCAGCAAGCAAAAGTAAAATGGCCAAAAAAGGAACCGTAAAAGCTTTTCCTAACGAGTGAAAAGAAGAACTGGCACTAGATGATTCTGAAATAAAAATTGCGCCGGTTCTACAAATTTTTAAACACCCGAAATTTTTGCAAGCAGCTTTCTTTTTTTAGCTCTCCTTCAATCTTTTGAAGAAAGAATGCCAAAGATTCGTAAAATTTGAATGAACAGGTTGATGAAGTCTAAATATAAATTTAGGGCTATTAACGGCACTTCTTCTGGATGAACACCGTAATGCTTCATTCGATTAAAGTCATATAATACGTAGCCGCTGAAAATAAATACTCCTATGAAGGAAAATGCGAGCATGCCGCCTGAGTTCAACGGCCAAAAAAGATTAAGAACATAAATGATCAGAAAAGCGAGCAGGGCAGAAAATAACATTCCGCCAAGAAATGAGAAATCTCGTTTTGTTGCAGTTGCATATACAGCTAATCCACTAAAAACAGCGGTTGTGGCGGCTAGTGCCATTATGACCGCGTGCGCGCCGATTGTTGAAACATAATGCGAGATCATTGGATAGGCTGTAATCCCTGAAATAAACGTAAAACTATATAGAAATGTATAAGAAATAGCTTTTTTTCTGCGCAAAAAGAATGCAAAAATAATCATGCCAAGTTCAATTATGGCAAGAGGCAAAAACAGTGATGGCGGCACGTATATTCCCGCTGCCATTCCTAGCATGGCGATAGCCAAAGAAACGGCAAACGCCTTTAAAACACTGGGCATTTGACTTCTATTCGTAGCGTGTGTATACATAGTTTCCCCCGCAAATTTGATCTTCGATATGACGGTTAATGTTTTATGCTTTTGATATAATTTACGATTAACTTTATGCAAGGATTCATTTTTTTTAATTCAAGTCTTTGCAAATTCGATTTTATTTAAACAATGTTCATTTTTTTGCATCCTTTAGAAGCGGGAAGTTAGAAATCAACTATTCTACTGGACTCGACCTTTCTCGAAGAAAAGCATTGTGAGCTTGCAAATGTCAATATTGGAAAATGGAATCGAGCCATTCACACGATTTAGCGGCAAGTTTCTGCTGATGCTTTTCGAATCAAGGAAAGGTTCTAATATTTTAAGAAACTGTTTTGATCTGTGTAATTGCACAAAAGGCTGATTTCTGCTTTTGCCTTTTGTTCAGCCTTCCTGTCATGATCTGTTGAATTGCATAAAAGCGTGCACCAATTAAACCTGCACGTTTTTTAATTTTTTATCTAGAAACTTAAGCTGCGGAAACTTTTTCGAAACGCTGGCCCCAGCGATTAGCCCTCGAAACCAAACCGTTGCCGCAACGGCAAAAAACGCCTTTATGCTAGAAGTTGGAAGGTGCTTGCGCTTTTTGCTAAGTCAGAAAACAACCAATCATTTTTCTAATCGTTTATACTAAAACTAATCAATGTAAACAGTTGCAAAGTGGCATTAGGAGGGAATTTTATGACTAGCTTTCGTCCCGATATGTCGGTTGAGGAAGCGATTTCAATTTTTCCTATTGGCGTTAATGAAGTGGAAGTATTTAACGAATCCGGTGAATTTGCAGGCTATTTAACACTTGAGTCGCTATTTGGAGCCGTTCAGCAAGGAGAATTAACAAAACCGATTCGTCATTTTATTTTAACGAATGCTCCTGTACAAAGTCTTGAGCAGCATTCGATCTCTTACTCTCAATTCCAATCTTTTTTTCAGAGCAAATTGTGCCGGATCGTTCTTAACTCATTATATGACGGTGTCTATATAACAGACGGTTCAGGGATTACGCTGTTTATCAATAAAGCTTATGAACGGATTACGGGGATCAAAGAAGACGAAGTGAAAGGGAAGCATATGAGCCATTTGGTTGAGCAAGGGATTATTTCCAAATCTGCATCTTTAGAAACGATTCGAACGAAAAAGCCGGTCACTCTTATACAGACCATTCGCAATGAGAGGAAAATTATTGTATCTGCAACACCTGTTTTTTCTTCTTCCAATGAAGTGATGTATGTCGTCAACAGTGTGAGAGATATAACAGAACTGATTCGTTTGAAGCATGAATTGGACAGTCAAAAGCTTTCGTATCAAAAAATTTCGCAAAACTCGCTTTTTCCTGAACAAACGGGTTTTCAAAATCTCGTCATCGGTCCTTCTACTTTTCCAATTTTCCAGCTTGCGAACAAAGTCGCCAAAACTGACGCAAAAATTTTGCTGCAGGGAGAAACCGGCGTAGGAAAAAGCTTAATTGCGAAATATATTCATTCGAGAAGCTCCCGAAGCAATAAAATTTTTATGGAATTAAACTGCGGCGCCATTCCTGAACATTTAGTAGAAGCTGAACTTTTTGGCTATGAACCCGGTTCTTTCACAGGAGCTTTGAGAGAAGGGAAAATAGGCATTTTTGAAAAGGCTAACGGCGGGACGTTATTTTTAGATGAAATTGGAGACTTGCCGTTAGAATTACAAGTTAAGCTGCTAAAGGTTGTAGAAGAAAACCGGTTTATGAGAGTAGGATCTACTGAAATGAGAGAAGTCGATGTACGACTCATAACAGCAACTCATAGAGATCTTGCATCTCTAGTAAGGGAAGGGGCGTTCCGTGAGGATTTATATTATCGACTGAATATTGTCACCTTTGATGTCCCGCCTTTACGGGAGCGGAAGGAAGAGATAGTTCCTTTATTAGAAATGTATTTGAAGGAATTTAATAAAAAATATAATGAAAATAAAAAAATGACCCCGGAATGCATTGAGTGGCTGACAAACTATTCATGGCCTGGGAACATAAGGGAGCTTGCGAATTTAGTTGAGAGACTGGTTGTGACTACCTTTCACGACACAATTGATGTAGGCGACCTTCCTCCTTTCATACAACAGATTTTCCCGGCTTCAAAGCCTAAAACTTTAAAGGAAGCTGTGGCGGAGCTTGAACGCTCCCTCATTATCGATGCACTTAAAAAGCATGGTACGACTAGAGCCGCAGCGAAATTTTTAGGAATTAGCCAAAGTGCCATTGTACAAAAAATGAAAAAATTTCACATACGATTAGAAAACTAATCAAAAAACCTAGATATGATTCGTTTTATAATCAATTTTTCCTGATTTACGTCAGCAAATGAATAACAAACGATCTAAAAAACATTGAAGATTTTGTTACAAATATTCGCGGATATTAAAAAATTTATAAAAAATACACAAATCATTTTCGAGTTGGCACGAAAATTGCATAGATATTTGAGTGACACCAGGAAAATCAATTCATTTCTCGCTAGTTTGAAAGGAGAGGAAGGAAAAAATGAATATATCTACATTTTCAATGGCGAACAAATTAATTACAGGAACTGATTCTCTCAATCAACTCCCTGAAGAAGTGAAGCGGCTTGGGATAAAAAATCCACTTATCGTGACAGATAAGATACTTATCCAAGCGGGAGTAGTAAAACAGGTTCAAAATTTATTGCCGATGGAGCCGGGAGTATTCTCGGATGTAAATCCGGAACCGGAAATTGAAATTGTCGAACAATGTCTTCAAGCGATAAAAGTAGGAAATCATGACGGGCTGATCGCTGTCGGCGGTGGAAGCGCTATCGATATTGCCAAAGCGTCTTCTGTCATGGCGACGAATAAGGGGAGAATTGAAGAATACTTTGGAATTAATTTAGTGGAATCACCAGGGCTGCCTTTAATAGCCATTCCGACAACTGCCGGAACAGGTTCCGAAGTTACGAATATTTCAATCTTGTCGGATACGAAAGAGCAGGTGAAAAAAGGGATTGTCAGTCCGTACTTATTACCTGATGTCGCAATTGTTTCGCCGATCATGACCATTACGTGCCCTCCTAGCGTGACAGCAGCAAGCGGAGTGGATGCATTGGTTCATGCTGTGGAAGCATATATTTCGAAGTTTGCTTCTCCGATTACGGATGCACTGGCAATTGGTGCTATGAAACTTATTTCCACCCATTTACCGAAAGCGTATTCAAACCCGGAAAACATCGAATCACGTGAGGCGATGATTACAGCGAGTCTCATGGCGGGATTAGCTTTTGGTAATGCAGGCGTTGGAGCAGTGCACGCTCTCGCTTATCCTCTTGGAGGACGTTTTCATATAGCGCACGGTGTAAGCAACTCCTTGCTGCTTCCATACGTCATGAAATGGAACAAAATAGCTTGTTTAGAAAGATTCCGTGATATCGCAGAAGCGTTAGGTGAAAAAGTAGATCATCTAAACGATGATCAAGCGGCTGATGCAGCGATTGAAGCGATGATCCGGATATGCCGCTATGTGGAAATTCCACAATCTTTGCGTGAATTTAATATTCCGGAATCTGCGATTTCTGAAATGGCTGAGGAAGCTTTAAAGCAAACGAGGCTTCTGCGCAATAACCCTCGAAAATTAAGCAAAAAAGATATTGAACAAATATACCGTGCTGCCTATTGATAGGAGGGAAAATCATGATCATGAAATGGAAAAATCGTCCGCACGGCGCTGAAACGCCATATATCCCTGCAGGTCCCTTTAAAATACGGCTGCCGTTTATTCATTATCGGTTTGAATGGCCCGATTATGTGCAGGGTTTGCTCATGTGTGCGGTAGACCTTGGGGCTATTACTCTTTTAGCGGATCATTTAGGGATGCCGTTTGAAGTGGCTCTCGCTGTTGTTGTATTGAATGGACTTTTATATTTACTGCATCATCTGCTTGGTGACCCGGTCATTCCAGGTTGGGTCACTCCCGCGATTCCATTGATTGTTTTGTTTGTTAAACAATTTCCTGAAGGTGAGGACCGAATATATGCACTCATTGCATTTCAGTTGACTCTTGGAATTTTATCCATCATTTTAGGAGTAACGGGACTTGCCAGCAAAGTGGTGCGTTTAGTGCCTGACGCCATTAAATCAGGTATTATACTGGGTGCCGGAATTGGAGCTGTCGTATCGATTTTTGAAGCCGGAGGAAAGTTTGAATTATTCCCGATTACGATCACAATTTGCATTGGCTTTGCGTTTTATCTAATATTCTCTAAACATTTCGAAAAATTAAAGCAAAAAAACAAAGGCTGGGCTTTGTTAGGGAATTTAGGGATTTTACCTGCTATTTTGCTAGCTGTTTTCGTAGCGCCTCTTGTTGGAGAAGCGAAATGGCCGGACATTCAATGGGGTTTCAGTAAACCAGATTTCGCCACACTTTGGGCGGAATATACGGTATTTGGCCTTGGCTTCCCTGCGTTATCGTTTTTCGTGAAGGCAGTACCTGCTGTTTTTGCAACGTATTTAGTTGTGTTTGGTGATGTGCTGAAAACGAAAGCTCTCCTTTCTGAATCTGATGTCATACGTACTGATGAAAAAGTTGATTACAATCCGAACCGCGCCCACTTAATATTTGGAGGCCGAAACATTCTGATGAGCATGATCGGCCCTGATATTACGATGTGCGGTCCGATGTGGGCGGCCATGCAAGTGGTCGTGATCGAGCGGTTTAAAAAAGGAAAAGAAGCGATGCATTCGTTTTTCGGTGGAGCAGGATCGTTCCGTTGGGGTACAAATACTGGATTATTTTTGCTGCCTATAGTAAGTTTAGTACAACCGATACTTGGAGTTGCTTTAGCTTTGACATTGTTGGTGCAAGGTTATGTAAGCGTTCGTATCGGTGTCATGCAGTCCCGCAGCCAGCGTGATCTTGGAATTGCGGGGATTGTTGGTGCAATCCTCGTCATAAAAGGAGCAACAATGGCTTTTGCTGCCGGCATCCTTTTATGCATCCTGCTGTATGGGAAAGATTTTCTGCGCGGAGAAAACGACCGCATATTTACGCACCACTCGAATGAAGAAAAAGAGAGAGAGGAGATTCAAGCAGTATGAAAGAACAACCATTGACAAAAGGGCTGTATCTTAACGGAGAATTTGTTCAGTTGGATGACAATTTTGCCGTTCAAAACCCTGCCACTTTTGAAACAGTTGGTTATGTGCCGAACGGAACCGCCAAGGAAGCAAAGCTGGCTGTCGATGCAGCTCACGAAGCTTTTAAAACTTGGTCAAAAACGACAGCCTATGAACGAGCAGAATTGCTGGAAAAATGGTATAAGCTCATAAATGATCGGCTGGAAGTGTTGGCATCGACGATGACAATCGAGCAGGGAAAACCGCTCGCCGAGGCGAAAGGCGAAATACAATATGCAAACAGCTTTGTGAAATGGTTTGCAGAAGAAGCGAAACGGATTTATGGCGAAACGATTCCGGCATCTGTTCATTCGAAGAGAATTATCGTTCAAAAACAACCTGTTGGAGTCGTTGCTGCCATAACTCCTTGGAACTTTCCGGCGGCGATGATCACACGGAAAGTCGCCCCTGCCCTTGCAGCTGGATGCACAGTTGTCATAAAACCGGCTGAACAAACACCGCTTACAGCACTTTTATTAGCAGAATGTGCTCATGAAGCAGGTTTTCCAGCAGGTGTCATCAATGTTATAACGACTGAAAAACCAGCTGAAGTCGTTGATGTTTGGATGGAAGATTCACGCGTTAAGAAGGTTACTTTTACAGGGTCTACTCCAGTTGGAAAGCTGTTAATGAGAAAAGCAGCGGATACCGTAAAAAAAGTATCGCTTGAACTTGGAGGCTTGGCACCTTTTATCATAACAGAAGATGCAAATATTCAAGAAGCTGTAAAGGGCGTTGTGCAATCAAAATTCAGAAATGCCGGTCAAACGTGTGTATGCGCCAACCGGATTTATGTCCATGAGTCAATTAAGGAGCCGTTTTTAAAAGCATTTCATGAAGCTGTTTTAACGCTGCAAGTAGGGAATGGCCTTGACGAGAAGGTAGACATTGGACCGCTTATTGACGAAAATGCAGTCAAAAAAGTTCAACATCAATTAGAAGATGCAGTCGAAAAAGGCGCGAAACTCCATGAAGGACCTTCCGTGAATATGGACAAAGGATATTTTATGAAGCCGGTTGTAATCTCTGATGTAACAGATGATATGTTGTGCATGCAGGAAGAAACATTTGGTCCATTGGCACCGGTCAGCACATATTCAGATGATGAAGAAGTTATCCAACGTGCAAATGGTACACCATTTGGTTTGGCTGCGTATGTTTACACCCAATCTCTCAAAAAGGCTGTTTGGTTTTCTGAAAATCTAGAATACGGCATTGTCGGAATCAATGACGGCCTTCCGTCTGTCGCCCAAGCACCTTTTGGCGGAATGAAAGAGAGCGGCCTTGGAAGAGAAGGAAGCCACTACGGGCTGGACGAATTCCTAGAAATTAAGTTCGTTTCTCTTCAATTAATATAATTTTGGATATCCAAAAAAGTGTGGAAAGAGGGTAAAAACACCCTCTTCCATGCTTTTAGCTACAATAGAAAATCATGATCTAACACTTTTTCATAAACCCATTCATTGGCTAATCCATTCTAACTGACAGCCTTCCGAATTTTCTATCAAGTTTTGTTTGCTGACTTAACAATATGAATTTTAGCTATCACAATTGACGGTTTATAAGGGTTCCACATATCAATTGTTACAAGTTTTATATATCAAGCAAGATTTGAAAGAAATCGAACAATTTCATCTTGCAGCATTGTTGATTTTTCCGGATAAAATCTTTAGTTAAGTAAGAAAAGGATTACTAGTGCTTTGCTAGGGCAAGCAGATTATTTGGAAAACAACCCACAATTGCTTATGCAGTATAAAGTAGCTTCTCCTATTTTTATATTATTTTTTTATAAAGGACTGTACTACTTGATAACCAACTGCATATCCTGCAAATGGGATAAACCAACAGGCTGGTACCCTTGTTCTTTGGCGGATGGTGTCACCAAACATATAACTGCTTACCCCGGAAAAGCCCTTAACATGTAACGCATCTTTTATTACTTCAATTGAGTATTCTAAATCTTCTTTATCAAAAGAAGTAATCCAAGGTTCTAAAAGGTTTTCTCCATAAAGTTTCTTTGAAAATGATTCTGCTAATCCCTCTATAACTATAAGTAATCACCAACAGTGACATTCCCATGATCCCAGTTAAAATATGAATAACGAATATTATGATGAAATTCATGTGCAATTACAGCAGGTAGTTTTGGAACATTATAGGAATTTGGGTAAATAGAAACTTGAATAAACCCTGGAATTCCTCCAAAGCCACAATAACCTTTTTTGTAATTCGAGCTTTTTCGGGTCTGCTATATATAAACCGAATTTCATTTCATTGGCATTGATGTTCATATTGTTGGCATGGAGAAATTCAACACAGTGATACAAAGTATCATGTGCTGTTTGAAGGGCTTGAATTTCTTTTAAATTTTCCAAGGCAGCTCTTCCAATTTCAGTTTTCGATACATCGAGATATCCAAGCAGTTAGTAGCCATGATTACATCGTATCCATTAGGTTTATTGGCCTTCAAAGGAACATTAATCGTATTCCACATTTTTTCAAAAGGTTTCATCATTGAAAACCGAAAGTAGTTTTCTCTTTCTTCTTCCTCTAAAGAAAACAACTTATCATATTGTTCGATTGTATTTTCGATGACTATTTTCATTGCTTCCACCTTGCTATTTTTGATTATTTAAAAGCTCCTGCTTGCACCAGCTTCTTTTCCCTTCATTGTCACTTATTACATCTCTGCGTTAGCAACTATAAGGTGTTACGCAACGTAAAGGAAAAGATATTATTTTCTGGGAGCTTTTTTAAAGATGAAGGTTGCCATATTTTTATTTTGAAAAGTGGCATTTTTTGAGGGGTTTTACGTGAAATGAGCTGTGTAAAACAGTGGACAGTTTACAGGAATTCCATGCAATTTTCTGCTTATGACATGCTGAACCATCTCTAATTTTTATGGGAATTTTGCACGATAATCCGAACACCATAAATTTTTTCTTGAAAAAACGCTCAGCTCTTCCGACAGGGCTAAGCGTTTTTTTTCTGCACTAATCTATTATACTTTCTGACGGTTAAAGACGTTTCTCAGCATACCGAATAAAAGGTAAGCTTGATAGCAATAAAGCCGCGATAAACAAGATGACTCCCGCCCAATGGAAATGAATCCAAAAATAGCCCCCAAATGTACCAACTAAGCTTGATCCCAAATAATAGAATAAAAGATATAAAGAAGATGCTTGAGCTTTATTCTTATCCGCCCGTTCTCCAATCCAAGCGCTGGCAATGGAATGACAGCCGAAAAAACCATATGTAAATAGTGAAATGCCGATAATTTTCACCAATACTGGCGGAAAAAGAGTCAGAATGGCTCCGGCAATAGTCAAAGCGACAGCAAAAATTAGCGTGGCTGAATGGCCGTGTTCATCAGCTTTTTTGCCTAAAAATACAGAGCTGAAGCTTCCGAAAATGTAGACGATGAAAAGGAAGCCAAGCAATGATTGGCTGAATGAATAAGGAGGCTCGCTCAGTAAATAGCCAATATAATTGTATAATGTCACAAAGCTTCCCATAAATAAAAAGCCCAAAAAAATGAGAGATAAAAGCGGCTTATTTTTTAAGTGTACAGTATATGCTTTTATAACAGTTTCTATATTAAACGGCTTTTTTTCGCTATTCTTTGGTGTCGGTAGAATAATAGCAAAGACGATGCTTAAAATAAGAGCTAGCGCTCCGATGGAAAATAAAGCGGTCCTCCATGAAAAAAAATCTGTCAACAAGCCAGTGATTATTCGGCCGGCCATTCCGCCGATGCTTGTTCCGCTTATATACAATCCCATCACTTTGCCAATTGCAGTTGGATGAAACTCTTCTGCTACATACGCCATAGCGAGAGAGGGGATGCCTGCTGAAGAAATTCCAAGCAGTGTTCGGAATACAACAAGCAAAGGAAAATTTGGGCTCATAGCAATAAACATAGAGAGTATGGAAGTAAGCAGCATCGAGATGATCATGATTTTCTTTTTTCCAAGAACATCTGACAAACTAGCAGCTACCAGCATCATAAAAGCCAGTGTTCCGGTTGAAGCCGATACGGTTAAACTGGCTGATGCGGCAGAGATATGAAATTCTTTTGAGAAAACAGGCAGTAAAGGCTGTGTTGTATACAAAATGGAAAAGGTGACAAACCCGCCGAAAAAAAGAGCTATGCTGGCCTTTACATATTCTGGACTGTTCATTTTTATGTATACCATTGGACTCGCCTCTTTCCATTATTTCCAAATATACTATACATCTAATAAGCTAAACTGTCTAATGCAACGAATGAAGTAGAGGCGAATGACAATGAACGATAATCTGTACGAAATCACTTTTAAGGGCCGACTAGTCGAAAAAAAACACAAAAATTCAATCATAAACAAAAATTTAAATCTAGCAACATTCCTCTTTCAAAAACTTGCAAATGTCAAAGCTTACATTCCTTCGGCAACCGGGTGATTTGCCGTATTTGCTGCTGAAGGAATTTGAGCACCGATTCCTTTATGTGTTCACACAACCAAGGGAAAACATTTTATGCGATGGTTCCAATTGGTCGTTGGCAAAAATATTGCAAGTACAAACAAACATCTTCAAACATAAAAAGTTAGCAGGCGGACAATGTTCCGTGACAGTGGCAGCAGAGTTTTGAATTCTTGTGGAGGAATCTGCTGAAAAGTTGTATGGACGATGTGAGAAAATGTGGTAAAATATAAAAAAGCGTTTTCAAAATCAAAAAATATTAATGTAAAATCAAAAGAATTTCAAAAATAATTGACAAGATTATGTTTTTTCAAAATTGATCTGGAGGGGATTTAGAAATTGAAAAAAACTCGTTGGGGAATAATAAGCACAGCACAAATCGCTAAAAAGCAGTTGATTCCTGCGATTCAAAGATCTAAAAATGCTGTTGTAGCGGCGATAGCAAGCCGATCCGATAAAGTGATCGGGGTGGCTGATGAATTAAATATTCCGAAAGCCTATAAAAGTTATGAAGACTTGCTAAAGGATCCAGATATCGATGTTGTATACATACCGCTGCCTAACCATTTGCACAAAGAATGGATTGTGAAGGCAGCTGAAGCAGGAAAACATGTATTATGTGAAAAGCCGGCAACGCTGACAGCTGAGGAAGCGAAAGAAGCGGCAGCCGTTTGTGAAAAAAACAATGTGAAGTTTATGGAAGCGTTTATGTACCAATTTCACCCACAGCATCAAAGAGTTCGAGACATCATCGCATCAGGTGAAATTGGCGATGTGAAATTAATGAGAGCCAACTTTTCGTTTTATTTGGATCCTGCCTCGCAAAATATTCGTTTAAATTCTGATATGGGCGGCGGCAGTATTTATGATATTGGCTGCTATTGTATTCATTCGATTCGAAATATTATTCAAGCCGAACCGGCTGAAGTGAGAGTAGATGCTGAAATAGATCCTGTTCATCGCGTTGATACGACGGCTGTCGGATATATGGAGCTTGACAATGGAGTCAAAGCCGTTTTTGACTGCAGTTTTAACGCGAGTTTTTCAAATGTTTATGAAGTGGTCGGAACGAAAGGTTCTATTCGCGTTCCAAGAGCCTATCGACCTGACCGCCAAGGAGGAGAAGGCTTAATCATTGTTGAAAAAGAAAATGAGCAGAGAATCGAAAGCATTGTAGCGGATCAATACGCTCTTCAAGTTGAGCATTTTTCAGATGCGGTGCTGCATGGAAAAAATCCTTCCTACACAAGCGAAAATATGATCCAAAATATGACTGTAATCGAAGCTTGCTATGAATCGATCAAACAGGGAAAAAAGATTTCGCTCAAATAAAATGACAAAACGGCGGGGCATGTGTTCTCGCCGTTATTTTTTATCATTTTGACCAATAGAAAGCGTACTGGACAGAAGTGAATTCACCTCCCCTTATCGTCGGGCTGTACCCAACGCATGGTGGCGGGGAGTTTTTTGAAACTCTCTTACTATTAAAAAAACGAAAATCTGCTTTAGCAATCGAATTTTTGTATTGACAAATCCTAATAAATCGTAAATTCTCTTAATTAAGGACTTCTTTCATAAATATATTGGGTGCATTTTGCAATATATAGTATAATAGCATCAAACCAAAGGCAGGGGGTACGCGTGAAAATCGCAAAAGTTATTAATAATAACGTGATCAGCGTTATACAAGATGATCAAGAGCTGGTCATCATGGGACGAGGGATTGCCTTTAAGAAAAGACCTGGCGATGAGGTTGATGAAGACAGAATTGAAAAGATTTTTAAATTGGAAAATCAGGATATGGCCAGTAAATTTAAATCGCTATTGTACGAGGTTCCGATGGAATATGTAAAAGTAACGGAGGAAATGATACAATACGCGAAAAATAAACTTGGCAAAAAACTGAATGATATTATTTATATATCGCTGACAGACCATATTAATTTCGCCATAGAACGGCAAAAACAAGGGATAAAGATTGTGAATCCATTACTTTGGGAAATCAAGCGGATATATAAAGATGAATTTCAAATCGCTTTGGAAGCACTGAAAATGATTAAAGACAAATTGGCGATTGAACTGCCTGAAGATGAAGCCGGTTTCATTGCGATGCATTTCGTCAATGCTGAGCTGAATGAAGAAATGACGGATGTCGCCAATATGACAAAGATTATTCAAGATATACTGAATATTGTAAAATACCATTTTAAAATTGAGCTTGACGAGGATTCATTAAATTATTTCCGTTTCCTTACCCACTTGAAATTTTTCGCGCAACGGCTCATAAACAACATGCTGCTGAAGAGCGACGATGATGAATTGTATGAAATCGTAAAAAATAAGCATCCGGAAGCTTATGCCTGCACGAAAAAAATAAAAGATTATATTCAAAAGGTGCATGGCCATGAAATAACTTCGGAAGAAAAACTATATTTGACAATTCATATTGATCGAGTCGTGAATCGTAATTAAACAAAATCTCAGCTTCTCGTAAAAATTTTTAAATGAACTGTTGACAGGAAATGAAAGCGTATGCTAATTTGTAAATAACAATCGAATAGAAACCATTTCATTTAGGATTGTTACTGGTCATGCAGGCAAAACCTAAATTGTTTCGTCATTTTTATGGCGGGCAATTTAGGTTTTTTTATTTTCTTGATCGTATAAGCGCTTTGCGACAAGATAAAGTTGGAAATTGTTTTAATAATAACGAGAGGGTGAATGAACAATGGGCCATTTCGAAGCGAAATTCCCGGAAAACTTTCTCTGGGGCGGCGCAACTGCTGCCAACCAATTAGAAGGTGCTTTTGATGCAGATGGAAAAGGTCTTTCTACTGCCGATATGGTGGCTTATGTACCAAAAGAAAAACGTGGTAAAAACGGACATTCATTAGATGTGACAAGTGCAGAAATCGAGGAAATCTTAAGCGGAGCAGCATCAGATAAAATTTTCCCGAAACGTTTCGGAATCGATTTTTATCATCGCTATAAGGAAGACATCGCCTTATTTGCAGAAATGGGGTTTAAAGTATTCCGTTTATCCATATCTTGGCCGCGTATCTTCCCGAATGGGGATGAGACCGAACCAAATGAAGCAGGATTAGCCTTTTATGACAAAGTGTTTGACGAACTGGCGAAATATAATATTGAGCCGCTTGTTACACTTTCCCACTACGAAATGCCGCTCGGGCTTGTGCAAAAGTACGGCGGCTGGACGAATCGCAAGGTGATAGATTTCTTTGTTCACTACGCTGAAACCGTATTTAAACGGTATAAAAACAAGGTGAAATATTGGCTGACATTTAATGAAATCAATATGATTACTTTCAGTCCGTACACCGGCGGCGGCATTTTAACCGATCGGGTTGAAAATGTAAAACAAGCTGCCTTCCAAGGGGTACACCACCAATTTGTAGCAAGTGCACTAGCTGTTAAAGCATGCCACGAAATCATTCCGGATGCAAAAATCGGCTGTATGCTGGCTAGATTGGAAGTATATCCGGAAACATGCAACCCGGACGATGTACTTAAAGCATTAAAAGAAGATCAGCTGAACTTATTTTTCACAGATGTTCAAGTTCGCGGCGCATACCCAAGTTATATGAAACGCTATTTTGCAGAAAATAATATTCACATTGAAAAACTTCCAGGCGATGATGCCATTTTAAAACAATATACAGTGGATTTCCTTTCGTTCAGCTACTATATGACACTTGTAGCCAGCACGAAGGATGATGCTGAAGAAGTTTCAGGCAATTTAATCGGCGGTGTGAAAAACCCTTATCTTGAATCATCTGATTGGGGTTGGCAAATTGATCCGGTCGGCTTGCGGATTACGTTAAATAAATTGTATGACCGCTATCAAGTTCCTTTATTTATAGTGGAAAACGGATTAGGGGCCTACGACAAGGTTGAGGAAGACGGCAGCATCCATGACGATTACCGAATCGACTATTTGCGCAAACATATTGAGCAAATGAAAGAAGCGATTGGCGACGGTGTTGAATTAATGGGGTATACAACTTGGGGGCCTATTGACTTAGTAAGCGCATCTACCTCAGAAATGAGCAAACGGTATGGTTTTATTTATGTCGATCAAGATGATTTCGGCAACGGAACATTGAAACGCCTCCGGAAGGACAGCTTCTATTGGTATAAAAAAGTAATCGAAACGAATGGAGAAGAATTGTAAAAACGATTGCGATTTCGAAATCACTCTGTTTGAAAATGAAATGGGAGGTAGTAAGCATGAAACACGAGCGGCGCAAGCCTTTTCCAAACGATTTTTTGTGGGGAGGTTCCACATCAGCCTATCAAGTGGAAGGTGCATGGAATGAAGACGGAAAGGGACCTTCCGTTATCGATATGGCCAAATACCCCGAAGGCACGACTGATTTTAAAGTAGCCAGCGATCATTACCACCGTTATAAAGAGGATATTGCTCTGTTTGCTGAAATGGGCTTTAAAGCATATCGTTTTTCCATTGCCTGGACACGCATTTATCCTAATGGCGACGGAGAGGTAAATCGAAAAGGGATAGAGTTCTACGATCAACTTATCAATGAAATCAGAAAGCATGGAATTGAACCGATTGTGACGATTTATCATTTTGATTTGCCTTATGCATTACAGGAAAAAGGCGGCTGGTCCAATCGTGCAACGATTGATGCATATGAAAATTATTGCAAAACATTATTCGAGCATTTTGGCGATCGGGTAAAATATTGGCTGACGATTAATGAACAAAATATGATGATCCTTCATGGCGAAGCGATCGGGACCGTTGATCCGAACTTAAAAAATCCAAAAAAAGAATTGTATCAACAAAATCATCATATGTTTGTCGCTCAGGCGAAGGCAATGGCGTTATGCCATCAAATGCTGCCGGATGCAAAAATCGGACCGGCGCCGAATATTGTGACGATTTATCCGGCAAGCTCAAAACCTGAAGATGTTTTAGCTGCCAATAATTACGCAGCCATCCGCAATTGGCTGTATTTGGATATGGCTGTATATGGACGCTATAACAATATTGCCTGGGCTTACTTGGAGGAAAAGGGATATACTCCAACAATTCTTGAAGGCGATATGGAAATTTTACAAAATGCCAAGCCGGATTTTATTGCTTTTAACTATTATACTTCGCAAACAGTAGCAGCAAGCGAAGGAAATGAAGAAGATGTGAACCAAACAGGAGATCAGCATATTACGGTTGGGGAACCGGGAGTTTATAAAGGAGCCTCCAATCCGCATTTAAAGAAAAATGAATTTGGCTGGGAAATTGATCCAGTCGGGTTTCGGACAACATTAAGAGAAATATATGACCGCTATCATTTGCCATTGATTGTCACTGAAAATGGATTAGGCGCCATCGATCAATTGGAAGAAGGCGATGTTATAAACGACACATACCGAATTGAATTTTTAAGAAACCATATCGAACAAATGCAATTAGCGATTAGTGACGGTGTTGAAGTGTTCGGTTTTTGTCCTTGGTCAGCTATTGATCTCGTCAGCACGCATCAAGGTATAAGCAAACGCTACGGTTTTATTTACGTTAACCGTGATGAGTTTGATTTAAAAGATTTGCGCCGAATTCGAAAACAAAGCTTTTATTGGTATAAGCAAGTCATCTCATCGAATGGAGCCAATTTAGATTAGAAAGAGTAAATTCGACAATTGCATAATTTTTTCGGGAAGCTGTCAAAAATCAGGAAGGAATGTTACCATCCGGGCATAACCTGAACTGATTTGAACAATACAGTGCGTTTATTCGTGCGCGTTCAAATTGGTTCAGGTTTTTTATATATCAAATATATTTTTGGGAGGGTCAATCATGAAATATGAGCAATTGGCTAAAGACATTATCGAAAATGTCGGCGGTAAAGAAAACGTTATAAGTGTTGTTCACTGTATTACAAGATTGCGCTTTCAATTAAAGGACGAAGGGAAAGCGAACACAGAAGTGTTAAAAAACATGGACGGAGTCGTCACCGTTATGAAAAGCGGCGGACAATATCAAGTTGTCATCGGCAATCATGTGCCTGATGTATATAAGGCGGTCGTTGCTATTGGCGGGTTTGAAGCTGCAAAGCCTGTCGATACGGAAGCGGGAAAAAAGGATAAAAATTTATTCAACAACTTTATTGACATTATTTCGGGAATTTTTGCACCAACTCTCGGCGTTCTAGCTGCAACAGGAATGATTAAAGGTTTTGCCGCTCTTTTCGCATCACTAGGCTGGATAACAGATAAATCAGGAACTTATCAAATTTTATATGCAATTGGCGATTCGTTATTTTACTTCTTCCCGATCTTTCTTGGTTATACGGCCAGCAAAAAATTCGGCGGCAACACATTCATCGGTATGGCGATCGGGGCGTCATTGGTTTATCCGGCACTATCTAATCTTACTAGCGGAAAAGCGCTTTACACTTTGTTTTCAGGCACGATGTTTGAGTCGCCTATTTATATTACATTTCTTGGCATTCCGGTCATTTTAATGACGTATTCATCTTCCGTTATTCCGATTATTTTGGCTGCTTATTTTAGTGCGAAGGTGGAAAATTGGTTTAAGAAAGTTATTCCTGATGTCGTGAAAACATTTTTAGTTCCTTTTTTTACACTGATTATCATAGTTCCTTTAACATTTTTATTGATTGGGCCAATTGCAACTTGGGCAGGAAAGCTTCTAGGTCAACTAACAGTTGCCATCAATGATTTATCGCCAATTATCGCAGGGCTGCTTCTTGGCGGGTTCTGGCAAGTATTTGTGATTTTCGGTCTTCATTGGGGGCTTGTATCGATTGCCATCAACAATATGAGCACAATGGGAGCGGATCCTATTTTAGCGATGGCATTTGCTCCTTCTTTTGCACAAATAGGTGCTGTACTTGCCGTAATGGTGAAAACGAAACAGCAAAAATTGAAAACGCTTAGTGTTCCTGCATTTATTTCCGGAGTTTTCGGGGTTACAGAACCGGCGATTTATGGTGTTACGCTTCCGCTCAAAAAACCGTTTATTATCAGCTGTATTGCTGCGGCAATTGGCGGAGGACTCATAGGAGTATTTGATTCAAAAATGTATATGCTGGGAGGTCTCGGAATTTTTGGTATTCCATCCTTTATCAGTCCGACTGAAGGCATTACGTTTGGTTTGTGGGGCACTTTAATTGCCATTACCGTTGCCTTTATCCTTGGTTTTATCCTCACTTTCCTTTTTGGATTCAGTCAAAAATCGGCAGCAGAAGCAGAGCGGCAATCCCAACAAGCAACAGCTGAGGCTGACGCGGAAGAAGAATTATTAGGTAAAAAAGAAATTATTTTCAGCCCGTTTAACGGCGAAGTAAAGCCGTTATCAGACATCAAGGATGCAGCATTTTCATCCGGGGCCCTCGGCGCGGGCGTAGCCATTGAGCCTTCGGAAGGAAAATTAGTAGCGCCTGTATCCGGCACAGTAACGACTCTTTTTCCTACGAAACATGCAATTGGAATAACATCTGATCAAGGTGCGGAAATTTTGATTCATATTGGCATGAATACCGTTCAATTGGAAGGGAAATTTTTCACTGCTCATACAACTCAAGGCGCCCGTGTAGAGAAAGGACAGCTGCTCATTGAATTTGACATAAATGGAATTCAGTCGGCGGGCTTTGATTTGGCGACACCGGTTGTTATAACCAACACTAGTCACTACAAAGAAATAAATGAAACGAAAGAAAAACAAATCAAAATTGGCGAACCTTTATTGACGCTTATAAATGACTCGGAATGATTTTGCACAAGAAAAAAGCATCTGCTGATTAAGGGCAGATGCTTTTTTTAAGAAGATTTTGAACGTTTTGCAGCTTTTCATGCTGTTTTTTTGAAAAAATATAATTCTTTTATGTAAAAATAGTTTCCGTAATATGCGAATATTTCGAGAAATTATGTTAGAAAATATTACATATTTATTGCAGATATAGTCATATAAACTATAATTCTTAATAAATAAAAAAATCCCCCTAAAGAGTTTGTAGTGATCTCTCATTCTCTGTCAACCGGAAAAAGAAGGTGAAAAGCTGACATTTGCCAGCGTATCTTGGAATGATGAAAAGTGAATATCGTTCCCCGAAATAAGTGGGAAATCAAAGCTGTCTAGGGTTCCGTTGCTGGCAGGCTGTATCACCGCCGGTAAGTCTGGTCCGAGAGAGAGCGTATAGAAGCTGCGTTTGATTGCAACTTCTATATACACGGAAGGATAAAAGCCTGGGAGATCTATTCTCTCTGGCTTTTATTTTTTTAAAGCTGAAAATTTAAAAATCTGGGGAGGGGGATATAACAGAATTTCTTTAAGTACTATTTTGAAATACCTAAATTCAAAAAGAGATGAAAAATATAAAGCCGAGGTGAAAGACATGAAGAAAAAGAAGCTTCCACTACTTGTTCTTTCTATCATTTTTTGCTTGTTGTTGGCTGCTTGCGAAAGTAAATCTGCAAATGAAACTTCTGGCGGCAATAGCAGCAAAAAAGAACCGATTAAGATTGGTTTCAGCGCCTTGCCGAGCTGGTATTTATGGCATCTCGTAGAAAAAAAGGGTTTTTTCGAAAAACATGGAGTGGATGTCGAATTGGTTTGGTTTCCAGTATATGCTGATTCCCTTTCTGCATTAAATACGGGAGAAATTGATGGAAACAGCCAAGCTTTGCTTGATTCGATCTCCCCTTTAGAAAAAGGAATTGATTTAAAAGCGGTATTTATTACAGATAATTCACTTGGCGGCGATGGGCTTGTTGCTTCAAATGATATTCGCTCGGTTAAAGACTTAAAAGGGAAGAAAGTCGGTACGGAAATAGGAACGATTGAACACTTTTTTCTGCTCACGGCATTGCATGAAGCGGGATTAAAGGAGTCCGATGTGAAATTTACAAACTTATCTGTTCAAGATGCGGGAAATTCATTTATAGCTGGAAAATTGGATGCAGCCGGTTTGTGGGAGCCTTTTTTAAGCATGGCAGTGAATAAGGGAAAAGGACATAAGTTGGTGACATCCGCTGATTTTCCGGGCTTGATTTCCGACTTATTTGTTGTAAGAGGAGATGTTGCGAAAGAGAGAAAAGAGGACGTGCAAAAAATCGTAGCAGCATGGTTTGATGCGGTTGACTATCTTTCGCAAAATTACGATCAATCGATTCAACTAATAGCGGACGAGGCGGGAATTTCAAAAGAAGAGCTGGATGTAGGGATGAAAGGATTCAAGCTGTTTTCTCCTGAAGAAAGCTTGAACGCTTTTAAAGAGGGAGATAACTATCAATCTTTTTATTACACAGCTGAAAAAAATGCTGAATTTTTAAAAGAGTTAGGGTTTATTAAAGACATTCCTGATTTTAGCAGCTTCGTTGACACCTCATTTATAAAAGCGGAAATTGAACTGGCAAAGTAAGGAGGATTAATGGATGGAGCTTCAAAAAGGAAAAAGGCATCAATGGACATTATTCAAAATACGCGAGGATATTCCGAAAAAATGGTATTTTACTGGGGTATCAACTGCTTTTATCTTGTTATTGCTCATTTGGATTTTGCTGAGCAATTTAAAACTTGTGGATGAAGTATTTCTTCCGACTCCCGCAGCTGTTGTGGGCTCTTTCTTTGCTGCCCTTTCAAGTCCGGAGTATTGGGGAGAAATCGGGATTAGCGTCTACAGAGTTTTTATGGGGTTTTTACTGGCATGTCTGTTAGGGATTCCGCTCGGAATATTGGCTGGCACTTTTAAGCTTGCAGAATCGGTTATTTTGCCCGTCTCTGAGTTTATCAGGTATATGCCGGCAGCCGCTTTTATTCCACTTATTATGGTTTGGGCAGGAATTGGGGAAACAGCAAAAATTTTAGTGATTTTTATCGGAAGCTTTTTTCAGCTCGTTTTAATGGTGGCAGATGACACAAACCGGATTCATAAAGACCTACTTTATGCCTCCTATACTCTTGGAGCAAACCGCTGGCAAGTCATCTCAAAGGTTATCATCCCTGCAATGCTTCCGAAATTAATGACAACTATGCGGCTGATTATGGGATGGGCTTGGACGTATTTAGTTGTAGCAGAGCTGGTGGCGGCAAACAACGGTCTTGGATATTCGATTATGAAAGCGCAGCGTTTCATGGATACCGAGTCCATCTTTGTCGGAATCATTGTTATCGGGCTGTTGGGACTTATTATTGACAGATGCTTTGCCTACATTAATAAAAAATTATTTCCATGGGCGGAAGGAGGAAATTAAATGTTGAATGCTATCAAAGCTGAAAAAAATCTTCGTCAAGAGAAGATTGAAATAAACATTCAAAATTTGTCGAAAGTGTATAAAACGAATAATGGCTCCTTTCAAGCGCTGGAGAATGTTTCTTTGTACGTAAAAAATGAAGAATTTGTTTCCATTCTTGGACCGTCGGGATGCGGTAAGTCGACCATTTTGAGAATTTTGGCAGGTTTGGAGGAGCCGACATCAGGCAGTGTGCAAGTATCCGGTGAAGAAGTGAAAGGACCAAGTGCGAAACGAGGTATGGTCTTTCAGTCTTATACGTTGTTTCCTTGGTTGACAGTAAGAGAAAACATAGAGTTTGGCCTCAAGCTAAAAGGAATGAAACAAAAAGAGCGTAAAGAAATTTCCGATCGATATTTAGAGCTGGTAGGACTGGAAAGATTTGCGGATTCCTACGGCAAAGAATTGTCCGGCGGCATGAAACAACGTGTGGCTATTGCAAGATCGTTGGCCAATAATCCGGAAGTGTTATTAATGGATGAACCTTTTGGAGCGCTTGATGCACAAACAAAGCAATCCATGCAGCAATTATTGTTGGATATTTGGAAGAAGGAAAAAACAACCATTGTGTTTATAACGCACGACATCGATGAAGCCTTATTCTTATCCCAGCGAATATATGTCATGGAAGCAAGACCGGGGAGAATTCTCGAAGAGATTGATGCGGATTTGCAATTATTTCAAGATGGGGAGCTTGTGGATGTAGAGAAATTTATGAACGTAAAAAAACATATCATTTCTTTATTAAAGCATTAGTAAAAAAAATACAGAAGGATCGGAAGGGCTGTTGATGATGAAGATACGAAACAAACTGCTCCTTAGCTTTGGAACCGTTTTGCTAATTGTCCTGCTCGCCTTTCTTATTGTTTACTCTACTTTGCAGGACGTTTCCAAATCCTATTTTAATTTAGCAAATACCGATATGAAAAAATTGCAGCTTGCCCACCAGATTCAATTTGAAGACCTTGCGTTAACAGATGCGGTCAGAGGGGTGATTATCGAACCGGATAATACGGCCGAAAGGGAAAAGTACAATCAGTTTGCAAAGCAAATTGATCAACATATTAAAGAAGTGACTCCGATGCTGGATGATTCCAGGACGAAAAAAATTTTCCACGATCTAAATATAAATAATCAAAAATTAGTTGAATTAGAAACGCAGATGATGGAATTGGCCGGGGAAGACCGCCAAAAAACGCTTGCTATTTTTCATGGTGAATATGCGGATATTCGCGCTATTTTTAGTTCCAAACTGGAAGAATTCAAACAAATTGAGACAGAACGGATAACCAAGAAAATTGCGGAAGATGAAAAATTAATAAGAAAAAAAATCATGGCGGGTGCAGCGGCATTTATCACAGCACTGTTTGCAGGAATTTTAATTGCAATATTTATTTCTAAAAGAACCACCCGGCCATTGTGGAAAATTGCAAATAAATTAGAGGAATTGGCGCGAAATAAAGGAGATTTAACAGCTAGAATCCATATCACGAATAAAGATGAAATTGGAAAGCTGGCCACGGCATTTAATAGAATGCTGGAGAACCTGCAAAAAATGATGCTAAAAATAAAGGAAACGACAGATGAAGTTTCCGCTTCAGCACTCGAGCTTTCTGAAGGTACTAAAAACTTTGCGGAAAGTACAGAACAGATCACGATGGCAGTTCAAGACATTGCTTCCGGAGCCGGTGATCAAGGGGACATGGCGGATGAAAGCTCACATGCGGTGAATAATATTGCCAATGAAATTCAAAAAATTGCATCGTCATCTTCTTTCGCAGCAGAATCGGCCTTGACCACATCGAAAATCGCAGAAGAAGGAAACAAATCAATTGTCAAAGCAGTCAAGCAGATGGAATTTTTACAAAAATCCGTTGATGAAGCGTTTATTAAGATTGAGGAACTTGGCAAGCTTACCGACGAGATAAAAAAAATATCAGATGTCATGGCAAATATAGCGGAGCAGACGAATTTATTGGCTCTAAATGCTGCAATTGAGGCGGCGCGTGCAGGGGAACAAGGCAAGGGTTTTGCTGTTGTAGCAACGGAAGTTCGAAACTTGGCGGAAGAGTCAAAACAATCTGCGATTCAAATAAATGAAATGATACAGCATGTCCTCTCCATTGCTGCTGCCGCCGTGGAGAATATCGATAAAGGAAGGAGCGATCTAAAAGAGGGTAAAAGGGTTGTTGATGATGCTGGGCGCGCTTTCCATAAAATTTTAACATCAGTTGAGAAAGTAACATGTCAAATACAAGAGGTTTCCTCATCTGTCCAGCAAATGTCAACAGGAGCTGATCAAGTTGCTGTTTCTATCGGACAATTGGCTGACATCGCCAAAAAATCATCAGCTCATTCACAAAATGTGGCAGCCTCAACGGAAGAACAACTGGCTGCAATTGAAGAATTTACAGCAACGGCAGAAAATCTCTCAAATGTAGCAAAAAAACTGAGAAACATGATCGGGGAATTTAATGTTTAACATTGTTTTTATCTATTTCCAGCATTCATTGTAAGTTTCATGTTATATTATCTAACAAAATCATTGAACAATGCTGCACTCCTTTCTATATTAATCTTAAATAAAAATTTCATAAAGGTTCCTGATCGATAGGAACAAAAAAGCTGTCTAGGGTTCCGCTGCTGCTTAAGTTTGCAGCAGGTCTGGTCCGAGAGAGAGCGTATAGAAAGCATCAAAAGATGTCTTTCTATAAACACGGAAGGATAAAAGCCTGGGAGATTTCCCTAGGCTTTTATTTTTTTACAACGATCATTAAGAAAAGTCTCAAGGGAGGTATTTTGGATGACTAAAATTTTCAGCAAAACGATCGTACCTGGAGGAAAATGGTCAGGAAAAATTGGAAAAGGAAAGCTTATTCGTTTTACAGCCTTGGAGGCTGGAGCCAATCTTTCACTTATGATGTATCATGCACATGATCTTTCAGAGCGTTATAACATGCCGGATACATTAAAAGCCCAGCACACATTTCACTTGACAAAGGGAAACGTATTGATGAGCGATAACGGCCGAGTATTGGCCAGCATCACTAGCGACAGCCTTGGCTGGCACGACACTGTTTCAGGCTATACCACAAGGGAAGGAACAGATGAGAAATATGGAAAAACAAGCTATCAAGAATTAAGAAATGACTGGCTCAGAAGCGGAGAAGAGAACTTTGCCATGGAACTTGTAAGAAACGGGCTCAGCCTGCGCGACATGGCTCCTGTCGTCAATCTGTTTTCAAAAGTGAAAACCGACGACAAAGGCAACCTTACCTATTGTTTGGATCATTGCAAAAAAAATGACACAGTAACATTAAGAACAGAAATGGATATTTTGCTGATTGTATCTAATACACCAAACCCGCTTGATCCAAGAACCAACTATCCGTCCGTTCCGGTGGCAATGGAAGTGCTTCCGGCAGAGCCTGTCGATTTGAACGATTATTGTGTAAATTATCGTCCTGAAAACCGCCGGGCATTTGAAAATACTTGGGAATATTATGCGCTTTTGTAGCATCGGGCAGGAAATTGTTTGAGTACCCAGGCTGATGCCTTTAAAGATCAACATTATAGAAAATACCGATTTAAAAATACGATATGAGGAGGAAAGGAACATGGAAAATATTAAAAAAGTAGAAAGTCCTCGAAAAGAAGAAAATGCAATCTATAACAAAATCATCCCTGCCGGGGAAGGCTGGATGCATGAACTAAATCCAGGGCAAGTTCTAAGAATTGTCGACTTGGAAGGAAACCAAGCAGTAGATACATTGTTTTACGATGCAGATAATCCGGAGGATCATTACAGTGTAACAGCCACCATTACAGGACAGAAAAATATTTACTTAACAACAGGTTCGGTGCTTCGTTCTGAATCAGGAAATGAATTGCTGAAGATTGTAGCGGATACATGCGGGCGCCACGATACATTAGGCGGTGCTTGCTCAGCACAAAGCAATACCGTCCGATATGCACATGATAAATTGCATATGCACAATTGCCGCGACACGTTTATGCTGCAGTTGTCGAAATATGGGGAGCGTTTTACAAAAAGGGACCTGGCTCCAAATATTAACTTCTTCATGAATGTTCCGGTTACAGAAGATGGTCATTTAGAATTTGCTGATGGAATCTCTTATGCCGGAAGTTATGTGGAATTATTATCCCTTCGGCGGACATTGGTGCTGATCAGCAACTGCCCGCAATTAAACAATCCTTGCAATGCTTACAATCCAACAAAAATACAAGTGCTGATTTGGGATAAATAAACAGAATCAACTAGGATACGGATGCGTCAGGGGGGAGTACAAAATGTTTAAAAAAATTCTGATTGCCAATCGCGGGGCAATAGCCGTCCGGATTGAACGGACGCTTCGCAAGCTTGGAATTCTATCGGTTGCTATATATACAAAGGCGGATCAAGACAGTTTACATGTAGACGAAGCAGATGAAGCTATTTTAATAGGAGAAGGCCCGGTCAAAGACAGCTATTTGAATGGAAATTTAATCATAAAAGCTGCCATTGAGTCAGGAGCCGATGCCATTCATCCCGGATATGGATTTTTAAGTGAAAACGCAGATTTTGCCCGCTTGTGCGTACAAAATGGAATTACGTTTATCGGACCTTCACCTGAACAGATGGAGATATTCGGATTAAAGCATTCTGCCAGAGAAATTGCAAAAAAAGCCAATGTTCCTTTATTGCCGGGAACGGACCTCATCACCGATTTGGATGAGGCGGTAAAACAAGCTGAACATATTGGTTATCCAATTATTTTAAAAAGCACGGCAGGAGGCGGAGGCATCGGAATGCGCGTTTGCGAAAATGAACAGCATTTGCGCTCGGCATTTGAGGCGGTACGTCGTCTTGCTGAAACAAATTTTAAAAATAAAGGAGTTTTCCTGGAGAAATATATCGCTAGAGCACGCCATATAGAAGTTCAAATTTTTGGAAATCGATTTGGTGAAGTGGTAGCTTTAGGCGAACGAGACTGCTCTATTCAGCGCCGCAATCAAAAAGTTGTGGAAGAAAGTCCGGCCCCTCTTTTGTCCCAGGAAGTCAGAAAAGAAATGTTCGCAGCCGCCATCCGATTGGCGGAAGAAGTTGGATACCGGAGTGCAGGCACCGTTGAGTTTTTATATGATCCTGAAACAAGCTCCTTTTACTTTCTTGAAGTGAATACAAGACTTCAAGTGGAGCATGGTGTAACAGAAGAGGTCTTTGGCATCGATCTTGTTGAATGGATGATACGTGAAGCAGCAGATGATCTGCATGAATTGCATTCCTTAGTAAAAGAGCCGAAAGGGCATAGCATTCAAGCGCGTATTTATGCGGAAGATTGTTTGCATGAGTTTCGGCCGAGCGCCGGACAGATTGATGAGGCAAAATTTCCTAAAACAGCTCGAACGGAAACGTGGGTAAGAAACGGAATCACGGTTACGACTCTTTATGATCCAATGCTGGCGAAAGTGATTGTTCGTGGAAAAAACAGGGAAGAGGCGATCGGAAAACTCATACAAGCGCTAAACGAAACGAAATTGTACGGTATTACAACCAATCTCCACTACTTGAAAGCTTTATTGAAGGAAAAGGATTTTATAAAAGGAAATGTATACACCCGTTTATTAAACCATTTTCAACCTAGAGAACATGCACTGGAAGTATTGGACGGAGGAATTCAAACAACTGTTCAGGATTGGCCCGGACGCATTAAATATTGGAGCGTAGGTGTGCCGCCTTCCGGTCCAATGGACCAGCTCTCGTTCCGGATTGGAAATAAACTTCTCGGGAACAGAGAAGGCGCCCCTGGTCTTGAAATGACATTGCGCGGGGGATCTTATCGTTTTCGAGATGATATATGGTTTTGTATTACAGGTGCCGATATGCAGGCTAAGCTTGACGATCAGCCCGTGCCGATGTATGAACCTGTTTTGGCAAAAAAGAACCAAGTATTATCATTTGGTGAAGCGAAAAGGGGAATGCGGACTTATTTATTAGTAGCAGGCGGTTTTGACATGCCTGAAGTTTTAGGAAGCTCCTCCACATTTACGCTCGGCGGATTCGGCGGCCATGGCGGACGCGCCTTGCGCACTGGCGATGTGCTTTTGGTCAACCGGGGGGCTGTTGTCAAAAAAACGAAGGGGCTTCCAGCTGAATATAGACCGATCATGACGAATAAATGGACGATAGGCGTCATTCCGGGCCCTCATTGTACAAGCGAATTTTTGCAGCCGGATTATTTGCAGCAATTAACTGAAACAGAATGGGAAGTGCATTTTAACAGTTCGCGCACAGGCGTCCGGTTAATGGGCCCAGCCCCGAAATGGGCAAGAGAAGACGGCGGAGATGCAGGTTTGCATCCATCAAATATTCATGATAACGCTTATGCAGTGGGAACGCTTGATCTAACAGGCGATATGCCGATTTTACTGGGACCTGATGGACCTAGTTTAGGAGGATTTGTCTGCCCAGTTACGACGGCTTCAGCTGAGTTTTGGAAAATTGGGCAATTGCATCCGGGCGATATCGTCAAGTTTCATTTGTTGTCATTGGAAGAAGCGGAGGAACTTCGAAAAAAACAAGAAATGTTTATGCAAAAAATTGAAAATGGCAGTTTGTACGGATTTCAACCTTCTCAACTTCCTGCCATTAATCCAAAAATTACAGCCGACGATTCAATTTTGGCTCAAGAACAAACATCTCGAAACATTCCAATTACGATTCGTTCAAGCGGCGACGAAAATTTGCTGATTGAGTACGGTTCAATGGATTTAGACCTGCTGTATCGGTTTCAAGTACATGCTTTAATGCAAGCGATACAACAAAAAGGCAACATCCCTTTCCTTGATTTAACGCCGGGCATTCGGTCTTTGCAAGTGCACATTGACCCATCGAAAATGTCCGTTCGCGAGGCTTGTCAAAAAATTTTAGAAATTGATCGCGAGCTTCCGCCGCTGGAATCGATAAAAGTCCCTTCACGTATTGTTCGGCTGCCTCTTTCCTGGGATGATCCGGCTACTCAATTGGCCATTGAACGCTACCAGAAAAACGTCCGTTCCGATGCTCCGTGGTGTCCGAGTAATTTGGAATTCATCAGGCGCATAAATGGCTTAAAAAGCATTGATGATGTAAAGAAAATTGTATTTGATGCAAAATATCTTGTTTTAGGATTAGGTGACGTCTATCTTGGCGCTCCAGTAGCCATTCCAATTGATCCTCGGCACCGTTTAGTCACAACAAAATATAACCCTGCCCGGACTTGGACGCCTGAAAATGCGGTAGGAATTGGCGGTTCGTATTTATGTGTATATGGAATGGAAGGTCCTGGAGGCTATCAATTTGTCGGCCGGACGATTCAAATGTGGAATAAATTCCGGACAACGAAGAGTTTTGAACAAGGAAAACCTTGGCTATTGCGGTTTTTCGATCAAATTCAGTTTTACCCAGTAGATGCGGAACAGTTGCTGCAATTGCGGGAAGATTTTCTTAGAGGAAGGTTTGAAGTGGAAATAACAGAAACAGCGTTTGATCTTGGCGAATATTTAAAATTCTTGGATTCGATCAAAGATAGTGCCGAAACTTTCCGCATGCGGCAGCAGGAAGCTTTTCAAGCAGAGCGAGAACGGTGGAAGCAGCTAGGATTGGCGGAATATATATCAGAGCATGAACCAATGAAAGAAGGGCAAGAGGAAAATATCCCTCCAGGTGCTGAGGTTGTTCGTTCTTCCATGCCTGGAAGTGTATGGAAAGTTCTTGTGTCTCCTGGACAGCAAGTTAAGAAAGGCGATGTTCTGATGATTGAAGAAAGCATGAAAATGGAGTTTCCGCAGCTGGCCCCGTGCGATGGACAAATAGTAAATGTTTACGTGAAACCAGGGGACGAGGTGCAATCAGGACAATTGATTGTCAGCATTTTAAAGCAGAAAGAACGAGAGGAGGTTCTCAAATGAAATCGGTCAAACATTTTCCTCAACCTTTGACGATTGCGCGGTTGAGAGAGATGTACCTTAACAATGAATTGACTCCCGAAGAAGTAGTCGTTGAAATCATTCATCGAGTTAAACAAGATGAGGATATGAATATATGGATTACCCCTCCGGCAATGGAAAGAATTCAGCCTTATCTAGACAGGCTTGCTTCACTGGATCGGAAAAGCTTGCCATTATGGGGAATTCCATTTGCTATTAAAGACAACATTGATTTAGCCGGGGTTCCGACAACTGCAGCTTGCCCCCAATATGCTTATATACCAGAAAAAAGCGCAACAGTGGTTGAGCGGTTAATTGCAGCAGGTGCAATCCCATTAGGAAAAACAAATTTAGATCAGTTTGCCACTGGGCTTGTCGGTACAAGAAGTCCTTATGGAGAAACGAAAAATGCCTTAAAAGAAGAACTGATCAGCGGGGGATCAAGCTCTGGATCTGCGGTGGCCGTTGCACGAGGCCATGCAGCGTTTGCACTCGGAACGGACACTGCTGGGTCCGGACGAGTGCCGGCAGCCTTAAATCGCTTAGTCGGATTTAAGCCGAGCAGGGGAGCCTGGCCGACCGCTGGAGTAGTTCCGGCTTGCGCAAGCCTTGATTGTGTGACAGTTTTTGCGCACAATTTGCAGGATGCATTGGAAGTTGATCGAATTGTGCGCGGCGAGGATGAAACAGATCCTTGGTCACGCTATTTCCCGAACGTATCGCCGAAAAGTCCGAGCAAAATTTGTTTGCCGAAACAACCGCTTTCGTTTTTTGGCCCATTTCGTGAAGGATATAGGAATGCATGGATGAAAACGATGAAAAGATTGGAACGTTTGCGTCTTCCGATTGAGTATATCGATTATGATTTGTTTTCCGAAGCGGCGTCTCTTCTTTATGAAGGTCCTTGGGTGGCGGAAAGATGGGCGGATTTAGGTGATTTTGTGAAAGCAAATACAGAAGATGTGTTTTCCGTTACGGAAAAAGTCCTTTCTTCCGGAGCTTCTCCTGATCATACGGCAGCATCAGCTTTTCAAGCGATGCACAGGATCCAATCAATCAAGCATAAAGTGAAAAAATTGTTAAAAGATGCAGTATTAGTTTTGCCTACTTGTGGCGGTACTTGGACGCGCGAACAAGTTAGGCTCGATCCGATTCGCACAAATAACGAAATGGGAAAATACACCAATCACTGTAATCTTTTGGATCTGTCGGCAATCGCCATTCCGGCAGAGGATGCGGAAGCAAATGTTCCTTTTGGCATGACGATGTTTTCGCTGGCAGAACAGGAAGGATTGATATTCGGACTTGCTTCTCAATTTTTAGGAGAGATTCTAACAGAAAATTTTCAACCGCAAAAAAATACGACTTTTGTTGCCGTCTGCGGTTTGCATATGAGAGGGTTTCCGCTCGAAAATGAAATGCATCAATTCGGCGGCAAATTCGTATGTGAAGCAACAACTGCTCCTAATTACCGGCTGTATAAGCTGCCTACGGATCCTGCCAAACCTGGGCTTATCAAAACAAACCACAATGGCGCCTCCATTCAATTGGAGATATGGGAAATGCCATTAGCTTCATTTGGTGCTTTTACAGCATCTATTCCAGAACCTTTAAGTATAGGAACAGTAGAACTGATCAACGGAAACAAAGTGCCGGGCTTTCTTTGTGAAGCGTATATAGCCAATCAAGCGGAGGATATTACAGCTTTTGGAGGATGGCGTTCCTATTGCCTGAAAGAACTCAATTCATAATACAAAAGCCGTCAAACATGTTGGCGGCTTTTTCACGTTCAAGCGCAAAATTCTAATTTTAAGAGATTGACAGGATGGAGTGACTGAACTATTTAGATAAAATCGACGTGTACGTACAGTGTATTAGGAGACAGAAAGTTAGCTGCATACTTCTGTTTTGTTTATTTTTTAAACTGTAAAATACGACTTTTACCTCTGCTGGTTACTTGAATATTGAAAATACCAATGTATCAATTCATTTCCAAATTGCTTGAAAAAATAGTATTTCCTCTTAGTTAGATTTATTACATAAAATTTTAAAATATTGTATTTAAATTACAATTTTGGTAAAATTACTATATATTGTAAAAATAACTAGGGGGTGTGGGAATTTATAAAAATTAAGAAAACTATTTTTTTTATAATATTCTTCATCTTCTTAGCTTCATGCAATCATCAATTATCCTATGATCAAAAAATTGATTGTAATCAGAATTGGGCTCTATGCTCCATACAGAAGGAATATGCTGATCCTAACTCTTTAACAGACACACCTATAAAAATTGCCATTATTGATAGTGGAATTGATGAAGAAAAGGCTCGTGTCAAAGTATCAAAAAGGTTCAACGAGAAAAATAATCAAATAGATTCATACGGACATGGTACAGCGGTTGCTAGTATCATTAGAGAATGGAGAAATCATTACTCAACATTTTGATGTAGTGTTGCAAGAAATTGACGGCACCGATTTTATTGCAACACTCATTGATCAAGATACTGGAGAATCTTACCAGATCAATACCATTGATGCTCAAGCTTCGGTTCTGCCGGCGGTTATAATCGGAGTAGTTGCAAAACATGGAATCAAGTATGCCATAAAAAAATTTGGAAAAAAACTTATCGTTAAGTCGATAAAAAGCTCTAAAGCCGTTCTTAACACATTTGCAAAGGCAGCCGTTAAAGCAGCAAAAAGTAAAGTTTCCAAATTCAATGTAAGTAATAAGCATTTAAAAAATGCTGGAGGTAATTTTTCTAAATTCAATACTACTGATAAAAGCCAAATACGTAATTGGGTTAAAGAAGGATTAAATTCTAAGAACGCATCTTATTCTTTAAATCCAGAGGAAGAAAAAAAGAATGCGGATTTGTCATTTGTAGTTATAGCGGACCTTGGTAAAGTAATAGGTACAAAAGGTCAGAAAAAATAAAAATTGTAGTAGGGTGGGATGGTGAAATATGGACAGCATATCCAATCAATTAGAGTTTGTCTATCACTTTACAACCGATGAATCTTACATTCCTAAAAAGTGGAAAAAAGATTCTGCTATCGTACTTAGAGTTGATGGAGATTTTGACATAAAAGTAGATGGAATCTCCTATTTCCGAGATGATATCGCATTGTTGGAGTTTTATTTATACCTAGAGAGATGGCTCGCCATTATCGAAAGTGGCAAATATGATATCCCGGAATTTCATTATTATACTCTTGAAATTGACGAAGATGAGCCGTTAATTTCAATCATCCCTTTTGACAATAACGATAAGGCTCGACTCACTTCTATTTGGAGAAAGGAACCGTTTGATCCTGTATTTAAGATGGATTATATAGTGAACCAATTGACAGAATTACGCGATCAATTAAAAAAAGATATCGAGGCACATTATAACATTTCAGTAGAACCGTTTATTGATAAATTTCCGATAAAAGCTTTAGCAGTTGTAGACAAAAAAAAGGGTAAGACGAAATGGCTTTAGTCATTGAACGTTACTTGTTAAAGACTATGTCAATGTTTGTAGTTGATAACATTTCTTGGGGCTGCCTATTATTTTTGAAGCCCCATTTATTTTTTCAAAAAGTGTCCGAATTATGCTAATTCAACACTACTGATAAAAGCCAAGTACGCAATCGAATGAAAAGGATTCAATTCTATAAATCCAGAGGTAGAAACAAAGAATGCTGATTTATCATTGTAGTGATAACCACTCGGTAAAACATAGGTACGAAAGAGTAATAGGGGATGGGATGGTGAAATATGGACAGCATATCCAGTCAAATAGAATTTGTCTATCACTTTACAACCGATGAATCTTATATTCCTAAAAAGTTGAAAAAGAATGCTGCCATTGTGCTTAGAGTTAGTGGAGATTTTGACATAAAAGTAGATGGAATCTCCTATTTCCGAGATGATATCGCATTGTTGGAGTTTTATTTATACCTAGAGAGATGGCTCGCCATTATCGAAAGTGACAAATATGATATCCCGGAATTTCATTATTATACTCTTGAAATTGACGAAGATGAGCCGTTGATTTCAATCATCCCTTTTGACAATAACGATAAGGCTCGACTCACATCTATTTGGAGAAAGGAACCGTTTGATCCTGTATTTAAGATGGATTATATAGTGAACCAATTGACAGAATTACGCGATCAATTAAAAAAAGATATCGAGGCACATTATAGTATTTCAGTAGAACCGTTTATTGATAAATTTCCCATTAGAGCTTTAGCTGTCATCGATAAAAAGAGAGGCAAGAAGAAATGGTTTTAGTATTCTGTAAAAAATTAGGGATACAAATCCTTTAGAGTATAGGAACAGTAGAACTGATCAACGGAAACAAAGTGTCGGGCTTTCTTTTGGAAGGCGTATATCGCCAATCGATTCGAGGATATTACAGATTTTGGAGGATGGCGTTCCTATTGCCGAAAAGAAGCCGAATCATAATGGCAAAAGTGGCTGTCAAAGTAGTCGATTTTTTCGGCTTATAGGTGCCCTTTCAATATTCAATGTTTATGTTTTTCGTTTCCAAAAGATTTTGGCTTTCTGGACAACTGCTTTTCCTATGTTTCCCTATCTTGA
Organism: Aeribacillus sp. FSL K6-2833; assembly: GCF_037965815.1. Classification (GTDB taxonomy): domain Bacteria; phylum Bacillota; class Bacilli; order Bacillales; family Aeribacillaceae; genus Aeribacillus; species Aeribacillus composti. Next base: position 3,300,872 of record NZ_CP150189.1, on the reverse strand, counting down.
TCATGTCCTTCGGGAATCTTATGAAGGACTTTTTCTATGCACGCCATTTTCATTCTGTCCTTCAAAAGTTATGACGGACATTCAGTATATGCAATTTCCTTTTTTTGGATTCCATCACCTCCATGAAGGACGTTTATAAATTTTATTAGATTATTTTTGTCCTTCACAGTTGTATTTCTTCAAAATCCATCTCAGTTCGGATTCTAAAATCAAATCAGTGAACCTTTAAGTAATAAAAAAAGGTTTCTGCCTTTTTGTTCATCTCAACATTTATTAAATGGAGAGATGCTTCCAAAAGTTTGAACAACTTTTGTGAAGCATCCTCCTGTTTTAATTATGTGGTTTAAATATTTTTAACATAGTTTTCATATCATCATTGTCACTAACGATGTTTCACTTGTGAGTTAGACAGAAATTTAAAACGATACTGAACTTTTTTCTTGTTTGATCCGTATTAAAAGATGAGAGGAGGAAAATACATGACGTTGAAGCTAGAGCAAGTGACGAAAAAATTTGGCGATTTCACCGCTGTGGATAAGCTGTCTTTATCCATTCCGGAAAAAGAAATGTTTGGTTTTTTAGGGGCAAACGGTGCCGGAAAAACGACAACATTTCGCATGATTTTAGGGCTGCTGGCACCAACTGAAGGAACCATTACATGGAATGGAGAAAAAATTGATTATAGCACGAGCCCGTATATCGGATATTTGCCCGAAGAGCGGGGATTGTACCCGAAATTAAAGGTAAAGGATCAGATTGTCTATTTAGCCAGATTAAGAGGGATGAACAAAAAAGATGCGCTGAAGGAGCTGGCAAATTGGCTCGAACGGTTTAAAGTGCCGGAGTACGCTGAAAAAAAAGTCGAAGAGCTGTCGAAAGGAAACCAGCAAAAAATTCAATTTATTGCTGCTGTCATACATAAACCGAAGCTGCTCATCTTGGATGAACCGTTTAGCGGATTGGATCCGGTCAATGTTGAGCAATTGAAAGAGGCTGTCATTGATTTGAAAAATGCCGGTACATCCATTGTGTTTTCCAGCCATCGGATGGAGCACGTTGAGGAATTATGTGAACATTTATGCATATTACATAGGGGAAGCCCTGTAGTTCATGGGTCGCTCAAAGAAATTAAACGTTCCTTTGGCAAAAAAAATCTCGTGATTCATGCGGATTTTGATCTCAATTTCTTGAAGGATTTCCCAGGTGTCGTAAAAGCCAAGACAACAGTTGAAGGGATTCAATTGCAAATTGAAAGAGAAGAGACCGCACAACAATTGTTACAGGAGATTGTCGATAAAGGATTTATTCGCAAATTCCAAATAGAAGAGCCTTCATTACATGATATTTTTATAGAGAAAGTGGGTGCGGCCTATGCATAACTTTTGGACTGTTTTGTTCCACACTTATTTTACCAAACTAAGATCGAAGCAATTTATCATTTCCACGGTTATTACATTGCTTATTATTCTAGTTTTGGGAAACATATCAAAAATTATTGATTTTTTTAATTCTGGTGAAAATCAAGAACGCCTTGCAGTCATTGATCAATCAAATTCTTTATTTGAACCGTTTAAAAAGCAATTAAAAGAAGTTAATCCGGACATTCAATTGCAAAAAACTAATGCTTCCGAAGAAGAGCTGAAAAAGAATGTATTAAATGATGAGATCAAAGGGTATCTCGTTTTATCTTTAAATGATGAAAACCGGCCGATGGCGGTATATAAAGCAGCGTCTCTTGCAGACTCAACCGTTCCAAACGATTTGCAATATGCCCTCCAACAAGTGAGCATGGTATGGACAGCAGGTCAATTGAAATTGACGCAAGAGGAACTGATGAAGCTGAATGCGCCAGTATCTTTTGAAATGGAAGCGTTGAATGCCAACGCAAAAACGGTGGAAGAATTGAATCAAGCGAGAGGTCTCGTATATGTACTTTTATTTGTAATATATTTTGCAGTGATCATGTATGCAAATATGATTGCGATGGAGGTAGCAGTAGAAAAATCTTCTAGAGTGATGGAAATTTTAATTTCCAGTGTTCCTCCTATTACACAAATGTTTGCGAAAATTTTAGGTGTTGCTCTATTGAGTTTAACGCAGCTTGCCTTATGGCTTATTGTCGGCTACGTTTCCATTAAACAGAATTTAGAATCGATGGATGGAGGATTTTTCTCTTTCTTTGGATTCCAAAACACGTCGTTGTCGACCATTCTATATGCAGTCATTTTCTTTATTTTAGGCTATTTATTATATGCGACGATGGCTGCCTTTCTAGGCTCGCTGGTCAGTCGTATAGAAGATGTTCAGCAGTTGATCACTCCGATGATTTTAACGGTTGTGGCGGGCTTTATGCTAGCGATATTTGGTTTGAGCAATCCGGAAGCTTCCTATGTTACGATCACATCATACATTCCGCCGTTTACCCCGATGCTGATGTTTTTGCGGGTTGGAATGCTGGATCTTCCAATTTGGGAGCCGCTTTTAGGAATCGGTTTATTAATAGCATCCATTGCTATATTAGCTGTCTTCGGGGCAAGAGTTTACAAAGGCGGCGTATTGATGTACGGAAAATCCAATGCGCTTAAAGATATTAAAAAAGCTTTGCAGCTATCGAAAAATAAATAAAGAAGACATTACGCAAAATGGTTTTCTTTTGATTTTGAGCAGATAATAATAAACGTAGCAAGCAGCCCGATTCCTATATACTAGGAGTTTGGCTGCTTAATTTTTTGGAAGCTTTGATAATGATGAAAATGAGTCAATTTCTGCGCAGTATTTTTTCTCAACTACCGAAGTTGAGGGATCTCCCTTTTTCATTTTCGATTATTCCTGCAAATATTCGCTTCTTGACGATGTGATTTTTAATAGTAAAGAGAAAATCCCCAGTCAATCAAGACATTTATTGTAATTGAAAGCGGTTTAAAATTTTTTGAAGATGTATGACAGCATCGGAAAGAATAACCGATTCCTTTGCAAGCTCATGGATCCCTTCAATATGTTCCTCCAATGCTGCCGTTGTTTCGTTGACTGTGTTGGTGAAATCATGTGCGATTAAGTTTACATTTTCTATTAAACCTTTTAAATTGTTTCCGTTTTCACGAATGTTTATGACGTTTTCTCGATTATGCTTTAACAGAGAATGAATGTCTGAAAACATTCGCTTAAATGTCTGCATGCTTTCTTTTGTTCCAGATATAGACAAGGAAGCTTGATCAACACTTTCTTCATTTTTTTTGACGGCAGTAACGGCATGAGCTAAATCATTTCTCGTTTCTTCCAACGAAGATAAAATTTTAGCCGCAAAAGAATTTGTATCATCTGCCAGTTTGCTCACTTCTGCAGCTACAATCGCAAAGCCTTTTCCAGATTCACCTGCTCTCGCTGCTTCAATGGAAGCATTTAATGCTAAAAGGTTCGTTTGCTTGGCAATTGCTGTGATCGCAGAAGCCATTTCCATCGCTTGATCCGCTTTTTTGGATACCATTTGGATGAGGGAAGTTGCCTTTTTCGTGTCATTTTCAATATTTAGCATAAGCTGTTCCGTTTTTTCAATCATTTGTTGCCCTTCATCTGCTGAACGCATCGTTGATTGAGCGTATTCAACAACACGTTCAATTTCCGATCCCATATTTGATACACCTTCTATCATCGAATTTGCCAGTTCGCTAACTTTTTTAAACGAATCGGTCTGCTGTTTGGAGCCTTCGCGGAACACTTCCATTGTTGCAGCAACTTCATCAAAAATTTCCGATAAGCGATTCGCTTCTTTTTTTTGATCTTGACTGACCTTCTTGACAGTTTTGACGGCATTGGCAAACTCGCTTAAAATCGACCGGATTCCAAAAATAATTTTATTGATTTCATAACCTATTTGATGAAACTCATTGCGTTTGCCGACAATATCTACTTCGACATGAAGGTTGCCTGATGATACAGTACGAGTGACGTTATACCATTGTCTAAGATTAGAAGTGAACGAGCGGTAAACAAAGAAGCTGTTTACTGCACTGGCGCAAATAGTTACGAAAAATAAAATAATTGCTTGACGAAAAGATAATTGCATAAATAAAGCTGTCATGAGGCAAAGAAAGCTTGGCAAAAACGATAGCATGGCAAAATTCATTTGCAAATACGGGCGATGAATGAGTCTTCCTAACCGGATATTATAACGTTTTCCAGTACTGTCTGTAACGAGCGGACAGCTCGCATCAACAAGAATTTCTCCTGTATCACGGATATACAGCTGCAAAAGCGGTTCTTTTGTTGTAGCGGCTTTTTTGCCGACCTCATCCGAAAATACTCTTCCTTCACGAAGGCGATTGGTATGTAGCGGAGAATATCCTGTTTCATCTACGACCAAAAAATATTCGTCTTGGTCCAGCCTTTCATCGAACGTTTTTCGAATTTTGTCGAGCTGTTCGGTTAGCGGAAGCTGAGGATCTAGCTGTTTCTTAATGATATCGCTTACATGCACGACTTTTTTGAGTGCTTGTTGAGCAGCTTTTTTCTTTATTAAACGGCTCATACTTCTCCCTCCCCTTACTACAAATGTATACCCCATTTACAGAATTTTCAATAATTATTTGCTAAAAATTTAATTTCTAGTAAAAAAGGAACAAATGTTCTGTTTTTTATAGATTCAAAATTTAGTATTTGATATAATGAAAATGCAATAGAACGGTAGACTCAAGGGTGGTTGGCATTTACCCCGTACAGAAAGGGGGTGTGCCGATGACAGTATTCGAAGCGTTAATGTTTGCGATCAGTTTTTCAAGCCTTATAATTACAATGCTGTCAAATCCACAAAAAAAATAATCCACCCTTGAGTTGATAGCAGTGGTGGATTATTTTTTACCTGCTGCCTGATCCCCTTGAAGGGAACCGTCTGTTGCAGGGCCAAAGGTGTCGCAGCACCTTTGGTCGTCTGGTTGTTGATGCAATTTTTCAACTTCATTATACATTATTCCCCTCGTCTTGTAAAAGAGAGCCACTATATGATCCTGCCTGATTATATTCCCTTCATATTTTGATCCCTTTTTTTATGTTGATTTACCTTTTATTTTTCCCTTGATTGAAAAATCCCAAAATAATAGACGTGAAATCAACAAGTAAACAATATACATTTCAAACCTTAGCTATAAATAAAATATTCAAAACAAAAAAACAAAAATAAAAAAATATATTCAATAATAAACAATCATATGTTATATTTAAAATAAATAAAAACAAAAATGGAGGTCAACAGATGGTCAAAAGTTTGTGGGATTCAGAAAAAGCTAAGAAATTGTCGGAAGGTTTAGAACAGTTAGTCTACCGTTCCAATTTAATCGGAGCTGATCGCGCTGTATGCAACTGGGGCGGAGGCAACACTTCAATGAAAACAATTGAAAGCGATTTCCGCGGCCGTGAAATTGAAGTCATGTGGGTAAAAGGAAGCGGTTCAGATTTAGCGACAATGAAAGCGCACAATTTTACAGGACTTAAATTGGACGATATCCGCCCGCTTATAGAACGAGATGAAATGTCCGACGAAGAAATGGTAGCTTATTTATCTCATTGCATGATTGATCACAAGCATCCACGCCCTTCGATTGAAACTTTGCTGCACGCATTTCTTCCGTTCAAGCATGTTGATCACACGCATCCTGATGCGATTATCAGCATTTGCTGTGCGGACAACGGAAAGCAAATTGCTGAGGAGATTTACGGCAACCGATTTGTTTGGGTGCCTTACGTGCGTCCTGGATTTACGCTTTCCAAAATGATTGCTGAAGGCGTGAAAAACAACCCGAATGCAGAGTTAGTGTTGATGGAAAAACACGGCTTAGTCACATGGGGCGATACTTCAGAGGAATGCTATGCAAAAACGATTTCTATTATTAATGAAGCAGAAAACTATATAAAAGAGCGAATCGATGAAGAAAAAGCATTTGGCGGATTAAAATATAAAGCCCTTTCCAAAGATGAAAGAAAAGAAATCCTAGCGGAAATACTGCCAGTTATTCGTGGTGCTGTAAGCGATGAAAGAAAAATGATTTTAACTTGGGATGACGGAGAGGATGTTCTTCAGTTTGTTAACAGTCGAAACGCAAAAGAACTTTCTCAAATAGGCGCAGCATGCCCTGATCATTTAGTTCACACGAAGCGGGTTCCTTTATACATCGAATGGGATCCGCAAACAGAAAATAAAGAGCAATTAAAGGAAAAAATAAAAGAAGGAGTTTCCAATTATAAAAAAGACTACAAAGCTTATTTTGAGCGGAACAAAAACGAAGGGGACAAAATGTTTGAAGCTGCCCCTAGAGTAATCTTAATTCCTGGTATTGGAATGGTGAATACAGGGAAAAACGAAAAAATGTCAAGGATCAGCGGAGCTCTTTATCATCGCGCCATCGCTGTCATGAAAGGGACAGATGCGATCGGGAAGTTCGTCTCATTAAACGAAAATGAGTCTTATAATGTAGAATATTGGCCGCTTGAGCTCTACAAATTAACGCTTGCTCCGCCAGAAGCAGAATTTTCGCGCAAAGTGGCTTTTGTAACAGGCGGTGCAGGAGGAATTGGCAGTGCGACGTGCCGACGTCTAGCCAGCGAAGGCGCACATGTTGTTATCGCTGATTTAAACATCGAAGGAGCAGAGGAAAAAGCTAAAGAAATTAACGAAAAATATGGCGAAAATCGTGCAATTGCCGTCAAAATGGACGTAACAAAAGAGGAAGAAGTGCAAGCTGCCTTTAAAGAAGCTGCCCTTGCCTTCGGCGGAGTCGATATTATTGTCAACAACGCTGGACTTGCTACATCCAGTCCGTTCGATGAAACAACTTTGCAAGAATGGAATTTAAATATGAACGTTCTTGGTACAGGATACTTTTTAGTAGCTCGCGAAGCGTTTAAACAAATGAAGACGCAAGGTATTGGCGGGAATATGGTATTTGTTGGCTCGAAAAATTCAATTTATGCTGGAAAGAATGCGGCTGCTTACAGTGCTGCAAAGGCGCTTGAAACTCATTTGGCAAGATGTATTGCTGCTGAAGGCGGCCAATACGGAATACGTGTAAACTCCGTTCTTCCGGATGCCGTTCTTCAAGGCTCTGCAATATGGGATTCCAAGTGGCGTGAAGAGCGTGCAAGAGCTTATGGAATTTCACCGGATGAATTAGAAGATTATTATAAAAAACGAACAACATTATTAGTAAATGTGTATCCTGAAGACATTGCAGAGGCGATTGCATTTTTTGCATCTTCTAAAGCTGAAAAAACAACAGGATGCATGATCACAGTTGACGGAGGTGTTCCAGCGGCATTTACTAGATAATCTTTCGACAATACAAAAGAGCAATAGCCTATTGGCCATTGCTCTTCATGAAAATTCTCCACATAACAGTTATCGGTTATTATAACGAATTCGTGAATAAGAAAGATTTAATCATTGCAGCAGGTCATCCCCCTTCAACAACGTACGGAGACTTAACCATCAGGAGGCTTCCGGAAAGCGGAAAAGGGCATAAAAACCTTTTCCGCTTTAAAAGATAATAGATGCGCTGTGAGAAAACTGCTTTGAGCCTGATGCGCTAAAAATATTGGTGACAATGATTTAATGATTCATTTTATAATGTGGTATATTATTTTCTGGCAGCGCTTGAAATCTTTAGGACATATTGGGGTAATGTGGTATATTATTTTCTGATAACTATTGAAAAACTTTTGAACATATTGGGGGGACGTGCAAGTTGCTTGTAGCCGAAAGACATAGGAAAATAGTTGAAATCGTTAACAAAAAATTAAGTGTACGAGTATCGGAGCTTAGCAAAATGTTTTCAGTCACGGAGGAGACGATACGAAGAGATTTAGAAAAGCTGGAAAAGGAAGGGAGGCTTCTGCGCAGCCACGGGGGAGCGGTCAGCATTGAAAGAGACCAGCAGCTCGAATTGTCCTATTTAGAACGTGAAGTCACAAATGCCAAAGAAAAAAAAGCAATCGCTGCAGAAGCAGTTAAGCTCATACAACCAGGAGACCAGATTGTTTTAGATGCAAGTTCGACGGCATGGTATATGGCAAAGGAACTGCCGAATGTACCACTAACAGTTATAACAAATTCCATTAGAGTAGCAATTGAATTAAGTGTCAAAGATCAAATAAAGGTAATGTCAACCGGCGGAATGCTCTCTTCAAAATCATTATCGTATATTGGTCCTCTCGCAGAACGATCTTTGGAAACATACCATGTCAATAAAGCTTTCCTATCCTGCAAAGGTGTGCATCTTGAAGGCGGTCTCAGCGATTCGAATGAATGGCAAGCATTAATAAAAAAGCAAATGATGGAGATAGCAGATAAAACCATTTTACTAGTTGACTCCAGCAAGTTTGGCGTTCGGACGTTCGCTTTAATCAATCATATTGAGAAAGTGGACGAAATTATTACAGATTCCAATATCCATCCAGCATATAAAAAAGAGTTTGAAGGAAAAAACACAAAAATCACAATCGTTCCTTTATCGTAAAAGGAGTCAAATTGTTTCAAAATAAAACAAAAAAAACAAAAAATTTTTTATAATAACACTCTTTATTTTTTTTGGTATATTTGATAATATAAAAACAAACAAAAATAAACAAAGGTTGTGTAAGCGTTGTTAAAAGGTATTCCAAAGAATCTTTCTCCTGAGCTGTTAAAAATTTTGATGGAAATGGGCCATGGTGACGAAATTGTCATTGCAGACGGGAATTTTCCGGCAGCAAATTTTGCTCAAAGATTGGTTCGAGCTGACGGACATGGTGTTCCTGAGCTGTTGGATTCTATCTTAGATTTGTTTCCGTTGGATACTTTTGTGGATAAACCGGTGGCTCTCATGCAAGTAGTAAACCAAAATGAAAGCAAACCGGCCATTTGGGACGAATATAAAAAACTTCTGGAGAAAAAATGTTCCGAACCATGGGATATAGAATTTATGGAGAGATTCAGCTTTTATGAAAGAGCCAAAAATGCTTATGCAATTATCGCAACGAGCGAGAGTGCGCTTTATGCCAATATCATTTTAAAAAAAGGTGTCATTTCATAATAGATTTCATTGGGAAACTAGTACATTTTCCGTTCAAGATGGAAGCGATAGGATGGTGGAGACAATATGGTGCAAAAATTTATTCTTGCTCATGATCTTGGGACAAGCGGAAATAAATCCACATTAATATCGCCGGACGGTGAAATCATAGCTCATACTACCTATCAATATTCCACCATTTTTTTGAAGCAGCATTGGGTTGAACAAAATCCGAATGATTGGTGGGATGCCGTGGCAAATGCATCAAAACAACTTATTTCAGAAGCAAAAATTGATCCGAAACAAATTGCATGCATTACGTTCAGCGGCCAGATGATGGGGGCTGTCCCAGTCAATCATAAAGGAGAAGCTGTAAGAAATGCAATTATTTGGGCTGATATGCGTTCGGCGCAAAAAACAGAAGCAATTGCAGAAAAGATAGGAATGAAAGAACATTATGAAATTACTGGAAACAGATTATCCCCATCCTATTCTGCAGCAAAAATTAATTGGATTCAAGAAAATGAACCATCTGTTCATAAAGAAACATTTAAATATTTACAAGCAAAAGATTATATAATTGCTAAACTAACGGGTAAATTTGCCACCGACTATTCTGATGCAAGCGGCACGAATCTATTAAATATTAAAAAGAAAGAATGGTCGGAAGAATTAATAAAATTATGGCAAATTGATGATGAAAAATTGCCTGAGATTTTGCCTTCAACAGCGGTTGTTGGTGAAGTTCATTCAAAGGCGGCGGAAGAAACAGGTCTGATGCCTGGTACACCTGTTGTAATGGGCGGTGCAGATGGGTGCTGTGCTGCATTAGGTGCAGGTGCGATTGATGAGGGAGATATTTTTAATTACATTGGCTCTTCTTCCTGGATCTCATTTTCGTCATCTCGTCCAGTTTTTGATCAAGAAATGCGGACATTCAATTTTATCCATTTGGATGAAAATAAATATATTCCCATCGGAACGATGCAAGCAGCAGGGACTTCCTTTCAATGGTTAAGAGACATACTGTTTCAAGACGTTTTGAAAACGGATGCAGCGAAGAATATTTATGAAATGATGAATGAAGAGGCTGAAAGCTCACCAATCGGCTCCAATCAATTGATTTTTCTTCCGTATTTAATGGGGGAGCGGTCTCCTTGGTGGAATCCAAACGCAAAAGGCAGTTTCATAGGATTAACGATCAATCATAAACGTTCTGATTTGATTCGTGCTGTTTTGGAAGGGATTTCAATGAATTTAAAACTTATTTTCGATGCTCTGCAAGAAAATTATGATCGGCCATTTCAAGACATATGGCTGTTTGGAGGCGGAGCGAAAAGCAGAATATGGCGGCAAATGCTGGCTGATCTTTTCGGTGTTACCATCCGTATACCGAAAATTTTGGATGAAACGACCTCAATGGGCGCTGCGGTTGCAGGCGGTGTAGGAGTAGGCCTTCTGAAAGATTTGACAGCAGCGAAAGCTTGGTGTGTTGAAGCTGAATCATTTGAACCAGATCAACACAACCATCAATCTTATCAAACAGCTTTGAAAGCGTTTGAACAAGTTTATAAACAAGTGGAGCCGATTTTTAATCAATGGAACGGGGTTGAATAAATGTACAAACAATTGTGCGAGAAAGGGGGAAAATCATGGACATTTATTTAGACACCGCAAATGAACAAGAAATAGAATTTGCTTCAAAATATGGATTTTTAGCAGGGATTACAACAAATCCAAGCATTATTTCAAGAGAAAATAGAGAGTTTCGGCAAATTATTGTGGATATTTCCTCCAAAATTAATGGAGAAGTCTGGTGCCAGGTAACAGGAGAAACAGCTGAAGAAATGATCCTTGAAGGGAGAGAAATGTCCACATGGGGAAAAGATATTGTCATTAAACTCCCGATGACTGAAGAAGGATTATCCGCAGCTTATCAATTGAAACAGGAAGGCATAAAGGTGAATATGACTCTTATTTATACACTGCCTCAAGTTGTATTAGCTGCCAAAGCAGGGGTGGATTTTATAAGCCCTTACATCGGAAGAATGGATGATCATGCGATTGACGGGCTGCAATTTATTAAAGAGGCAAAAGAAATTATTCATCAAATGCATGCGGAAACGAAAGTTATTGGAGCAAGCATCCGAAATCCGCAGGTTGTCGTTGATCTTGCAAAATCAGGCGCAGATGCTGTAACGATGCCATTTTATATTTTTAAGAAAATGTTTGCGTCAGATCTTACAAATATCGGGTTAAAAGGGTTTTTAAATGATTGGAAGCAGTATCAATCCGCGAAAAAATCTGAAAAATCTTATTAATGTAAAAGTGGAACAAAAATTCAGGACGGATAATGACAGTTACGTAAAGTAGGTGATAGGATGTCAGCTCAATTACTAAGAATGGAAGGGATAAGCAAAAGTTTTCCTGGAGTAAAGGCATTATCAAAAGTTCGACTGGATTTAAATTATGGGGAAGTTCTAGCATTAGTTGGCGAAAATGGTGCTGGGAAATCGACTTTAATGAAAATTTTGTCTGGAGTCTATCAAAAAGATGAAGGTGAAATCTACTTAGAAGGCAACAAAGTTGAAATTCCTAATGCGAAAGCAGCACAGGAAATGGGCATTAGCATTATACACCAAGAACTAAATTTAATGCCTGATTTAACGGTTGCCCAAAACATTTTTATTGGCAGGGAGCCTCGCACCGGATTTAATTTCTTTTTGAAGGAAAAGGAATTGAATGAAAAAACAGCCGAGTTGCTTGAGAAACTCAATATTAATTTAAATCCTAAAGAAACAGTATCAGATTTAACAGTGGCAAAGCAGCAGATGGTGGAGATTGCGAAAGCGTTATCTTACAATGCGAAAATTATCGTGATGGACGAACCAACTGCCGCATTGACGGAATCTGAAATTAAAACATTATTTGATTTAATTGAAAATTTAAAAAACAAAGGTGTTGGCATCATTTATATTTCACACAGAATGGAAGAATTGAAAGTCATTTCTGACCGAATAACAGTCATGCGCGACGGTCAATACATCGACACGTTATATACGAAAGATACAGATATGAAAAAGGTAATTTCGTTAATGGTTGGCCGTCACATCCAGGATGAATCTCGCCCTACAACGACGGTTTCAAAAGAGGCTGAAACAGTCCTGGAAGTGAAAAACTTATCGACCAAAAACTTTTTAGAAAATATCAGCTTTACTTTGAAAAAAGGAGAAATTTTGGGCTTTGCCGGTTTAATGGGAGCTGGACGCACAGAAGTAGCAAGAGCCATTTTCGGTGCTGACAAAATCGATGAAGGGCAAATTTTTATCAATGGAAAAGAAGTGAAAATCAATAAGCCTGAAGATGCAGTAAAACACGGAATTGCCTATTTGTCTGAGGACAGAAAGCGATACGGCTTAATGCTTGAAATGGACGTGAATTCGAATATTTTAATTTCTTCACTGAGCAATTATGTGAATTGGCTGACTTTTGTCAATGACTCAAAAGGATATGTAACATCAGAAGAGTATGTAAAGTCGCTGAAAATTAAAACGCCAAGCATCAAACAGCTAGCGAAGAATTTATCGGGAGGAAACCAGCAAAAAATTGTCATTGCCAAATGGCTTGCTAAAAACTGTGACATTTTAATCTTTGATGAACCTACACGCGGAATTGATGTTGGAGCGAAAACTGAAATATATCAGCTGCTGAATGAACTGGCTCAGCAAGGAAAATCCATTATTATGATTTCTTCCGAATTACCGGAAATATTAAGAATGAGCCATCGAATCATCGTCATGTGTGAAGGAAGAATCACCGGAGAGTTGACGAACGAGGAAGCATCTCAAGAAAAGATTATGGATTATGCAACACGAACTAGATCATAAATTGGAGTCCGATTTAAGTATCATTTATGTCAAAAGGATTTGGAATACAAAACGAGGAGGATCAATATGAGTACAGGAACTGCACCTAACACAGAGACAAAAAAGAGTGGAAATCTATTAAAATCCAATGCACTGCAACAAATATTGGCATTTGCTAGTTTAATTGTACTTATTCTGTTTTTTACCATTTCCTCCGATAACTTTTTAAATTGGACTAATATTACCGGGATATTATTATCAACGACAGTTATCGGAATCATGGCGTTAGGAACTACATTTGTTATTATGACTGGAGGAATTGACCTTTCCATTGGTACAGGAATGACGCTATGTGCTGTAATGACAGGGGTATTTATCGTCTTTTGGGATTTGCCAATTATAGTCGGCATTTTAGGCGGAATTTTGACTGGTGCTTTAATGGGATTTATAAGCGGATTCAGTGTTTCAAAATTAAAAATTCCTCCATTTATTGCAACATTGGCGATGATGATGATCGCGAAAGGATTAGCACTTGTTATTTCAGATGCAACTCCAATTTATTTTAGTGATAAACCTAGCTTCAGTGAAATTGCATTAGGTTCAATTATACCAGGATTTAATTTGCCTAACGGTGTCCTAATTTTCATTATTATGGCAATTATTGCAGGAATTTTATTAACGAAATCTATTTTTGGCCGCTTTACAACTTCTATTGGAAGCAATGAAGAAGCGACAAGATTATCCGGTATCAATACGGATAAATGGAAAATCATCATTTACACGGTTGCAGGTGTGTTTACAGGAATAGCAGGAGTTTTAATGGCTTCAAGGCTTAATTCAGCACAGCCTGCTTTGGGAGCCGGGTATGAGTTGGAAGCAATTGCAGCTGTCGTTATCGGAGGGACTTCGTTAAGTGGTGGTAAAGGAACTATTTTAGGAACAGTTATTGGGGCTCTTATTATGAGCGTATTAACAAACGGTTTGAGAATTATGTCAATCCCTCAAGAATGGCAGACAGTTGTTGTTGGATTTGTCATTTTGGTTGCAGTTTATATCGATATTATCCGTCGAGGCAAAAGCAGTTAAATTCCGTTTTTTATCTCTAGTTACAAACTAGAGTTAAAAAATAAAAAATTATAAGGGGGAAAATTCAGTGAAGAAATGGTTGTTAACTCTATGCGGTATTTTAATGTTGTCGCTCGTTTTGTCAGCATGCGGAAGCTCCTCGAAAAACGAGAGCGAAGGAAGCTCTGAATCCGCAGGAGGCGACAGTGGAAAACCCTATATCGCTATTGTCTCTAAAGGATTCCAGCATCAATTCTGGCAAGCTGTTAAAAAAGGTGCTGAACAAGCAGCAAAAGAGTTTGACGTAGAAATTACGTTTGAAGGCCCAGAAAGTGAATCTCAAGTCGACAAACAAATTGAAATGTTAAGAACAGCTATTGATAAAAAGCCGGATGCAATTGGTTTTGCTGCTCTAGACAGCCAAGCATCAATTCCTTTATTAAAAGAAGCGGATGAAAAAGGTATTCCGATTATTGCATTTGACTCAGGGGTTGACAGCGATATTCCTTTGGCAACTGCATCTACAGATAACAAAGCTGCTGCAGCGTTAGCGGCAGACAAAATGGCTGAAAAAATTGGAGGCAAAGGAAAAGTTGCGCTAATTGTTCATGACCAAACAAGTATAACTGGTGTTAACCGCCGAGATGGATTTGTTGAGAGAATAAAAGAAAAATATCCAGATATTGAAATTGTCGACATTCAATATGGTGGCGGTGACCAATTAAAATCTACAGACTTAGCGAAAGCAATCATCCAAGCGCATCCTGACTTAAAAGGGATCTATGGTGCAAACGAAGGTTCAGCTATCGGTGTAATTAATGCAGTAAAAGAAATGAATAAACAAGGCAAAATTGTTGTCATCGGCTTTGACTCTGGTAAACAGCAAATTGAAGCGATTAAAGACGGTACAATGGCAGGAGCCATTACACAAAATCCGGTCGGTATCGGCTATGAAACAGTAAAAGCTGCTGTTCAAGCAATCAATGGCGAGAAAGTAGAAAAGGTTATTGACACAGGATTCTATTGGTATGACAAAACCAATCTTGATAATGAAGAAATTAAATCTGCCATTTACGAATAATAACCTGAAAGCTGGGGATGCATTTTGCAGCCCCAGTTATACAAATACTTGAAGGGGAAAAAGATTAACCAGCTCATAAAAACAGGGTGAAACGAAACTTAAAAATTGTTTTCAAGATGATAAACATATACTAGAGGTGGAATTTAATGTCATCAGTAATCGGAGAACTAAAAAAATATGCACATAAAATTGTAGATGCTGGTTTAGTTGTTGGAGCCGGTGGAAATCTCAGCATGCGTGATGGTGAATACATGTACATTTCACCAAGCGGCTTTGATTTAAAGGAGATTGAAGATGATCAATGGGTTAAAGTAAAAATTGACACTGGAGAAGTTTTTGGAGATTTAAAACCTTCCTCCGAATTGCTCATGCATTTAGAATGCTTTCGGCGAAATCCAGAAATCAATGCAGTGTTGCATGCGCATCCTAGCTACTCTGTTGGAGTCTCTAGTGCAGGGAAAGATATCCCAATGCTTTTCCCCGATTTTCCTGCAATGGTAAAGAAAGTTTCCTACTTAGATTATATTATTCCTACAACCAATCTTTTAGCAGAAGCTGTTGGAGAAGTCATCCATGACAGCGATGTCATTGTGATGAGGAATCATGGGGTGCTCACAGTCGGCAAAACGATGAAAGAAGCATTTTTTTATATGCAATTAACCGAAGAATCAGCCAAAGTATTTACCATCGCTTCAACTGTCGGTACTCCGAGAATTTTAACGGAACAAGAGTGCGAAGATTTACGAAATTTATCATCCGAAAAGTATCGGGCCAGTCTGTTAAAGAAGAAGTCATAAACAGGCTTATTTTACGGGAGTGCGTATGACATGAAAAGAGTACTAGCTTTTGATTTGGGTGCTTCGAATGGTCGATTAATACTCGGAGAATATGAAAATAAAAAATTAAACATAACAGAAATTCACCGTTTTCAAAATAACCCCATCACGATCGGAGATCATTTGCATTGGGATTTAAACTACTTATTTACTGAAATGAAAAAAGGAATAAAAAAATTTGTCGAGGTTTATGGAAAAAGGATCGATGGAATTGGTTTTGATACGTGGGGAGTAGATTTCGGTCTCATTTCCGAGGAAGGAGATCTATTAGAAAACCCGTATTCTTATCGGGATACACATACCGTTCTCTTTATGGATGAAGTCCATGAGAAGATAGATAAGAAAAAACTTTTTCAAATGACTGGCGTAGAGCCAGCTGCCATCAATACGCTTTATCAGCTGTATGCGATTTTGAAAACAAGGCCTGAGCTAATAGAAAAGGCAAAATATATATTAATGACACCGAGTCTGTTCGCCTATTTGTTTACAGGGGAAATCAAAAATGAATTTACAATCTCGTCGACTTCTCAACTATTAAATTGGGAAAAAAAAGATTGGGATGAGACGATTTTAAATAAGCTGTTTGCAGATAAGGTGAATTTTGCACCTCTGGCAGAAACGAATCGCATTTTGGCCAAAACGAAAGCATCTATTAATAAGGAATTAGGGATCGATCCGGCCAATGTCATCGCGGTTCCAGGACACGATACAGCTTGTGCTTTAGGTGCCATGCCGATCCAAAATGATCAAACAAGCTGTTTTATGAGCTGCGGAACATGGGTGCTGATCGGTGTCACGGTGGAAAAGCCGGTTGTTTCAGATGAAGCTTATGAATGGGGCTTCACAAATGAAGGAACATTTGACGGGAAGTTCCGTTTGCAAAAAAACAATACCGGCTTATGGTTTATTCAACAGTGTAAAAAAGAATGGAACGATAATGGCGAAGGCATCTCCTATGAAGAAGAAAGCCGGCTGATAGAAGAAGCAGAACCGTTCCGTTCTTTTATAAATCCAAATGATCCATCGTTTTTTAACCCGCCAAGTATGCTGAAAGCCATTCAAGATTATTGTCAAAAAACTTCGCAGCCTATTCCGGAAACGAAAGGGCAATTTTTGAGATGTATATTGGAAAGCTTAGCTTTTCAATACCGTTTCGTGATCGAACGGCTGGAAAATTTAATCCATCATAACATCCGGTCGATTCATATGGGAGGCGGGGGAATACAAAACAAATGGTTTTGTCGATTTATTGCTGGCGCCGCAAAGCGTACCGTTTATGCAGGGCCGGTGGAAGCCAGCGCAATCGGCAATATGCTTTCTCAATTAATTGCCCTTGGAGAAATTGCAGACTTAGAAGAAGCAAGAAAAATTGTTACCAACTCCTTTAGCTTTAAAACATATGAACCCGAAAACTGTGATCATTGGGAAAAACATTATAAATCATTTCTAGCAATCATTAAATAAATAACATACAGGAGGAATGAAAGATGGCAAAAGATCCACGATATGTAGGAAATCTACCAAAGATAGGAATACGCCCGACGATCGACGGCAGAAGAAAAGGAGTTCGTGAATCATTAGAAGAAACAACAATGAACATGGCAAAAGCTGTAGCTAAATTACTGGAGGAAAATGTTTTTTATTATAATGGACAGCCAGTGGAATGTGTGATTGCAGATACATGTATTGGAGGAGTAAAAGAAGCGGCAGAAGCAGCTGAAAAGTTTGCAAGAGAAGGCGTTGGCGTTTCGATTACTGTTACTCCATGCTGGTGCTATGGAACTGAAACAATGGATATGGATCCTCACATTCCGAAAGCAGTTTGGGGATTCAATGGAACAGAAAGACCTGGCGCAGTCTATTTAGCTGCTGTTCTAGCAGGTTATAACCAAAAAGGACTTCCTGCCTTTGGAATTTACGGTAAGGATGTTCAAGATGCAGGAGATACGAATATACCTGAAGATGTAAAAGAGAAGCTCATTCGTTTTGCAAAAGCAGGACTGGCTGTTGCTATGATGAAGGGTAAATCTTATCTCTCCATTGGATCTGTATCAATGGGAATTGCAGGAAGTGTTGTGCAAGAAGACTTTTTCCAAAACTATCTTGGAATGAGAAATGAATATGTTGATATGAGCGAATTCGTGCGCAGAATTGAACTGGAAATTTACGATAAAGAGGAATATGAAAGAGCCTTAAAATGGGTGAAGGAAAACTGTAAAGTTGGTCCGGACAACAATCGCGACGGCTTTAAAAGAACAGAAGAGCAGAAGGAAAAAGATTGGGAAATCAGCGTAAAAATGGCTCTTATCGCACGCGACTTAATGGTTGGCAATAAAAAATTAGAAGAAATGGGATATGGAGAAGAAGCTCTAGGAAGAAACGCCATTGTTGCTGGTTTCCAAGGACAGCGTCAATGGACCGACTATTTCCCAAATGGAGATTTTATGGAAACGATTTTAAATTCATCTTTTG
The DNA here is from genome assembly GCF_037965815.1 of Aeribacillus sp. FSL K6-2833. Classification (GTDB taxonomy): domain Bacteria; phylum Bacillota; class Bacilli; order Bacillales; family Aeribacillaceae; genus Aeribacillus; species Aeribacillus composti. The sequence goes on along the minus strand of NZ_CP150189.1, from coordinate 3,282,517 downwards.
ACTGGAACGGAAAAAGAGCGCCATATATTTTTGCAACGGAAAATGATAACTTGAACGGCATTTCCATGTTGTTCGGCTACCTTTTAACTAATACGGCGCAAATTTTTGCCGACGTGAGAACTTATTGGAGTCCGGAGGCTGTCAAGCGGGTAACTGGCTATACTCTTGAAGGGAGAGCGGCAAACGGAATCATCCATTTAATTAATTCTGGAGCGGCTGCATTGGATGGAACAGGAGAACAAACAAAAGACGGCAAACCAGTTATTAAACCATACTACGAATTGACAGATGAAGATATTAAAAAATGCTTGGAAGCAACACAATTTAGACCTGCTTCAACTGAATACTTCAGAGGCGGCGGATATTCAACTGACTTTTTAACAAAAGGCGGCATGCCTGTAACGATTTCGCGCTTAAATATTGTTAAAGGGCTGGGTCCTGTTCTGCAAATTGCAGAAGGATATACGGTTGATTTGCCGGAAGAAGTTCATGACGTGCTTGACAAACGGACCGATCCAACTTGGCCTACCACTTGGTTTGTTCCGAATCTAACCGGAGAAGGTGCATTTAAAGATGTTTACTCGGTTATGAATAACTGGGGAGCCAACCATTGTTCCATCAGCTATGGTCATATTGGAGCCGATTTAATCACGCTGGCATCCATTCTTCGCATTCCGGTAAATATGCACAATGTACCTGAGGAAAAAATATTCAGACCAGATGCTTGGAGCATGTTTGGAACAAAAGATCTTGAAGGCGCTGATTACAGAGCATGTAAAAACTTTGGGCCGATCTATAAATAACAAGTAACAAAGGAACGGGATGCTTATGAAAAAATACGCAATCGGAGTAGATTTTGGGACTGAATCTGGAAGAGTTGTCTTAGTAGATGTTGCAACTGGTGAGGTTGCTGGTACTCATTCCACACAATATAAACATGGAGTCATAACGGAAACTCTTCCTCATAAGCAGAAGAAGCTGAAAAACAGTACAGCTCTTCAGCACCCGCAAGATTATTTAGATGTGCTGGAAACGTCCATCCCGAGAGTGTTAGAGGATTCCGGGGTGAGCAAAGATGATATCGTCGGCATAGGAATTGATTTTACATCCTGTACAATTCTGCCTGTCGATGAACAATTAACACCATTATGTTTTCAGGAAAAATGGAAAGATGAGCCGCATGCATGGGTAAAATTATGGAAACATCATGCAGCGCAGCCAGAAGCAGATACAATTAATCAATTAGCAAGCGAGTCGAATGAAGAATGGTTAAAGCGTTATGGTGGAAAAATTTCGTCAGAATGGATGCTGCCGAAAATATTAGAGATTATACATGATCGTGAGGAGCTCTATCATGAAGCGGCATTGTTCCTTGAAGCAGCTGATTGGCTGACGTCGCTGATGGTCGGTGAAGTGAAACGAAATAGCTGTTCTGCCGGCTATAAAGGAATGTGGCATAAACAGGAAGGCTATGTAAGAAAAGAATTTTTAAAAAGACTTCATCCATTGATGGAAAATATTTATGAAACAAAACTGTCGGGTGAAGTGGTTCCGATCGGCAGCAAGGCTGGCGAGCTGACGGAAGAGTTTGCAGCAAAAATTGGACTAAAACCAAAAACACCGGTTGCCATTGGAATTATAGATGCTCATGCTGCTGTTCCAGGTGCAGGAGTTACCGCACCTGGAAGCATGGTTATGGTTATGGGAACCTCCACCTGTCATATGCTGTTAAGCACAAAAGAAGAGTTTGTCGAAGGAATCAGCGGAGTCGTCGAAGATGGAATAATCCCTGGCTACTACGGATATGAGGCAGGCCAGGCTGCTGTTGGCGACATTTTTGCATGGTTTGTCAAAGAGCTTGTGCCGGGTTATGTCGAAAGAGAAGCGGAGGCCAAAAATCTATCTATTCATCAATATTTGGAACAAAAAGCCAGCACATTGCCTCCAGGATCAAAAGGATTGCTGGCATTGGATTGGCATAATGGAAATAGAACTCCGTTAGTTGATGCCAATTTGTCAGGTTTATTAGTCGGTCTTACGCTGAATACAAAACCTGAAGAAATTTACCGTGCATTAATTGAATCAACAGCATTCGGGACACGCTTGATCATTGAAAGCTTTGAGAATGCAGGAATCGAAATTAATGAATTGGTTGCATGCGGCGGACTGCCTCATCAAAATGAAATGCTCATGCAAATATATGCAGATGTAACGGCAAGACCAATCAAGATCGCATCTAACAAAATCACATCAGCCATCGGAGCTGCAATGTTCGGAGCTGTTGCTGCAGGATCAAAACTAGGTGGATACGATACGATCGAAGAAGCAGCAGCAAATATGGCCAAATTAAAAGACAAAGTTTTTTATCCGAAACAGGATCACGTAGAAAAATATAATTTGTATTATGAAGAGTATAAAAAATTGGTAAACTATTTCGGCCGCGGAACGAACAATGTGATGAAAAAAATAAAAAATTAATACAAAATACGGGGGTGTCTAATAAGTCGCTTTTACGGCTTATTGATGCCCCCTTTAATGTTTTGAAACGTTGATATATCGATGTTTATGATTTTTTGCTTTCAATGGGGCCTGATTTTATGGAGGCTTCTTTTTTTATTTTGCACTGGCGCACAAAACTACTGATGCTAAATGTTTTAATAGAATCAAAGCTTGATGCAAAATGGCGATTATGTTTCTATTAAATTAATATAATAATTAGTTTGGTCAAATTCACTCTTTTTGTTTATAGATTTCAAATTATATCCATTTTATTTTACTTCAATCATCACGGCATCTCCCTGACCGCTTCCAGAACAGATCGCTGCGATTCCAATCCCTCCTCCGCGACGGCGTAATTCGTACGCTAGTGTTAAAAGAATACGCGCGCCGCTTGCGCCGATTGGGTGACCAAGGGCAACAGCACCGCCATTTACATTCACTTTTTCCGGATCGATTTCCGCAATTTTTATACTAGCGAGTGCAACTACTGCGAATGCTTCATTAATTTCGAACAAGTCGATATCATCGACAGATTTCCCCGTCTTTTTCAATAGCTCAAGAATGACAAGGCCCGGTGTTATTGGAAAATTTTCTGCTTCAACCGCAACTTCTGCATGGCCAATGATGGTTGCAAGAACGCTTTTACCTTCTCTTTTTGCCCGTTCATCGCTCATCAGTACAAGCGCTGCAGCTCCATCATTAATTCCAGGTGCGTTGCCGGCTGTAATCGTTCCATCTTTGTCAAATACAGGAGGTAATGTTGCCAGAATCTCTTTCGTTGTGTCTTTTCGCGGTGATTCATCTTTATAAACGACAAGCGGGCTGCCTTTACGCTGTGGAATTTCAACCGCTGCAATCTCTTCTGCCATCTTGCCTTCTTCGATTGCTGCAATTGCTCTTTTATGGCTTCTCACAGCCCAATTGTCCTGTTCTTCACGCGATATTTCATACTCTTTCGCAATTTTGTTTCCGTACGTCCCCATATGAACACCAGTAAAACTGCATGACAGGCCATCATGAATCATTAAATCAACCATCTGTGCATTACCCATTCTTAACCCCCATCTTGCATTCTTCAATGCATATGGAGCGTTTGACATTGACTCCATGCCGCCTGCCAAAATGATTTCTTCATCGCCTGCCCGAATGATTTGATCAGCCATTGTTACACTGCGAAGACCGGATGCACAAACTTTATTCACTGTTTCTGTTTTAATGCTCCAAGGAATACCTGCTTCACGAGCTGCCTGGCGCGACGGGATCTGTCCCTGTCCAGCCTGAAGAACATTTCCGAAAATGACTTCATTTACATCTTCAGGCTTTACTTCTGCTCGCATTAAAGCCTCTTTCATCGAAATACCGCCAAGCTGTGATGCTGTTAATTGAGCAAGCGATCCGTTAAATTTCCCAATCGGGGTACGCGCGCCTTCTAAAATAACTGTCTTTACCATTTAATTCACCTCCGAAAGTTCAGGAGAAACTGTGAATTTTGCCTCTGTTTTTGCTATCACTTCATCAACTGAAACACCATCCATTGTTTCAATCAGCACCATCCCTTGATCTGTAAAGTCAAACACGGCTAAATCGGTAATCAATCGATGAACGACCCCTTTTCCAGTAAGAGGAAGCGTACATTCTTTCTTCACTTTCGATTCCCCGCTCTTGTTCAAATGTTCCATAATGACGATGACACGTTTCGCACCGTTTACAAGATCCATTGCTCCGCCCATACCTTTGACCATTTTCCCTGGAATCATCCAATTGGCTAAATCGCCGTTCTCTGAAACTTCCATACCTCCTAAAATAGCAAGATCAATATGTCCTCCACGAACCATTGCAAATGATTCGGCACTGTCAAAAAATGAAGCGCCAAGCACTGTAGTAATCGTTTCTTTACCAGCGTTAATCAAATCGGGATCTTCCTCCCCTTCAACCGGATAAGGTCCAATGCCAAGCAGCCCATTTTCTGAATGTAATAAGATGTTGAAATTGGACGGAATCTCATTGGCAATAAGTGTTGGCATTCCGATACCAAGATTGACAATCATTCCGTTTTCAATTTCCTTTACCGCACGCTTAACAATCTTTAATCGATTGTTAGACATCCTGATCACTCCTTCTCTTATTTAGTAACCACTGTTCTCCGCTCAATGCGTTTTTCATAATTCGTTCCTACCAGTAAGCGTTGAACATAAATACATGGTGTGTGAATTTCGTCCGGATCAAGCTCACCAGGTTCAACAATTTGTTCCACTTCCGCTATGGTGATTTTACCTGCCATCGCGGCAAGCGGATTAAAATTTCGCGCTGTTTTCCGATACACAAGATTCCCATAAGTATCAGCCTTCCACGCTTTTACAAAAGCAAAATCTGCAACGATGGCTTCCTCCAGCAAATATGTTTTTCCGTTGAACTCTCTTTCTTCTTTTCCTTTTGCGATCGGCGTTCCGACACCTGTTGCGGTATAAAAAGCCGGAATTCCTGCTCCGCCTGCTCTCATTCGTTCTGCAAGAGTACCTTGTGGAATAAGTTCTACTTCTAAATCGCCGCTTAAAAATTGCTGTTCAAAAATTTTATTTTCCCCTACGTAGGAAGCGACCATTTTTTTTATTTGTTTATTTTTGAGTAGAAGACCAAGTCCCCAATCATCGACACCACAATTGTTGCTGTAAATAGTCAAATTCTTTGTCCCCTTGTCACGTAAAGCTTGAATAGTCTTTTCTGGAATTCCGCACAACCCAAATCCGCCTACAACAATGGATGCACCGTCTTGAATGTCTGAAACCGCTTTCGAAAATGAATTCATGATTTTGTTCATGAACATCTCCTCCTTTCTTTGTCTTATGTAAGAGTTTACATTCCCATTATCTATAAGTAAAATAGATAAAAAGAATACAATTTATTCCAATAGTGAATAAATAAGGGGGGAGTATGGTGGAATTTCGTGATATTCAATCTTTCATTGATGTTGCCAATCATAACAGCTTTACAAAGGCTGCTGAATATTCCTACTTATCACAGCCTTCATTGAGCAAAGCCGTTAAAAAGCTTGAAGCTGAGCTGCGTGTTGAACTGATCGAAAGGTCAACTCGTCATCTCCGTTTGACAGATGCAGGTCAAATTGTATATCAGCAAGGAAAAAAATTGATTGAAACGTTGGAAGAAATGAAAATGTTATTAGATGAACTTTCTAATCTTGCGACTGGAGAGATTAAGATGGGGGTTCCGCCGCTCATTGGAACTTTGTTTTTTCCTTCTATTGCTAGAATGTTTCATCAAAACTATCCGAATGTGAAACTTGAACTTATAGAGCTTGGGGCAAAGGTCATCGAACAATTAGTGGAAGAAGGAGAGATTGACATTGGCATAGTTGTACTGCCTGTAGACGAATCCGTTTTTCATATTCATCCGTTTATTACAGAAGAATTTGTCTTGTTTATTCATCGCGACCACCCAATTGCACAAAAACAAACAGTTTCAGTACATGAATTAAAAGATGAACCGTTTATATTGTTTTCAAAAAACTTCAAACTCCACGATTACATCATCAACACATGTAAAAATGCAGGCTTTACTCCAATTGTTTCATATGAAAGCTCGCAATGGGATTTAATTCTTGAGCTTGTTTCATCAAAACTAGGTATTACTTTAATGCCGAAAATGATTTTTCATAAACAGAACAGCCCCAACATCACGATTGTTCCACTTAAAGATCCGCCTCTTCTTTGGAGACTCGGCATCATTACGAGAAAAGGTAGATATCACTCATTTGCTTTAAAAAAATTGCTGGAAATGCTTAAAGAAAATCCATTATGATTTTTCAAACGTATTTATCGTTTCGATAATGGGGACTTTCATCAAAGTATCAACTGTTTCCGGTGAAAATTTGAGAACATTCAAACTTGTTTTTTACTTAGAAACAAAATGAAACTGCAGTTATTGTTCATCAAATTTTCCATCATAAAATTAGGACGGTACAATAGTGGCTTTGTCATTCAAGTCGTCTTTGTTGTCCCTTGGAAAATTCCTTGTCGTTATTTTTATGTTTACTAGACTAAAAGATGGTCTATTTTTTTACAAAAAATCTCTTGATCGAGCTTAAGCTGTCTGTCGAATAGTATGGAGCAAGCAACAAAATTCTATGGGCAAATTGCAACAAATTCTTTTTTAGCTGTATTGTTGTACGAAAAAATTGTAGCGAAACAGTGTAGCGATTCACTACAATTCATCATTCTCTTTCACCATTCTCTAATTTACGAAAGCCTTTTCTCTCCTTAATTTTTTGATAATTTTTAATATTGGCACGAATGTTGCAAAGTAAAAAGCGAAAACAAAATCAATTTTTGAAAAAAGAAAGGAGAGAAATGGATGGAAGCAGTAACAACTCGCAATGCACAAATACTTGCTATCGATGCAGGGGGAACGATGACAGATACCTTCATTATTGACGACAATGGTGAATTTGTCGTCGGAAAAGCACAATCCACACCTGAAGATGAATCAATTGGTCTTCTCAACTCTGCAAGGGATGCACTAACTTACTGGAACACAACAGTAGAAGAAGAATTTCCTAAATTGCTTGCGGGTGTCTACTCCGGAACAGCGATGCTGAATCGTCTCGTGTCAAGGAAAGGACGCCGCGTCGGTCTGATCGTTAATAAAGGGATGGAGGATTTCCATCGAATGGGCCGGGCGATCCAGGCTTACCTAGGATATTCTTATTCAGACCGTTTACACTTGAATACTCATCGTTACGATCCTCCACTTGTACCGAGAGAATTGACAAGAGGCGTAACAGAAAGAGTCGATTTATTTGGAAACGTTGTCATTCCGCTTTATGAACATGAAGTGGAACCAGCAGTATTGGACCTTCTGGAACAGGATGTCGAAGCAATTGTGATCAGTTTGCTTCATTCTTACAAATATCCGCAGCATGAACGAAAAATTAGGGATATTGCAAAGGAAGTCATGAAGAAAGTCGGAAAAGAAGTGCCTGTGTTTGCATCGGTTGATTATTACCCTGTTAGAAAAGAGTCTCACCGCACAAATACAACCATTATTGAAGCATATGCAGCAGACCCGTCTCGGGAGACATTGTCGAAAATTGATAACATGTTAAGAAATCACGGGGCAAAATTTGATCTTCGGGTCATGGCCAGCCACGGTGGAACGATAAGTACGCGAGCAAATGAACTGGCAAGAACGCTCGTTTCAGGTCCGATTGGGGGAGTAGTTGGCGCGAAATATCTTGGTGAACAACTCGGTATTCGCAATATTGCATGCTCGGATATCGGCGGAACAAGTTTTGATATGGCGCTTATTACTCAAGGGGATTTGAGTATTAATACAAGCCCAGATATGGCAAGGCTTGTACTATCATTACCGCTTGTTTCCATGGATACTGTTGGAGCTGGGGCCGGCAGCTTTGTGCGAGTGGATCCGAACTTCAAATCATTAACACTTGGACCGGACAGCGCAGGTTCGAGAGTCGGCGTTTGTTATCCGGAAGGCGGTATAGAAACGGTAACAGTAACCGACTGCCACGTTGTTCTTGGACTAATCAACCCGGATAATTTCCTTGGCGGCGAGGTTAAGCTATATCCGGAAAGAGCCTATGAAGCATTGAAGAAGCAGGTCGCCGATCCGCTCGGATTATCTGTTGAAGACGCAGCATACGGTGTTATCGATCTGCTTGAGTCGCAACTGCGCAATTACCTTGAATCTATGATCCTTGGAAAAGGGTATTCGCCATCTCAATATGTATGCTTCTCTTATGGAGGCGGTGGTCCGCTTCATACTGCCGGCTACACAAAAGGTCTTGGCTTTGAAGATGTTCTAGTACCGGCGTGGGCAGCTGGATTTTCTGCTTTTGGCTGCGGTGCGGCAGACTTTGAATACCGCTATGATAAAACACTTGATATCAATGTAAACAACGGAGATGAAGACAGCAGTAAGCTGAAGGCAGGTAAAGAATTGCAGGATGCTTGGGATGAACTAATCGAAAAAGTGGCAGCTGAATTTGAGAAAAATAACTTTAAACGACAAGATGTGAGTTTCCGTCTTTATTTCCGCATGCAGTACCAAGGTCAGTTAAACGACCTTGAAATTGAATCGCCGATTCAAAAGTTTAAGGATATTAACGACTGGGAAGAGCTTGTCAAAGCATTCGAAGAAACGTATGCGAGAATTTACGCAAAAGCGGCCAAATCGCCTGAACTCGGTTACAGCATCACAGGAGCAATCGTACGCGGTATTGTTGAAGTGGCAAAGCCGAAAATTCCTGAGGAGCCTTTATCTGGAGAAACTCCGCCGTCAGAAGCGTTTCTTGGCCAGCGTGATGTGTATTGGAAGGGCGAGTGGATCAAAGCAAACATTTGGGAAATGGAAAAATTGAAGCCAGGGAACAAAATCGGTGCATTTTCAATTTTAGAATCACCAGCCACAACGTTTGTGATTCCACCTGGTTTTGAAACATATCTTGATGAGCATCGCATTTTCCACTTAAAAGAACTTTAAGGAAAAAGGAGGGTATTTTTTCATGACGATTACTGAAAAAACAATACAAAGCCAGAAAAATATTGGTTGGCACGGAAAAACACTCAAGCAAATGCGCAAAGAAATTGATGAAATCAGCCGAGAGACAGGACATTACGCAGGTTTAAAAACATTGCCATTAAAAGAGTCATATCCAATCCGCTATGAAAAGATCTTTTCAAAATTACGGGGAGGAGTTGTGCATGCAAGGGAAACGGCCAAAAGAGTGGCGGCCTCCCCGATTGTTGAGCAAGAAGGGGAATTATGCTTTACTTTATACACTCCTGAAGGAGATTCGATTGTAACTTCTACTGGAATTATCATTCACGTCGGGACGATGGGCGCAGCGATTAAATACATGATTAAAAACGATTATGAAGAGAATCCGGGAATTGAAGACGGAGATATTTTCTGTAACAATGATTGCCAGATCGGAAATGTGCACCCATGTGACGTTCATACAATTGTTCCAATCTTTTACGAGGGCGAGCTGATAGGCTGGGTTGGCGGAGTTACCCACGTAATTGATGTTGGGGCGACTGCACCAGGAAGTATGACCGTTGGACCAGTTAGCCGTTACGATGACGGTTATCAAGTGGCCTGCCGTAAAATCGGTAAAAATGATACGCTCTTAAAAGATTGGCTTATTGAAAGCCAGCGTTCTGTCCGAACAACAAAGTACTGGCTTCTTGATGAACGGACTCGCGTTGCCGGCTGCCATATGATCAGAGACCTTGTCCTTGATATTGTTAAGGAGGAAGGTGTCGACACTTATAAACAATTTATTCGCGAGGTAATTGAGGATGGACGGCGCGGTTTTGTCAATCAAGTAAAAACGTTGCTGATTCCGGGTAAATACCGCCAAGTTTCATTTGTGGACGTACCGTATAAAAACCTAGATGTTCCTCCTTACGCTCGTGTAAACACGATTATGCATGCCCCAACAGAACTGACTGTTCACAAAGATGGCAAGTTCCAAATCGACTTTGAAGGCGTTAACAGATGGGGATGGCACAGCTACAATGCTACACCTGTTTCGATTACGAGCGGAATATGGGTCATGATGTCGCAAACGCTCATCCCGAACGATCGGGTTAATGATGGCGCTTATTATGCGAGCCAGTTCGACTTGCCTTACGGTTCATGGCTAAATCCGGACGATATTCGGACCGCTCACAGCTATGCATGGCACTTCCTTGTATCTGCATGGAGTCCATTATGGCGTGCACTTAGCCGCAACTACTTTGCACGCGGGTATTTAGAAGAAGTTAACGCCGGAAATGCCAACACTTCTAACTGGCTGCAAGGAGGAGGATATAACCAATTTAACGAAAATCATACCGTTAACAGCTTCGAATCAGCAGCCGAAGGGGTCGGAGCAAGTGCGGTAAGAGACGGTATTAACCATGCGGCAGCCATCTGGAACCCTGAAGGTGATATGGGAGATATGGAAATTTGGGAGCTCGCAGAACCGCTTCTTTATTTGGGACGAAGCATAAAACCAAATACAGCAGGGTATGGAAAATACCGGGGAGGCAGCGGCTACGAGACTTTGCGGATGGTATATGGTGCAAAAGACTGGACAATGTTCTTTATGGGAAATGGCTATATGTCAAGTGACTGCGGTTTAATGGGAGGCTATCCAGCAGCATCAGGATACCGTTTTGAAGCACATGGAACGAATTTGAAAGAACGGATCGAAAAAAGACTGCCTATTCCTACAGGGGGAGACAGTGATCCGGATAATCCAGAATACGATACTTTAATGGAAGCAAAGGAAATTATCCGTGATAAGCAATCCATTACAACAGAAACAATTTTTGAAAATTACGATCTGTATTTAAATTACCTTCGTGGGGGACCTGGTTTTGGGGATCCGCTTGAGCGCAAGCCGAAAATGATTGAGGATGATTTAAATGAAGGACTGCTGCTGCCGCGTTATGCAGAAAGCGTTTACGGAGCAGTTGTCAGCAAAAATGAAAAAGGCAAGTATATCGTTGATGAAAAAGCGACAGAAAAACGCCGCAAAAAAATAAGAAAAGAGCGTCTAAAGCGCGGGGTTCCTGTAAAAGAATGGATGGAGCAGGAGAGACAAAAAATTCTAAACAAAGAAGCGGCTGTACAGGTTCGTCATATGTATGCCGGCAGCTTTGCCTTAAGTGAAAAATTTGCGAATGAGTTTAAACAGTTCTGGAATCTGCCGACAGAATGGCATTTATCAGAAGATGAGTTAGGTGTACCAACCTTCGGAGCAAAAATAAATCATCAGAAAAAAACGGGGTGAGAACATGGCACAATATGATCGTAAGACGATTGAAGAGCTGATCGACGGAACAATTGATTTTTACAAATTAAAAGAAATGCTTTCAAATTTTAAGGATACTGACCGATTTGATAAATATATCAGCATTTTGCAGGAAAGAGTTCCATGGGATGATCCAATTCTATTGCCGGCTGGACTTCACCTTTATATCGTTTTGAAGCCAGATGGCAAACGAGTCGTAAAGTGTGATTGCGGACATGAATTTTGTGAGGCAAGTGACAACTGGAAACTTCATGCGCTTATACACGTTCGTGATACAGAGGAAAAAATGGTGGAGCTGTATCCGAAGCTGCTTGCTCCAGATCCGGAGTGGCAGGTTATACGTGAATACTATTGCCCAAATTGTGCAAGTCAACTGGAGGTAGAAGCTGTAACACCTTGGTATCCAATCTTAAAAGATTTTGAACCAGATATTGATGCATTTTACAATGAATGGCTGAAGCGTCCGATACCTCAAGTGAAATAAACCATCAACCAGGAGTTCGTTTCTGACTAAAGGCTGACACAATCGAACAGCAAGTGGATAACCTAGTGTTTTCATCACAAAGGTTATCCACTTTTATTTAAAGCAGTTTTAAAAAAACTATAGAAAGTTGACACATTATTTCATTTTTAGAGAGAATACCATAAAGAAACAGAATTTTTTACGACAAGCAGTTCAAAACGTATTGCTCAAAATTAATCTGTCGCATGCACACTTGAGCAAATGCGTTAAACATTTGACATCGTTTTGATAAAGCGATGGTGAACGCATGAATTTGATTCAAAAGATTAAAAATGCGAATCTAGACACTTGATATCTTCGAGTAAATACGTTAATAATTGTGGTAACACTTGTCACTTCCTTGCTTATCATCACTGGTGTGTAATTCCTTAAGAACTACGGGGGTGGTAAGTTTTTTGCTTTTAAAGCCCCGAATAAAGTATTTTTATAATCTATTTTCGAAAAATTTTGATAATATGTTCAAGAGGAGGGGGGAGTACATGGGCAATCCATATATATCTATTTTCTCTACGCACAACTTGCCAGATAAAAAAAGAGATTTGGAAACTTTATGGGAAATGTTTGTGGAAAGATCGTGGGAAGATAAAATATCGGGCAAAATACGAAAAAATGTTTTAGATTCTTGGAGCCGCTGTCAGGAAACTGGAGTTGACCCGATGCAATTGCAAACGAAGGCAGCTTTAACAGAATACGAATTAAATCATCTGTTAAAAGGATCTGAGCTATATCAAATTGCGAAACCGATTATTGATAATTTATTTTATAAGTTGAAAGGTACTAGGTATCTTATCACGCTGACGGATGAAAACGGTTGCATAATTTATTTGAAAGGTGAACCGTATGTTTTGCGGGAAGCGGAAAAAATGAATTTCACAGTTGGCATGGACTGGAGCGAAAATGCAGCAGGTACAAATGCGATTGGAACGTGTATCGTCACCCAAAATCCCATTCAAATTTTTTCTGCAGAACACTTTTGTCAAGGATGTCATCCATGGACATGTTCTTCAGCTCCTATCATTCATCCCTTCACAAAAGAGGTCATCGGTGTCATCGATTTTACAGGATTTTGGGAAGATGCTCAGCCTCATACACTTGGTTTAGCTGTATCCACTGCACAAGTGATTGAAAAACAGCTTGCATACGTCTATATGAAAGTGAATAACTATTTAATAGATTATTTTTTTCAATGCGCAAATAAATGGAAAAACGATCATATTCTAGTACTGAACCATGCCTTTTATGTTGTGAAGAGCAGTGAAAAGCTAATGGAATTATTTAACCTGAAACATGCAGGAGATTTGGCGGTAAATCCTGATTTTCATCCTTTAATAAATGAGATGAAAAGGATGTCCAAATTCTCTGCGAAAAACGATATTTCCAGCGATTTGATGGTTCGAGATTTCAAGGTTTTAGCAATCGAGCCGATTCATTTTAAAGGGGAAGTTGCTGGATATATGGTCGTGTTGAAGGATAACAAAAAGGTATTCCGTACCACTGCGCGATACATTCTCAAGGATGAACCATGGAACGATATTATTGGGACATCGGATGCATTGTTAACAGCACTAAACAAATGTTATAAAGCTGCTCCTTCAAATGTTCCGATTCTTCTGTTGGGAGAAAGCGGTACAGGAAAGGAAAAAATTGCAAAATCAATACATCAATCTAGTCAGAGAAGAGACAAACCTTTTTTAGCAATAAACTGTGGCGCAATTCCGAAAGAATTGATTGGAAGTGAACTGTTCGGTTACGAAAGTGGAACTTTTACCGGAGGTTCGAAAGAAGGGAAGAAAGGAAAATTTGAGGAAGCAAACGAAGGAACCTTGTTTTTAGATGAAATCGGCGAGATGCCACTAGATCTGCAAGTCCATTTGCTTAGGGTGCTGCAAGAAAAGGAGATTATGAGGCTGGGTTCATCTCAAACGATTCCAATCAATGTGAGAATTATTGCTGCAACGAATAAGAACTTATATGCCTTGTGTAAACAAGGGCTTTTTCGCGAAGACTTATTTTTTAGACTTAACGTTGTTACGGTTAATATTCCTCCTCTTCGTGAGCGAAGGGAAGATATTCCTCTGATTGCTGATTATTTCTTAAAAAAATTTGCAAAAAAGTATGCGAGAGAATCCCTTTCCATTGCGCAAGAAACTTTAAATTACTTTTTAGAATATTCGTGGCCCGGCAACATAAGAGAAATGCAAAATGTCATTGAGTATGCCGTCATATTTAGTGATTCTCCTGTTATTAGGATAGAAGACTTACCGGCATACTTTATTGAAAACAGAATGAGCCTCTCCATCAATAACCAGCTTAAAGATTTATCTTTAATAGAAGTCGAAGAGCAAAAAGTGCTTGTCAGGCTTTTAGAGGAAACAGGCTGGAATTTATCAGCTGTCGCCAAAAAAATGAATATTGCCAGGTCCACTCTTTATCGGAAGTTAAAAAAATATCAGCTAAAACAAACATAAGCCGATTTTCTCGCGTAAATCCAATCATATTCACTAAACTCTTCACATGTCATCACATCTCAAATTTTTTAAAACAAAAAAATGCCTAGGCAAGGCGCTTTTTTTTACGGTGTCATAGATAATAGAAGCTAGTGTGTTGAAAATAAAAAGATCCTCAAACAAAGCTATCATACCTTATCCATTCCTTCCATACAATTGAAATGAACGACGATCATGGGAGGATGGATGATGCAATTTTATTACGGTCAGCAAATGCCGCTTCGCATATTGGATGAAGCGGAGTTTTGGAAGCATCAAGAGGAAGAGCATACTGTTGTGATCCGAGAGCTGGTGGCAAATTTAGAGCAAAACTATGTAGATGCTTTGTTAAATTGGGAAGAAGAATTGTCGAAGACGCATCAAAAGGTTGTGCGCTATATTGAGTCTGTCATACGCTCCCCTTACTATATTCCAGCAAAGCTTTATCAACGAGTATTGAATTTGGTGTCATTTTGCTTAAAGCAAAGTCTCGATTTTATTAAATTATGCCGGCAAATTAAAACGGAAAGCGCTGCTGTTCGAAAAAATCCGACCGCCAAAGTTGTTTTGAACCATATTATTCGTGAATCAGAATATTTTGTCGGCATAGCGCAAGTGCTGTTGTATGGCAGCAAGTAAATTTTCAAGGGAATTCCTTTTTTGAAGGAGTTTCCTTTTTGTTTTCCTGGATTTTATTATTATATCTATGATATGCAATTTCGAGAGTATGAGGATATTTTTACATACTATGGAATACTAGTAAGAAAAAATTTTATTTATAAAAACCGCTGGAATATTGATTTTTATGCGGTTTTTACATTAACTAATTAGATATAGGAATTGTTATTGTTAGTTATAGGATTTAGTTAAAGACATCGGTTAGATTAAACCGGTGTCTTTAATTATAGAGGTTGTTATTTAGAAATGTTGAATTCTAAAATCACAGGGTAATTATTTTGGAGAGAAAAAGGGAGGAGTTCAGTATTTTAATTAATTGGTACATGATTTGAGAAATGTCCGACATTTCTTTTGAAAAGCCGTTGACATTCTTTTATAGTTTCAGTAGGTTGATAGTAGATTACAAAGGGTGGGATGTCAGTGAAGGCTTTTTTATTCAGAGTGTTCGTTTTTGCCGTTTTATGGACGTACTTTTTATTTTCAGCTTTTTTGGATCATTCAGCACATCTCACCTTATTGGTATTTTTAAGTGCTTGTACAATTGGCTGCTATTTTTTTCTGCCTGTTGTCAAAAATACTCTTCTGTTGTACATCATCGTGGATCTTTTCATTTTGTCAGCGGGATGGCTTCAGTCTGCTGCAGGCAATCATGCCTCTCTTTTATTAATTTTATATATTTATGTCGAAGCAATTTTTCAGCTGAAAAAACAGTCCTTTCGTCTGTTTGCCGTCATTCATGTTTCTGTTTCGATCCTGATCGCCTTATTCCTTCCTAATCCTTTTGAATGGCTGACGGCGTTTGCTATATTTACTTTCATTTCTGTTGTTTTAAATGAATATATCTTTGAAAGGAAGGAACAAAGGGAGCTGTATGAACAACTATTGGGAGAATATAGAGGATTAAAGCGTATCAGCTATGAAAATGAGCGGTCGGCCAGATTGGAAGAACGAACGAGAATTGCCCGTGATATTCATGATTCTGTCGGGCATAAATTAACGGCATTGCTGATGCAGCTTGAGATGCTTTCGATCAAAGAGAAAAGGAAGGAATATGAAGAATTAAAATCTTTAGTTCGCGAAAGTTTAGAGGAAACGAGACATGCAGTTAGGGCGCTAAAAATGGATGAAAGTGAAGGGATTTCGTCAGTGCTTCAGCTCATTCGTAAGCTGGAATCGGAAAGTCATATTATGGTGCATTTTACGACGAAGCAAGGGGTTTTGTCGGCCCGTCTTACTAATCAGCAAAATGTCGTTTTGTACCGAGTCATCCAAGAGGCGCTAACGAATGCGATGCGGCATGCGCAATCAAGGGAAGTGTATATCATACTAGGAAAAAATGCGATCGGTGACTTGGAATTTACGATAAAAAACCGGATATCGGATGCCAAACCGTTTCAAAAAGGCTTCGGTTTAACGAATATGAAAGAGCGTGTGAAAGAAGCTGGAGGAAGCTTGAACATATTTCAAACAAATGATGAGTTTGTTGTTCATGGGACTTTGCCAATAAAGGAGTATGAATGATGACCATCCGTATTTTACTTGTTGAAGATCAAGCCATTGTCCGCCAGGGCTTGAAAATGATGATCGAACAGGACGAGCAATTAAAAGTAGTCGCGGAAGCTGAGCATGGGTTAAAAGCAATCGAAATAATGGAAAAGACAATTGTAGATCTGATATTAATGGATATTCGCATGCCAGTTATGAACGGAGTAGAAGCGACTAAAAAAATAAAAGAGCGGTGGCCTGATGCGAAAATTCTTATTTTAACAACGTTTAATGATGAGGAATATGCCGTACAGACGTTGAAGGATGGGGCAAGTGGTTTTTTGCTGAAGACATCTGAACCGACAAAGCTGATTGATGCGATACATAGCTGCATGAAAGGCGGAATGTCCATTCATGAAGATGTAGCGGCAAAAATGATACCGAAGCTGCTGGAAAAGCCAAAAAAAGAGATGGTGAACGTGCCTTTAACACCGCGTGAGCTGGCGATTGTGAAGCTTGTCGGCGAAGGAAAAACGAACAAAGAAATTGCGTCTGACCTTCATTTGTCCGTCGGAACTGTCAAAAACCATATGACGCAAATTTTAAATAAACTTGGGCTGCGGGATAGAACACAGCTCGCTATTTATGCCATTAAACATGATATTTGCTAGCTGTTTGATTAGGATCGGCTATTTAGGCCGGTCTTTTTTTGTATTGAAATAATGCCGTGAAATTTTAAAGCTCTATGTTAATGAAGCGTTCATAATTGAAAAATGTTTGCTTCGACTCGGAATGTTTGCTGATTTTCAGCGCTATTCCTAGAGACTTTGTAAATGTATGACCTAAGTCATAGTTTTTCAGTGAAAAGAGTGACTGCAGATAGTATGTGAGAAAGTGCGGACGCTGTAATATACAAATAGAACGTTGAGAGGGAGGATAAAAAATGCTGGAAGCTGTTGAAATAACGAAAAGGTTTAAACAAACGCATGCTGTAAACGGTGTGAATTTATTTTTGGAAAGAGGGGAAATCATCGGGCTTTTGGGGCCAAACGGCGCCGGCAAATCGACCACCATTTCAATTATTTCTACTCTGATTCCGCCGACAAGCGGTGATGTTCGTTTGCATAACGAAAGTGTCATCAAAAGGCCGGAAAAGCTCAGAAAAATTTTAGGGGTTGTACCGCAAGAAATTGCATTATATCCCGATTTATCAGCGCGGGAAAATTTGCTGTTTTTCGGCAAAATTTATCGGCTGTCAGGTTCGCAATTAAAACAGAAGGTAGAGGAAGTTTTGGAAATGATCGGTTTAACGGATCGCCAGCATGATCTTGTCAAAAATTTTTCAGGCGGAATGAAGAGAAGATTGAACATCGGGGCTGCCTTGCTGCACGAACCTGAATTGATCATTATGGATGAACCGACAGTCGGCATTGATCCGCAATCAAGAAATTATATTTTGGAAACGGTCAAAAGGTTAAATAAAGAGAAAAAAATGACCGTATTGTACACGAGCCATTATATGGAGGAAGTCGAATTTTTATGCAATCGCATTTACATTATGGATAAAGGGAATATTTTGGCGGCCGGTACTAAAGAGGAGATAAAAAATATTTTATCGGCAGAAAACACAATCCAAATTACTGTCGAGCGCGTGAACGATTCATTTATTCAAGCGCTGCGTGATCATCCGGTTGTCAATCGCGTGACTGTGCAAGATCGGGTAATTACCGTATTAACGCCAAAGGAAGCGAATGCTTTTTCCATATTGTTCAAAATTGCTGAGGAAACAAACACAATGTTGACATCTATCGAGATTAAAACACCTACTTTGGAAGATGTGTTTCTTCATTTAACTGGAAGAGCATTACGAAATTAAAAGGGTGATGACCATGATTGGACAATTTATTAAGAAACAATTTTTAATAATGATCCGCAATAAGCAGGAATTGCTTCTTCTATTAGTAATGCCGTTCACTCTTATATCTATTTTAGGTTTTGCGCTCACAAGTGTAATGGACAGCAAAAAAATGGATATTCAAGCGAAAGTAGCGATTGTCGAACATGGCAATGAACAAAAGGACTTCGAAAAATTCGCCAACGACGTAAAAAACGTGCAAATGCCGGATGAGGAAAAGGAATTTCTATTAAAACAAGTGGAAAAAATGATGCCTATTTCCATTTTAAAACAAGAAATTTTAGGCTCAAAAGAGCTAGAACCGTATATACAAATGGCAGAGTTTCAGCCTTCTGAATTGGAGGAAATTCGTGAAAATGACAAATATACAGTCATTGTTGAAGTGCCGGAGCATTTTTCATACACGTTGTTAAACCATTTAATATTTGGTGAGAAAACGAAGCCGAAGCTTAGTATATATGTCAACGAAGGCAAAGAAATTACAGCCCAATTTGTTCAAGAACTCATCACTGAATTTCAAGAGCAATATTCTTTGATTTCTAAACTGGATCAGGCTGGCTTAAACGAATCACTTGAACTGCCTGTCGTAAAAGTAAAGGGAGAAATGGAAACCGTGACAAAACGGGAGCCTATTAATTCTTTTACTTATTATACAGTCGGCATAAGCGTTATGTTTGTGTTGTATCTGGCCTCGTATATTTCGTCTCATGCTTTGCAAGAAAAACAGTCGAACGCATTCCATCGTTTGTTGCTTGCCAATGTACCGAAAAATTTATACATGGCTGCTATTTTCATAACTTCCTTGATCATTGCCTTTTTTCAGCTCTCCTTGTTATATGCTTTAGCAGCCGTTTTTTACAGTGTCAAGTGGCCGGATCTCGTCTCGTTTATCATTGTTACGCTTGCTCTTTGTGTGGCAGTCGGAGGAATAGGAACCTTTTTAACATCATTGAGCTATCGAATAAATTCAGATAATGTTTCCATTTTCTTCTCAAGCGGAGTCGTTTCTATTTTGGCTTTTCTTGGCGGCAGCTATTTCCCGGTTTCGCAAATGTCGGAATTTATGCACAAATTGGGGGATATGACGCCAAATGGAGCCGGCATGACAGCTTATTTAAAAATTTTGCAAGGCTATGATCTGTCGCAATTTATTTGGCCTGTCATATACTTATGTCTTTTCGGTTTTGTTATGTTCGTATTGAGCTTGCTAGTTTTCCCAAAAAGGGGTGAAATGGCGTGATCGGAGTTTTGACAGCAAAGCTGCGTCTTTTTATCCGGAAGCCTTGGCTATTTTTAATGGTGTCGATCCTTTCTGTCGTTTTTGCTATGCTCATCAGTTCCGTAAACAAACAGACTATAGTTGTTCCAGTATACAGCGCACTGCCTGAAAGTGAAGTGAAGGAAATCATTCGCTCTCTTGAGCAGTATAATCTATTTTCGTTTAAAAGGATGAAAAAAGAGGAAGTTGAAAAGCTGGTTGGCGAAGGTAAGGCGGAAGCAGGTGTGGAGCTTAAAAAGGACGATTTCCGCATAATCGTTGCTTCCAATACCCCCAATAGCTATTTGGTTCAGCAAACGGTTCAAAAAGTTTACGCAAAAGCATTACAATCCAAGTCGATCATCGATCAGGTGAAGGAAAAACAAGGAGAATCAAGCGCAAAGCAAGTGGCAAAATCGCTTACGGAAGCGAAAAACGATCCGGTGTTTACCGTAGAGACAAAACATTTCCGTGCGGATGAAACTGTTATCATCAACAGCAAAATGCAATCGATTTTCGGCAGTGTCTTATTTTTTGTCATTTATACGATTGCTTACAACGTTTTCAATATATTAATGGAGAAGCGAAACGGCATTTGGGATCGAATGATTTTGTCGCCGGTCAAAAAATGGGAGATGTATGCCGGAAATTTAATTTACAGTTTTGCAACCGGCTATATTCAGGTGGCGCTCATTTTTGCAGTCTTTCACTTTGTGTTTGATGTAGATTTCAGCGATAAATTTTGGTTTGTGCTCGTATTGCTCATCCCTTATGTACTGGCAATTGTCGCAATATCAATTTTTATAGTAGGAATTGTCAATAATGAGCAGCAGTTTCATGCGGTGCTTCCGCTTGTTTCTGTCAGCATGGCGATGCTCGGAGGAGCTTATTGGCCGCTGGAAATTGTTTCTTCGGATGCACTTCTCTTGCTTTCAAAATTTGTCCCCGTTACGTATGGAATGGACCTGTTAAAAGGGGCGGTAGTTTACGGCTACTCATTCAGCGATTTGCTCTATCCGATGAGCATCCTATTCTTGATGGCTGTTGTGTTCATGGGGTTAGGGATCAACATTATGGAGCGGAAACGGGCTTAAGCGGTCAGCTTCCATTTGTAAAATATATGCGGCTCCCGCCTTAATCGTTGGCGGGAGCAAAATTTTGCATTTGTCGGCTGACAAGCTTTTGATACAACGGATGGGACTGCAACAGCTCATTATGTGTTCCCTGACCGGTAATTTTACCATTTTCGAGGACGATGATTAAATCTGCATTAATAATAGTTGAAAGTCGATGGGCGATGACAAATGTTGTACGATTTTTCATAAGATGAAGGAGAGCGTTTTGCACTTTTTGCTCGGAGTTGCTGTCTAAATTGGATGTAGCTTCATCCAGCAGAAGAATTTTTGGATTTCTCAACAGTGCCCTCGCGATGGCAATGCGCTGACGCTGCCCACCGGATAGCTTGATCCCTCTTTCGCCGACTTCCGTTTCATAGCCGTCTTGCATTTGTTCGATGAATTCATCTACATTAGCCAATTGCGCGGCTTTTCTCACTTCTTCTTCGCTGACTGTACGATTTAGCCCGTAGCAAATATTTTCACGAATCGTGCCAGACATAATCGGGCTTTCTTGAGAAACGTAACCGATCTGTTGGCGCCACTCAAAAAGCGGAAATTCGCGAATGTCGGTATTCCCTAATTTTATTGCCCCGTTTGTTGGCTGATAGAACCGTTCAATAAGGGAAAAAATAGTTGTTTTACCAGCACCGCTTGGTCCGACGATCGCGACGGTTTGGCCGGGCTTCACTTCAAAATGAACGTTTTGCAAAATCGTTTTTCCTTTTTCATAAGCAAACGAAATGTTTTGAAACACGATTGGTTTATGAACATCAATTCTTGTATTTCCATTATTATGTTCTGTTTCTGTATTCAAAAGCTGCTGAATTCGTTCTGTCGCACCCATTGCCTTTTGGAAAGCTGTAAAAAATCCTGCCATTTGGCTAAAAGGTACAATAATTTGCACCATATATATTATGATGGCAACGAGCGAACCTGCGGATAATTCCCCTCTGGCAACACGAATTCCTCCATAGCCGATAATGACGACTAACACCGCCATAATAATCGTTGTCATTAAAGGTGAAATAATCGCTTGGATTTTTGCTTCCTTCAAGCCGAATCGGAACAACTGCTGAATTTTTTGATTTCCGTTTTGTTTTTCGACAGGTTCGGCAATGTTTGATTTTACCAACCGGATATCACTCAGCACGCGGCCTAGATTGCCGCTGAAAGTGGCCATTTCGTCTTGGGTTTGCATGGAAATTTTATAGATTTTCTGTCCAAGTGGAAGAACCAATACGATAGCAAGCGGTACAAAAATAAACAGAATGAGCGTCATTTTCCAATCAATGATAATTAAAATAGCGACAGCCCCTAAGACCGTAACAATTCCTGAAACGAAATTAGCTAAATGCTCGGTCACGAGCGACTTTACTGTATAAGTGTCCTGTGTTATGCGGCTCATCAATTCTCCAGATTCATGGCGGTCAAAATAAGGTATCGGCAAATACAGCACATGGTTCCAAAGCTTTAAACGGATTTTTGCCACAATATATTCGCCAATATAAGACATAAGATAATAGGAGAAGCCTGATGTGGCTGACTGAAGAATAAAAACTGCAATCAATAAAAAGATTAAATGAGTTTCAATACTTGAGGTTGAAAAACGATCAATCAAATCCCGTGTAAAGATCGGAACGACTAATCCTGTAGCTGCTTCCAAAAGACTTAATGCGATTGCCGCAACAAAAATCCAGAAAGGAGGGTTAGCCATTTTTATCAGCTTTTTAAAATTTTGCCAGGAAGTTTGATTTTTTTCAAAATTATCCACAATGAATCTCTCCTTTACGTTCGGGCCATTTTGAATCAGGATTGCTGGATAGCTTCTCTCCTTCTTAGTTTTATCTTAAAACCTGACGTAACGTTAGAATCAATATATTTTTTGAAAAAATGATTTAAATTTTGAAATTGTATGGAAAGGAAGAATTGCGGCTGTCTAAGTGGAACAGATTTGACGTCTCAGTCCTTTTCATATCGTTAAAACGGTTACATGAAGCCCGCCTCTAAGCAAGTGGGAGGGGGTGGTTCATCGAAATATTTTAAAGAAAGAATTAATGAATCACTAAGTGCAAGAGAGAAGAGTTTGGCTTTGTGTTGCGCCGGCTAGTATCCAGCAAGCCCGGCCAAACAACGAAAAGCGAGCGCGAATCTTGACCTTTGATTATTTTTTCAATTTGAAAGGGTTTTGCTTCTTGGTTGTCAAAATATATTTTTGTATCAATCATAGATGGGGAAGGAGAATTCATCATGAAAACTGCTGATTTATGCGATCAATATTTAGAAAAGCTTCAAGTTTGTAAATTGCCGCTTATCAGTTATGGGGGACAAAAGGAATTTTCAGGTCCAATTGCAACGGTTGAAGTGTTTGAAGATAATGTGCTAGTTCGTCAGGCTCTAGAAACGATCCCAAAAGGTTCAGTTCTTGTTGTGGATGGAAAAGGTTCACGAAACTGCGCGCTTTTAGGAGATCGTTTAGCTCAGATTGCATGTGAACGTGAATTATCTGGCGTGATTATAAATGGATGTATACGCGACTCCGCTGAAATTGCGACGATGCCGATTGGGGTAAAGGCACTCGGCACCTGTCCGGTTAAAAGTAAAAAAGAAGGGAAAGGAAGCCGTGATGTCGTACTTGAATTTGGTGAAGTGCGCTGGATCCCAAATGCGTATGTGTATGCTGACAGCGATGGCATTGTCGTTTCTGAAGTGTCGCTAAATATGAATATAGAATAATTTAATTGATTGCATACTGTCCTTACGCGGGACAGCATATCTATACTTGAAAAGCTGTCAAACGATACAGAGGACGAAACGTAATGTCGAAAGGAAAAATGAGAATTTTTTGCGAATAACACGCGTTCAGACGCACCGTCAGCCTATATAAGTAACAATGAAGATCTAGACAAAAAGTCGACATTCGTATAAAAGTGTCGACTTTTTCCTTTTCACCATTTACGTCACTTTTATATTTGACGATTTATTACACTTATTGCTATTGCTGTTGCTTCTTCCAAACGCTTGAGTAAAAAATGGATGAATTTTTTGATCACCGCTGCCTTTATCGTACTTTTAATGAACTCTCCTTTTTATTTAGAAAAATGCAGGAAAGTTATTCGCCATTTCTACTAATGTCATGATCACCGTTTTTTCTGTGAAAATTTTTACGCACGAACAGCTTCATTTGCGGCTTCCATCAGCACTTGCCCCGAAGAGGTTAAAATTTATAATGCCGCCTTCATAATTTTTTTGCGCAGCAAGCATTTTTGGTTGATTGTCAATCCTAACTTCTCGTCCATTCATGTATCTTAATACAAATGAGGTGTAAACATTGGAAACATTTAATTGGCATAAAGAAGCAGAAAAAAACTGGGATGATCGGGCCGATTTTTGGAATCAAAGCAGTGAGGAAAGGTGGGAGCATGGCAACCGTAAAACGATTGTTCCTTTTATTTTAAAGCATATACCGAAAGGAAGTTATATCGCTGATTTAGGCTGCGGGGACGGATACGGTTCGTTTAAGCTTCATGAAGCAGGCTATCATGTTATTGGCATTGATTTCTCCAAGGAAATGATTGAAAAGGCGAAGTCGAGAGGAGAGAACGAGCATTTGCAATTTCTTCAAGGGGATTTAACGAAATTGCCGTTTCCTGATGAAACATTTTCAGGAGCAATGGCAATTAACTCGATTGAGTGGATAGAGAAGCCGCTGGAAGCTTTGAATGAAATGAGGCGAGTGTTAAAAAACGGTCATCTCCTTTGTGTAGGGCTGCTCGGTCCGACCGCTGCTCCGCGAATGCACAGCTATCGACGATTATATGGAGAGCCAGTGATTTGCAATACAATGATGCCATGGGAGTTTGAAAAATTAGCGAAGGAAAACGGCTGGGAACTAGTTGATGGAGAAGGAGTTTATAAAAGCAGAGTCACTGAGAAACTAGTTGCCTCACTTTCAACGGAGTTAAAGCAGGCATTAACCTTCATGTGGTTATTCATGCTTCGTAAAGCTGAATAGCAAGTGGGACTTATTTTGTTGTAGTTGTTTAAAAAGAAACGAAAACAATATTTTACACATTCTATAAAAAATGTCCTAGGGGAAGATTCATTGGAACATTCTGATAGAATTCAATCATGGGTGGGACAGGAAAAGTAGGTCGTTACATTGCCAAAAAAGCGTTAGAAAGCGGCTGCCAAGTTCGTATGCTTGTTAGAAATCCAGATAAATTAGCATATCGTGATGACAGAATTTAGCTTATTAGGGGAGATGTTCAAAATATAAATTTTATTCGAATTCTCCTCAAAGACTGTAATATTGTTATAAATACCTTTGGACAGTCGGTAAAGGCTTTGCCGTTATATAGCAGTGTACCGAATAATGTCCTTGCGGTAATGCATGAATTTGGAATTAAAAGATACTAAGGGGTTACAGGTGCGGTCCCAACTATAAAAGGTGACAACAAGAAACTAATAAATAGAATAGGTGCAAAAATGCTTGAACTCTTATTTCCTAAGATGATGACAGACAAACGAAAAGAACTACACATTCTCGCAAATAGTGAGATTGACTGGACGCTTGTACGCTTACCATTTGTTGTTTAGGGGTCAGAAACGGGCAATATAAAGGAAAGCTTAACGGATATGCCGGGAATAAAAATTTCGAATGCTGATATAGCAAGATTTATTATTGATCAGATTCATGAAAAGAAGCCTTTTATTTCAAGCTGACTAAAAGCTATATGTGGGAAAGAAGCCATTTTTTTATAAAGCCATGAGTTATTTTGCTACTCGCTAATGATTGAAAATAATTTTTGGAATTCACTGTTTTTTATAGAAAACTCACTGTCCACGCCATCCAAAATGAAACATGTTATATCGAAGCTTCAAGTACTGCATGATAATAATCAATCCTTTTTGGTGGGCCCCTCTTTTAAAGTCCATGTTCAAAAAATGGATACGGACCACACATATACAAAAATTTATTCATTCTGTCTGGTATGAAAAAATGGAAGTGTAGCTTAAGCGGCGATTTAGGTCGTACCGTTCATCAAGCAACAAATTAAGAAACTAGAAAACAGATAAAAACGTAGAAAAAATGATAAGGTTTAAGCCTTTGGCTTTCATGTTGTCACACTAGTTTCCGCCCTCCCATATTGTGCAGGTAGGAGGGTGAGAAGCATGCCAAATTATCGGATCATCGTTGACATTTCGGATCGCAAACTTTTTCTGTTGGATGGAAACAAAGTGATTAGGGGGTACCCAGTAGGAATAGGAAAAATTGTCACCGCGACGCCGGTTGGTCGTTTTAAGATTGTCAATAAAGCTCCGAACCCAGGAGGGCCTTATGGTGTCTTATGGATGGGACTGTCGAAAAAACATTACGGCATTCATGGAACAAATGACCCTTCTTCGATCGGGAAAAGGGTGTCCAAAGGCTGCATTCGCATGCACAATCACGATATCATTGAATTGTCCAAATTTGTTCGAATCGGCACGATAGTTGATATAAGGCAATAAATAACAGCGACAACTAGCATCACAAGGTTTAGAGTATTGTTTAATAGGTTTTCCGTCAACTTGGACAGCTCTTGTTATATGTCATGATAGGAGCTGTCTGCCAGAAATAACATATTCAAATTTGCAAAAACGGAGGTTGATATTAATGAAAATCGTTATTAACGATACTGAATTGGTGGTAATAAAAGGCGATATTACAAAGTGTACTGTTGACGCGATTGTTAATGCGGCTAACAACGGACTTTTGGGAGGCGGGGGTGTCGACGGCGCGATCCATAGAGCAGGCGGACCGGAGATTATGGAGGAATGCAAAAAGATCAGGGAAAGAACAGGAGGATGTCCGACCGGGGAAGCAGTTATTACTACTGCAGGAAATTTGCCCGCCAAATACGTTATTCATACTGTCGGACCAATATGGAAGGGCGGAGCCTATCAAGAAAGGGAGCTGCTAAGAAATTGCTACATAAACTCCTTAAAGCTTGCGGAAGAGCATTTCGTGAAAACGATCGCATTTCCAAATATCAGTACTGGTGTTTATCGTTTTCCAAAGCATGAAGCGGCCCAAATTGCTTTAGAGACCGTTAAGGAGTGTATTCAAAATCAATTCATCCGAAGCATTCAATCAATATTGTTCGTTTGTTTTGATGACGAAAATTATCATATTTACAAGACGATGATCAGATAGGAAAAAACTCTTTTTTCGAATCAATGTCCACAATACAAAAAGCATTTATTCGTTGGCGAGCTTTAATAGTAAACAATAAGTTTTTGCGACATATTTATCAAAAACTAAGAAAATATGCAGCGTTGAGACGAAAATATCCATCGCCCGTTTCGTTTATAATGAAACTTTTTCAATGAATGCAGAAATTTGGAAGTCGGAATACAACATTTGATGATTTTCAAAGTGATCAACTTCAAAGGTCGCAATATTCCAAAAAATTTTTTCCATAAAACATCAAGCAATCGGCAGTTGTTTATTTTTATGTGAAACGTGCACAGTGAATATGAAAATACGAACGACTTTGGAGATGAATTCAATGTATTTGAAAAGCCTCGAAATTTTAAGAAATAAAGATATTGATTTAAATAGCTACCCGTTTTCGATTCCTGCAATAAAAAATTTAAAATCCATTTCGTTTCGTTCCAATATTACTTTTTTTGTCGGGGAAAACGGTTCCGGAAAATCAACGCTCCTTGAGGCAATAGCTTATCAGTGTGGCTTTAATACAGCCGGAGGAGGCAAAAACAATAATTTTCATGTAGATGCTTCCGATGCGGCCCTTGGGGAATACATACGGCTGTCATGGATGCCAAAAGTGACGAACGGGTTTTTTTTGCGAGCTGAGACCTTTTATCATTTTGCGTCGTATCTCGATACAATTCCTGAAAGTCTCCCTTATTATGGAGGCCGTTCTCTTCACAAACAGTCGCACGGGGAAGCTTTTCTCTCACTTTTAACAAATCGTTTTGGAAAAAAAGCGATCTATCTGTTGGATGAGCCTGAAGCAGCACTTTCACCTGCTAGACAGCTGACTTTATTAAGGATCATAAAAGATTTGGAAAACGATGCGCAGTTTATTATTTCTACTCATTCTCCCATTTTACTCGGCTATCCAAATGCCCAAATCTTAAATTTTGATGAACATCCGTTAAAGGAAGTAAAATATGAAGAAACTATGCATTATATTATTACTAGGCGGTTTCTCGAAAATAGAAAAAAGGTGTTAAGTGAACTGTTTAACGATTGAGACACAACAGCCTGTGTTGGAGATGCCGTCCATTTATATTTTTCATCACATCACTCACCCTAAAATATTCTGCTTTTGGAGAGGTATAAACAATGAACACAAAAACAAACGCAATGCGAATTCTTGATAAAGAAAAAATACAATACAACGTGATTACTTACGATGTCCAAAAGGGGAAGGTTGATGGGATTTCTGTTGCACAAATGATTGGCAGAAGCCCTGAATCAGTATATAAAACATTAGTTGCTAAGAGCAGCGCCGGCAACATTTATGTATTTGTCATCCCTGTTGAGGCAGAATTAGATTTAAAAAAAGCTGCGAAAATAACAGGAGAGAAAAAAATCGAAATGCTGCCAGTAAAAGATTTACAAAAATGGACAGGCTATATCCGCGGAGGCTGTTCGCCGATCGGCATGAAGAAACATTACCCGACGATTATCGATTCAACTGCATTGGAACACGATCATATTATTGTCAGCGGGGGCAAAATCGGCGTGCAAATGGAGCTCAGCGTCAAAGATTTGCAGCAAGTAACAGAAGCGAAGCTGGAAGATGTGACGAAATAACAAAAATAGCCGAATTTTATAAGATGTGGTTGTTGTTTTACACTTCGAAAAGAAAGTGAAGGAATTTTACTGAATAAAATAGAAGATTAAGGTGATAACAAGGATAAAGCCTCGTGTTGAAATTCGAAAGAAATGGAGGGCAAGCATAATGGATTTATTCAAAAAGGGATTGGCGTTCGGACTTGGTTTAGCTGTAGCAAGCAAAGAACAAGTGAAAAAGTTTGTAGATGAACTCGTGAAAAAAGGCGAGATATCGATTGAAGAATCAAAAGAAGTTTTTAACCAGCTAATCAAGCGCGGTGAAGAAGAAAAAACTGAACTGCAGCGTCTTGTTCGAGATCAAGTGGCTCAGGTGATCAACAAACTAGATATAGCAACGAAAGAGGATATCCGAGAACTGGAAGAAAAGATTCGCAAATTGGAAAAGGAAGATGAGTAAAAGAGGACCTGTTAAAAGGTCCTTTGTTGTTGAGGAGGCGGTAAAGTGGTCGGAAAAAGGATGCGGCATATTGGCCGTTATCGGGATATCGCGTCTGCTTTAATTCGAAATGGATTTGGATTCGTCGTAGAGGAAATGGGTATTTCGCAATTTCTTTCTTTGCCGCAAAAAGCTTTTTTTGGCAGAAAAACTGAGCATCATTCCAAAACGATAGGTGAACGGGTAAGGCTTGTATTGGAAGAATTAGGCCCGACATTTATAAAATTAGGTCAAATTGCGAGCACCCGTCCTGATTTGCTGCCGGAGGAGATTATTAGTGAATTGGAAAAATTACAGGATCGAGTTCCGCCTTTTTCTTTTGATGAGGTGCGTGAGATTGTTCAATCAGAATTGGGCGGTGAAATAGAAAAAATTTTTCGGCACTTTGATCATGCTCCGTTAGCTGCTGCTTCAATAGGACAAGTTCATCAAGCTGTTTTGCATTCGGGTGAAAAAGTGGCTATAAAAATTCAACGCCCTCATATTTCGAATGTGATTGAAACGGACTTAGAAATTCTTCAAGATTTAGCGGTATTAGCGGAGCATAGGCTAAAATGGGCTGCAAAGTATCAGGTCAGGGACATGATTGAAGAGTTTTCAAAGGCTCTTCGTGCTGAGCTCGATTATACCATTGAAGCCCGAAATGCAGACAAATTTTCTAAACAGAGTGCAAATGAACAAGCTGTCTACATTCCGAAAGTGTTTTGGGAGTACTCGACGAAAAGAGTATTAACAATGGAATATGTAGAAGGAATTAAACTAAATGAGATTGAAAAACTAAAAACAAATGGATACCATTTGGATCATATTACAGAAATTTTATCAAAAGAAATTTTCCGGCAAATATTTATAGATGGTTTTTTTCATGCCGATCCCCATCCTGGAAATGTCATCATTAAGCAGGGCGGAATCATTGCCTTCATTGATTTCGGAATGACCGGCCGGCTTACATCGGACATGAAGCATCATTTCTCATCATTAGTGATTTCTTTAATGAGGCAGAGTACGGATGGCGTCATGAAAGCCATTTTGCGCATGGGCATCGTTCCTGAAGATATCGATTTAAAGCAATTGAGAGCGGACATCGAAGATTTACGGGAAAAGTATTACGGTGTTCCGTTACACCAAGTCAGCATCGGTGAAGCTGTGAACGACCTTTTTCGAGCAGCTTTCAAACATTCCATCAAAATCCCTTCTGATTTAACACTACTAGGAAAAACGCTTTTGACGGTTGAAGGCGTGGTCGAAAAATTGAATCCTGATTTTAGAATTATCGATGTTGCTGAGCCTTTTGGTCGCCGGCTGGCAAAGGAGCGCTTGCATCCGAAGTATATCGCTGAAAATGCATGGAAACACGTAACAGATTATACAGAACTGCTAATGGATTTTCCAGCTTATGTAGCAGAGATCGCTTCTTTAATGAAGCGGGGCAGACTCCGCCATGAGATCACGATTCCGGAATTAGATCTTTTTCTGAAAAAACTTGACCGCATCAGCAATCGGTTATCGTTCAGCATCGTGCTATTGGCATTCAGTATTATTATGGTAGGGATTATTATTGGTTCTTCAATGGGAAGGCAATCAACACTGCTTTGGAAAATTCCAGCGATTGAAATCGGTTTTGGCGTAGCAACGCTCATGTTTTTGTGGCTGTTATTTTCCATTTTTAAGTCAGGACGGTTTTAGTCAAAAAGAGCCGTCCAGAAAGTCAAATCCCCATTGAAAACAAAAAATCGTTAACGTCGATATTTCAACGTTTTCTAAAACATTAATTCATATCTCCAAAAGAATTTAAAAAAGTACTTGACTAAATGTAAGAAAGGGGTGTCAATAAGCCGAAAAAACGACTTATTAGACAAGCCCCTTTTATTAACGCGGAGATGTGATGATAAATGTTTTTTGCCGCTCTTTATAGTATTTCGTACTTTTTATAAAAAGCTCCCAGCTCTCCTTTATAGTTTTTTTGCCAAGGCTTGTCTTTCCCGCAATAATGGATAAAAACAGTATTCTCTTTTATCCACTCCATCCCATGCTTTGCATTTGGAAGCAATTTAATAATTTCATAATATCTTGCATCATAATTGTATCGATAACAATCAACAGGTTTAATTTTATCCCAGTATAAAGCATTGAGCACATCTTGATCAGGAAGGACAAGCTTTAAACGGTTTTCATTAATAAATGCATAGATATCTTCCAATTTCACTTCTTTCCGAATCCGTTCCAAATTCATAAGCAAAACGCCCGTATTAAAATATCCTTTCGCATTCGGGGTTTTAAGCCTTAATTTATTAAAAAGGTTGGCAACTTTTGTAGAATGTGTATGTTCAGAAGCAATAAACAAGCAATTTTCAAAATCACTATAGTAAAAATCTTTGATGGGATTGATTACAACGATGTCGGGATCAAGGTACAGAATTCGGTCCAAATCGTCGGGCAAAAATTGATGGGAAGCTAATCGATAATACATTTCTGATGTATAATGGCGAAAAACGGGTGCATCTTCAAAGAGCTTAGGGTCTACGTATATTGGATATAAACTTTGGTTATGACGTTTTACAAATTGATCCAATTCGTGTAAATCTTGATCGGAAATATTTGAATACATGATATATATCGAAAATTTTTCTTCAATATTATTTTGAAATAATGAATTTAACATAACTTTCAGCGGGGGAATATAATTTGAATTCAGTGTGACAAGAATATTGATCATTTGTACCATCCTCGCAAAAGATCGTAGCAAAATTTTTAAAAGCGTGGATAAAGCCGCAGCTATTTAACAAATTACCATCAACGTTTTCATTTTTCAAATAAAATTTGTACGCAGCATTTGTTTTTGTTTAAATTGAATTATAGCATGTTTTTCATTTTTCGAAATATTGACACAAGCTTCTTCAAAAAGGAGGAGTTCTCTTTGACAGAATCAAAACGGGAAAAATTAATGAGAAAGATTGAAAATCATTTGCGAAAAACGGCTAGACATCTAGTGAAAATTGATACGGAGGAAGAGGCATTGCAATTTTTGGCTGATTCCTTCCGCTCCCAGTTTTCATGTGATTTTGTCGGCATCATTTTACAAGAGGGAGAGGAGCTGAGTTTGAAAGTTTGGAGCGGAGATTTGCAGCAAATAACGGAATCCTTTCCGCTGCAGGTTCAAAATTGTTCGCCAAATCTCCTTCACCAAAGCTTAACATATGATAAAGCAGAACAAGCAGGCGACTGTCAGTTTACCAATTTAATGAAAAAAGAAAAAGTAAAAACGTGGTTTACAGTTCCTCTCAAAGACGATATGAGCAGCCTGGGCTTTTGCATTATTGCCTATCTTGACTACGTACCTCTGTTGGATATGAAGGCCCATTTTGACGAATTCGGCAAAGATGTAGCTGTTGCGATTGCAATGGCGAAACAAAAAGAAGCACAAATTAAAAAAATCGAAGGGATCGAGTGGATCAGCAAAAATTTGTCGCTTGATGTGCCGCTTGAAAAAAATATTGAAACACTTGTGGAACGCGCCGGAAAAGGAACTAATGCAAGGATGGCTTGTATTTATTTATATAACGAAAAAGAAAATCATTTTATTTTTCAGCCTCCATCCTATGGTCCATTTGAAAAACCGGAACGGATTAATATTGAAACAAATTATGTTTTAAAAGAATACTTTCCGTATTTGGATACTCCAGGCGGGTCTGAACTGACCGTTCCATTAATATTTGATTTGAAAACAATCGGTGTGCTTCATGTAGAAGGGAAACAAAAGGGAGTTTTTAATGAAGATGATTTGGAGATATTAAAGCTGCTTTCCAATCATATTGCCGCTATTTTGGAAAATGCCCGTTTATATAAAAACGAAAAGGAGCATAAAGAACGTCTTTACTTTCTGCTTGATTATCAGCACGCTCTTGTGAAAGAAACAGTAGAGCATGATAATTTTGACGGTATTACTTCTGCTTTAAGAAGTCTTTTTTCCAAATCCGTCCTTTTGTTCGACCGTTTTATGAGGCCGATTTCTTGTTCCTTCCATCATTATGATTTATCAAATAAAGATGTAGAAAGGCTGATGAGCAGCGGAAATAAAGAGAGATTGATAGAAAACGGAAGGAAAATCCACATCCAATTGGATGACGGGGAAGAGCTTCATTTCAGGCTGTGGAAGGTGAACGGCGGAGGAAATTTGCTTGGGTTTTTGGCTGTTGAAATTGGCGAAAATGACATGGATGAATTTGACCAGCTGACAATTGATTTGGCAAGAAATATTTGTTCGATCCAATTTATCAAGCAGAAGCTTGTTTTGGATACAAAAGAGCAGGTAAAGGATAGCTTTGTCAGCAAATTGCTTGTGGAACGTATAGAGGATCAAGAGCGGATTTTACAATATGCGAATTTATTCCAATGGAACTTATTTCATCAGCACCGATTAGCGGTGTTGTCGATTTTATTAGATAAGAAGGAAACGGAAAACAGTAATTTGCTTGTTCAACAATCTAAAAAAACATTGATTTGGGACCAGTTGAAAACACAAATTTCCCGTTTCAGCAAAGAAATTATCATGGCGACAAACGATGGAAACTATATATTGATTGTTCCGGTAAAAGTAGAAGGCAAGCATCCAAAAAACTATTGGAGAGAATTTTATAGAAATATAAAAAATTGGGTTCGAGAAGGCAATATTGAATGCCAAGTATTCATGGGGATCGGCGGTAAAACTGAAAATTTAAATGATTATTATATTAGCTATCAGCAGGCTATCCAAGCTTTGAATGTCGTGTTTCACAGGTTTCGCCAAAAAGGGTTTGCTTTGTTTGAGGAATTGGGCGCTTACACTATTTTACATCATTTAGATAATAAAGAAGCGGTGGAATTTTTCATCAAAAGGCATCTTGAACCGTTATTGAATTATTCGGAAGGGAAAAGTATGGATTTATTCCATACGCTGCGAGTATTCCTTTATAACAACGGAAATATTAAAAATTCGGCAGAAGAGCTGTTTATTCATCGAAGCTCCCTTCTTTATCGTCTTGAAAAGATTGAATCGCTGCTGGAAATTGATTTAAATGATGCTGATCATCGATTCAATATGATGATGGCTTATAAGCTTTATGATCTGTATTATTCAAAAACAACTGAAAGAATATAAAAGCGCCGCAGCGTTTTTTCCACAAAATTGTTGATAGAAGAGAAGCTTTTTCCGTATTTTGTAGGTGTTTATTTCATTTTATATTTTCTATAATAATTTACAGAATATTAATAAAGTTATGTTTTTAAAAGGAGTTGTGACTATGACGATATCTAAAGTCGGGGTAGTTGGAGCAGGCTCGATGGGAAGCGGCATCGCCAATTTGGCCGCCATTTCAGGATTTCAAGTTATCTTGCATGATGTCGAACAAAAATTTCTTGATAACGGCTTATCAAGAATAAATAAATTTATGGAAAAAAGCGTTGCAAAAGGAAAAATGACCGAAGAGCAAAAAAAGGAAGTTTTGGAACGAATTCAAGTTACGACAAATTTGGAGGATTTTAAACAGGCTGATATTGTGATTGAAGCTGTTATAGAAGATTTGGAAGTAAAAAAAAGCGTTTTCGCGAAATTGGATCAAATTACATCTGACCATGTGATTTTGGCAACAAATACTTCTTCCATGTCCATAACAGAGATTGCGTCTGCAACGAACAGGCCGGAACGCGTCGCAGGAATGCATTTCTTCAATCCTGCGCAGATCATGAAATTAGTGGAAGTTGTTCGAGGATATAAAACAAGCGATGAAACAGTAGTAGAACTGAAGGAATTTGCGAAAAAGCTGAATAAAGAGCCGGTGGAAGTGAAAAAAGACACTCCAGGATTTATTGTCAACCGTATTATGATTCCGCAATTTATTGAAGCGATTAAGCTGCTCGAAGAAGGGGTAGCTACAGCGGAAGATATTGATAAAGCGGTTACGCTCGGGCTGAACTATCCTATGGGGCCGTTCACACTTCAAGATTTTGCCGGTGTTGATATCGGCTACTACGTAATGGAATATATGAAAAATGAGTTTAATGATAACCGCTTCGCACCTCCAATGCTTCTAAAGCAATTAGTAAGAGCAGGAAGACTTGGAAGGAAAACAGGAGCCGGTTTTTACGACTATGACTAATCATGAGAATGGGGGACTGAAGATGAGCTTGGAATTTTTAACATGCGATATTGAACAGCATGTAGCAGTTGTCACCATCAACCGCCCGCCTGTCAACCCGCTGAATTCAAAAGTATTTAAAGAGCTTGTAACCATTTTTAACGAGCTGGAAGAAAACAGCCAAGTAAGAGTCATTATTTTAACAGGCAGCGGTGAAAAAGCATTTGTTGCCGGAGCAGATATTAACGAAATGGCTGATCTCGATCTTGTTGGCATGATGAATATGAACCGTGTGTCAAGGGAAGCTTTTTCAAAAATTGAAAACGCATCCAAACCTGTCATTGCTGCCATTAACGGTCTTGCTTTAGGCGGAGGCTTAGAGCTTGCATTGGCTTGTGACCTGCGGATTTGCTCGGAAAAAGCTAAATTTGCTTTCCCTGAAGTCGGTCTTGGCATTATTCCTGGCGGCGGAGGCACCCAGCGTCTGCAAAAAATTGTCGGTCAAGGCATTGCTAAAGAATTACTTTATTTTGGCGACATGTTTGATGCTAACAGAGCGTTGGAGCTTCATATAGTGAACAAAGTTGTACCTGGCGAGGAACTGCTGGCAACTGCCAAACAATGGGCAGAAAAGCTAGCCCAAAAACCGCCTGTAGCTCTTCGTATGCTGAAAATAGCTGTCAATGCTGGCAGCAATGCTGATCTGGAAACAGGATTGACCCTTGAAGCATCTAGTTTTGCCAATGCCTTTTCAACAGAAGATCGAAAAGAAGGATTGAAAGCGTTTGTAGAAAAGCGCAAGCCGGTTTACGTTGGAAAATAATAAAAGCGATACAACCGACTTCATGTAGAAAAGGTTATTTTATATAGAAAAAGTCATCGAACGAACAAATCATGTAATTTCACGAAGTGTCCGATATGAAATGACTCAGGATGCTTCGTGTCTTACATGGTTTGAATATTTGCGTAAGAGGAGATGGCGAAGCAATGAACAATTATTTGTTTTCGGTGTACGAGTTGGTAGAACATACGGTGAAAGCCTATAAAGATAAAGAAGTGCTCTATGACCTGAAAAACAGATTGACCTATGGCGAATTTTTTCAAGAAGCTAATCGGCTGGCTGCGGGTTTGAAAAAGCTGGGGATCAACAAGGGAGATCGAGTCGCTGTTTGCTTGCCAAACTGGAACGAAACAGCCGTTATTTTTGTAGCAGCGGCCAAAATAGGTGCCATTCTAGTTCCGTTTAATCCGAAGTATAAGCATCACGAAGTGGAATACATTCTCAAAAATTCGGAGCCAAAAGTGTTGTTTGTAACGGAACAGTTTGATGAAAACATTGGATTTAAGCAAGCGTTCCAAGTTGTAAAAACTTTGATTTCTGTTCGTTTTGAACATCCTGATCTATTATCCTATCAAGAAGTAGCGTCTTCCGCGTCAGAAGATGCTCCAGCTGAAAAGCTTGATGTCAACAACGATTTGTTTTGTTTATTGTATACATCAGGAACGACAGGCATTCCGAAAGGTGTAATGATCAGCCATCGCGCCATTGTTCAATCAGCTAATATTATAGCTAAAACGATTAGATGTACTGAAAAAGATGTGTTTATCGTTCCTGCTCCTTTATTCCATATTTTTGGAATGGCCGTCAACTTGTTTTGTGCGATCTCTTGCGGCGCAAGAATCATTTTGCAAGAGAAATATCATCCGAAGGAAACATTAAAATTAATTGAACAGGAAAAAGTGACGATCAAACAAGGAGTTCCCGCCATGTTTATAAAAGAATTGGAACAAGAAGATTTTGAAGATTATGACCTTTCTTCATTGCGAGCGGGTATTGTCGGGGCATCACCTATTCCACCAAACAAAGTGAAAGAAATTCGGGAGCGGATGGGAATAAACTTGTGCCAATCATACGGAATTACCGAAACGGGATCTGTTACTGCGACTGACTATGATGAACAGGATGAACGAGTGATATTGGAAACTGTAGGAAAACCGATCGAAGGTGTAAAGCTGAAAATTGTAGACGAAAATCGGCAGGAGCTCCCTCCAGGCGAAGTTGGTGAAATTGCCATCCACAGCTTTGGCACCATGAAAGGGTATTACAAAATGAAGGAACAAACAGAGCAGGTTTTGGATAAAGAAGGATGGTTTTATACGGGAGATCTCGGAGTGTTGGATGAAAAAGGAAACCTTCGTTTCGTCGGGCGAAAAAAAGAAATGATCATTCGTGGAGGCTTCAACATTTATCCGCAGGAAGTCGAGGCAGTTTTAACTAAACACCCTCAAGTTGTCGAAGCAGCTGTCATAGGCTTGCCTGATGAAGTAATGGGCGAATCAGTTT
The DNA here is from genome assembly GCF_037965815.1 of Aeribacillus sp. FSL K6-2833. GTDB lineage: Bacteria > Bacillota > Bacilli > Bacillales > Aeribacillaceae > Aeribacillus > Aeribacillus composti. The sequence continues at coordinate 3,244,953 of NZ_CP150189.1, read as the reverse complement.
GTGCTGTTATAAAGCTGAAAAAAGGCGCAGCTTGCACAGAGGAAGAATTAAAAGAGTTTGTTAAAGCGCAAATGGCATCATACAAAGTTCCAAACAAAATTATTTTCACAGAAGATTTTCCTGTCACAGCGAGCGGTAAAATTCAAAAGGTAAGACTGAAAGACCAAGTGATGGAAAAATTTAATATCAATGCATAAATGGTTCGTTGAAAAGAAGAGTTTAAGAAGAACAGCTTATCGGCTGAAACATTGACACTCCGGCGATTATGATTTGGAAAATATCGGGATACTTTATGAAGCTGAGCATCAATTCCATATAATGTTTCCTGTTGGTTTCTTTACACTGCCGGCCGGCATTATTTATGTAACTCGTCGTAACGGACAGTTTTGCCATGGTACTGAAGTCATTCATGCGTTTGATGTCCATGCTGCTATTTGGAAGCTGGCTTATTGACTGAATAATCGAGTTGGAATTTCTAAAAATTCCGATAAAATTAATAAAATCTCAAATCTATTATTTTTGCTTCCAATCTTTTAAAATTTGAAAACGATTGCAAAAAATGTTCATAAGCGTTTGATGATTGTGCATGATCATTTGATTTCATTTGCGAGATCCGGATTTTCTTAATCTTTTGGCGGCTTCCTGCTTCGATTCTCGTCTTTTTTCGATATTTCAGCAGCAATTACTTACCTTCCATATAATTTGTCGTCTCATGATGAGCTTTTCAGCCGTTATTTCGGCTGGCTCCGCCTCTTTTTTTTGGACGCAATGGAAAAGTGATGTATGATTTGGAATTTCCCGCTATTCTTTCGTGCCTTTAGCTTTTGTTCTTTCCATTATGTATGTGATGCCATTATGTTTTGCGTTTCCATTCAGCAAGCTTATACAGATGCCGATGGTTATGGGGACTGTTTTCAGCTTATTGGAGCAAATGCACTTTTCTTGATTTTGCTCTAATAACAGATGCAGCAGCTTTGGGAGAAAAATGAATGGTTAAAAAACAGAGGTGTTATAAAATGGAACAATTTTCAAGCAACCCTTTTTTGAAAAAAGTGATTTCTTTAGATGATATATTTACACCGGAGAATTTTACTGAAGAACATCGCATGATAGCTAGCACTGCATCAGCATATGTGGAACAAGAAGTTTTGCCTGTTTTGCCGGAAATAGAAAAACAACAATTTGATCAATCGATTGAGCTCTTGAGAAAAGCAGGAGAATTAGGTCTATTAGGATCAGATGTGCCTGAAGAATACGGAGGGCTTGATTTAGATAAAATCAGTTCGGTTATCATCATGGAGGAAATTGGAAAGACGAGATCTTTTTCAACAACATTTGGAGGGCAAATTGGAATTGGCTCCCTTCCGATTGTGTATTATGGAACAGACGAGCAAAAGGAAAAATATTTGCCTTACGTAGTTAGCGGCGAAAAAATTGGTGCGTATGCATTGACAGAACCGTCGGCAGGAACGGATGCCTTAAGTATCAAAACGACAGCACGATTGTCTGATGACGGCAAATACTATTTAATTAATGGCGAAAAACAATTTATTACTAATGCATCTTTTGCAGATTTCTTTATTTTGTACGCGAAAGTGGACGGTGAGAAGTTCACCGCCTTTATTGTCGATAAAAACAGTGAAGGGATTACAATAGGACCGGAAGAAAAGAAAATGGGTTTAAAAGGCTCTTCAACAACACCGGTCATTTTGGAGGATGTAAAAGTTCCGGTTGAAAATGTATTAGGGGAAATTGGCAGGGGACATTTGATTGCGTTTAACATTTTGAATAACGGCCGCCATAAAATATCAGCTGCAAGCCTCGGCATGGCAAAAAGAGCATTGGAGCTCGCCGTTCAGCATGTAACAGAGCGGAAACAATTTAATCGGCCGCTGTCGCAATTTCCGTTAATTCAAGAAAAAATAGCCGACATAGCTGCAAAAATATTTACGATTGAAAGCATGGTATATCGTTCTGCCGGCGAGTTGGATCGGGGATATCAGTACTGTAAAGAAAATAATATACCGTATAGAGATATTTTAAAGCAATTTGCAGTGGAAGCTTCGATCAACAAGGTGTTTGCCTCCGAAGCGCTGGATATCATTGTGGATGAAGCGCTGCAAATGCATGGCGGATACGGTTATATTTCCGAATATGAAGTGGAGCACCTTTACCGCGATTCAAGGATTAACAGAATATTTGAAGGAACAAACGAGATTAACCGGATGATTATTGCCCAAACACTGCTGCAATCAAAAGCGGAATGGCCGGATTTCAGAAAGCTGGATGAAGGTCCATCTGAAGAAATGGCGCAGGAGTGGGAGCTGCTGTCCAACTTGAGAAGGCTCGCGGGACAAGCGATGGAAATTATTTTACAGTCATTTGAAAATTATAAGGAAGAACAAGAAATTTTAGCATGGTTGGCAAATTTGGCCATTTCGATTTATGCAATTGAAAGCAATTTATTTCGAGTGGAAAAATTACTTGCAAATAAAGCTCAGAAAAAAATAAAAGAAAAGAAACTATTGGCAAAAATTTTCGCATATGAGGCATCTAGTAAAATCGTGTCGGAAATGTTCAAGTTCAGTGTGTTACACGATGAACAAATAAAGCAGCAAAAAGAAAAATTATTTAAAACGATTCAATCAAGCAACAATGATTTTGTTCATGATAAACGATTGATAGCATCTGCCGTTATAACTGCCGGAAATTATTCAGGCATTCACAAGCTATAATCGATTGTTTCTTACGTGGATGTCCGATAAGTTCCAAAAATAATTCAAGTAGGTCTGTTCAGGAAGTCAATTCTCCATTGAAAACAAAAAATCATAAGCATCATATATAACGTTTTTAAAACATTTAAGGGGGCGTCATAAGTCGAAAAAACGACTTATTTGACAGCCCCTTAATATATTTCGATTTTTGTTTGAAGGGGCTGTCCAAAAAGTCAGGGTTAACTGACTTTTTGGAGCCCTTTATTTTAGGGACTTATCGGACAGACCATTTTTTCTATCTTGTTTATATCCTTCAGATGTCTTATGAAGGACTTTTCTTATGCTCTCTTTTTTAATTACGTTCTCCAAACGTTTTATGACGGACATTCAGCACATACAATTGCTTCTTGTTGAACTTCATTACCTATATGAAGGACATTTGCAAATTTTATTCGATTATTTTGTCCTTCACGGTAGTATTTCTCCCAAATCCTTCATTTTAGAAATTCATCGGACAGCCCCTTTCAGCATGTATGAGCTGATGCCGCAATCCCAAACTCAACATATACCTTATCGAGCTCCCGCAAAGAAAATCTGGCACCTTGCAGACGCGAGGGGCATTCAATTTAAAAAAATAGCAAAGGTATTTTATTTGTCCCGCATAGAGGAACAAATGAGTGACGAATAAAGAAAAAATGCCATTATAATAGAATCATAGTAAGCGTTTCCATCAATCAATCCATCCATTTCATTTATGTAAAGGAGAGATATGTCATGAGCAACAAGCGTACAGTTGTCGTTGTAGGCGCCGGTCCAGTTGGCCTTGTAGCAGGATTGGCACTCAAAAAAAGAGGAATTTCTTCTGTCGTGATTGAAGCGGAGCCGAAAGGGCGGCCAAGACCTGGAAGCCGAGCAATTTATATTCATAACGCAACGTTGAAGCTGCTTGAAAGCATTGATGAAGGACTTGGTTTTGAAATTGCGAGAAATGGTGTTGTCTGGCCGATAAAACGCACGATTTATAAAGGGAAAGAAGTGTACGTAAGAAATTACGGTGTGACGGATACTAGTGATCCGACAAAGCTTCCGCCATTTACGTCATTACATCAAAATCATATTGAATCGATTATATATGATTATTGTGAAAAAGCCGGCGTTGAATTTGTATGGGATACCCCTGTGAAAGAAGTGATTTCAGAAGAAGACGGCATTAAAGTGGTGACAGAAAAAGGGGATGTTTGGGAAGCGGAATATGTGATTGGTTGTGACGGCGCTCGTTCTGTCGTCCGTGAAACAGCAGGATTAAAATTTGAAGGGCCAAGAACAAAAGATACATTTCTTGTCGTTGATGTTGAAGAAGATGAAAATGATCCGCTGCCGCTTGAAAGGGTTTTCCACTATCAGCATCCGGCAATGGGCGGGCGGAATGTGATGTTTGTACCGTTCAAAGGCGGGTGGAGAATCGACCTTCAACTGCTGGAAGACGATAATCCAGATGAATATTCGGAAGTGGAAGGAGTAAAAAAATGGCTTCCGAAAGTTATGGATCCTAAATATGCAGAACGGATTACGTGGGTATCATCATACAGATTTCATCAAGTCGTCGCCAATTCATATACAGACGAAAAACGAAGAGTTCTGTTGGCAGGAGAAGCTGCCCACTTATTTGCACCATTTGGTGCTAGAGGGCTGAATTCGGGGGTTCCTGATGCTTTAATAGCTGTTAAAGGAATTGAAAAAGCTCTTGATGCTTCAAGCGAAGAGAAAAGACGCGAAGCGATTGAAAAAGCGGCAAATGAACGGAGAATTGCAGGCTTGTGGAATCGCAACAGCTCTTCGACTGCATTGCATCACCTGCAAGGAAATTCTCCAGAAATGAATTTAAAAAGGGAAATTGCTGCATCTTTAACAGCCATTGTACCGAAATTAGGAAGATGGCTTGATGAAGGTCCTTATGGCCCGAAATTTGGTCCGCCTGAATTAACAACAAAATATTAATCGCTTTTGATTTTATATAAAGGGGTGGAAAACATGTCAATTACGCTCATTGAGAACCATGCTTCATATGATTTCAAGCATGAACGAGTCAATCAAATGGCGGATCGTCTGCTAAACATTAACTGGTACCAGCATGTCGGAACAATTCATGATGACGTCCAGAATAAAGCAGAAAAATTTTTGCAATCACTGAATATAGCAAATTACGAAATTAAGTGGATTTCAAAAGATGAAATTGGAAATATATACGATACCATTCGGTTAACTAACAGCTCTTTATGGGAAGCATTGAAGGTGCTGCCTGACAGGCTGAAAGAGAAAATTGATCAATCCGGACAAGAGGAAATTTTGAACGAAATCGTCTATCACTTGCCGGAAGCTGTATTTCATGAAGTCTATAAAGGTGCCTTCAAAACATTTTCAGATGAATCATTCATTCGGTTTTTAGTTGGCCATGCCATGTACATCAGCGTGTTGGCATGCGCATGGGAATTGGTTGCAAATATAAACGAATGGGGAGAAAATCCATTTGCCTATTTAGTTGATATTTTAGAAATGGGACATATTCCATTAGGTTCAAACAACCAAACATTTTATATAATGTAGGGGTTCCATATGTGTGCGGCAGCCATATTTTCGTGCGAAAAGCATGTAAAGGAATCGCTGAAGCTGTTAGATGCACCGCATGTCATAATATTAAGTCATTACACGAAAAAGAAATGCAAGTTTTGTCAGAAAAAAGCCGTTTTTAAGTTTGAAGAATAAAATTATGCAAAATAGCAGCCTTGTCTTCTTACAAATGAAGCAAGGCTGCTTTATTTTTTTGAGATAAGAAAATCTGAGCTTTCCTTATCCTTTTTTAGTTATATAGAAAACGTTTTCAAAAATATATGTGTTTATCTTTTTTTTCGATTGTCCACAACCCTTCTTGCTTTCATTGTAAAGCGAGGCAGCTCGTTGTCTGGAACTTTTTCAACTTGGATTCTTAAACCGACTCGTTCTCTCAATTTTGTTGCGAGGATAGGCACGATTTGTTCAGAATCGCATTCAATTTCCACTTTGATTTGATCCATCTCATTTTCTGTGTAGTACACGATGCGAAATTCTTTCACTTCTTTGAATTCGCGAATAATGGATTCAATGGAAGACGGGTAAATGTTAATGCCCCGTATTATGACCATATCGTCTGCGCGTCCGAGAATTCCTCCAGGGAAAAATTGATAGGAATTGCCGCATTCACATTGCTGATCAGACCGGATTACGATATCGCCTGTCCGATAGCGAATAACCGGATAGCTTTCTCTTCCTAAATTGGTTAATACTAATTCTCCTTTTTCACCAACTTCCACCGGCTCCAACGTGTTAGGATTGATCACTTCTACAATAAACTCCGATTCATTGACATGAATCCCTTTTTGTTCTGAACAAGAATAACCGTATGCTCCCATTTCTGTCATGCCTACGTGGTCATATAAAACGGCTCCCCACAAACTTTCAATTTGCTTTCGTGTAGAAGGGACAGAGCCTCCAGGTTCACCAGCCGTAATGATTTTTTGGACAGGGCCATTTTTAATATCAATGCCGTTTTCTTCTGCTACTTCCGCCAGATGTAAAGCGTAGCTTGGAGTACAGACTAGTACTGTTGCTCTGTTTTCTATCATGCTTCTCAATCGCTCAATCGAAGTTTGGCTGCCGGATGAAATCGAAAGGGCACCTAATCGTTTTGCTCCTTCAAATGCAGCCCAAAATCCAATAAAAGGACCGAACGAAAAGGCGAAAAATACTCTGTCTTTTTTCGTAACTCCGCTGGAGCGATAAACTTCCAGCCAGCATGTTTCCCACCATTCAAAGCTTTTTTTTGTGTCTAAAATTTTCAGCGGTTTCCCTGAAGTGCCGGAAGTTTGATGGTATCTTACATATTCCTCTAAAGGGTATGAATGGTTTTTGCCGTATGGAGGATGATTGTTTTGATCATCGACCAATTCCTTTTTCATTGTGAAAGGAAGCTTTTTCATTTCTTCCAAAGATTGCAGCGGAAGCTTTAAACCGGCAAGTTTTTCTTTATAAAATTCATTATGATTCAAAACAAAATGTAACAATCGATTCAGTTTTTGCAATTGCAGCGACCTAAGTTCGTTTTCTTGTGTTTGTACTGTATGAACCATGAATATTCCTCCCTTTTAGACTTGTAGCTAGTTTCTTATCATAGTGAGAAAAGAAAGAAAAAGGAATATTCTAGTTCTTTTATACAAAACAAAAAATTCGAAATTTTAAAAAATGTACTCATTTTCCGTCGATATAACCTAGATGCTCTGATATGCTTTTAGCTGCTTGCGTAATATGTTCAATAAAGACTGGAAACCGATCATCTGTCATTCTGGCAGTTGAGCCAATCATGGATAGTGAAGACACCACTTTGCCGGAATAATCGCGAATTGGTGCTGCGATCCCGACATACCCGACATAAAATTGGTCTTTTGATATGGCAAATCCTTGTTTTTTAATTTTTTTTAACTCATTTTTTAAAATGTCTGGATCGGTGATCGTATAGGGAGTGTATGCATATAATTTTTTCGACAAAACTTTTTCAATTGTTCGTTTGTTTTGATAAGCCAGAATGCATAACCCTTCACTTGTGCAATGAATCGGATTTTTCCGCCCTATATATGTTAACAGCCGATCGGGCTGGCTGCTTTCAATTCGGAACAAATACACTACTTGATCCTCTTCCAAAAGACAAATATGTGCGGATTCATTTAATGTGTGAACAAGCTTTTTTACAATGGGCAGCGCTTCTTTGTACAACTCATGATTGCTGAAAATCACGCCTCCTAATGTTAGAATCGAAAGGCCTAATCGATACTTGTTTGTCCGGGGATTTTTTGATAAAAATCCTTCCTTTACAAGCAATGAAACAAGGCGATGGGCGCTGCTTTTGGAAATATTTAATTTTTTTGATATTTCGGTAATCCCTAGCTCTTTTTGTTTATGTGTAAAAAGACGCAGAATTTTCATTGCGTTCTTCACAGATGACAGCAAATATTTTTCGCTCATGTTAGTCCTCCAGTCTAGTCGTCATTTCCGAACAATTGCTTCGTTTTTCTCTGTTTTATTAATTCAGAAATTCTTTCTCCCGCATTCACCACTTTTTTTATAAGCTGCTTGATGTTAATGGAATTGATTCGCTTCGTAGAGCCGGTAATGTTCACTGCTGCAACCACTTTGTTATGTTCATTAAAAATGGGCGCACCGATTCCGATGATCCCTTTTTGGAACTCTTGATTGCAAACGGCGTAGCCTTCTTTTTTTATTTTCAAAAGCTTTTCTTTTAATTGCTCGGGTGAAGTGATCGTGTTCGGACCGTATTTTTTGAAGGGCTGCGAGCAAATTTTCTCGATTACTTCTTCGTCTTCAAAGGCTAAAATGGCTTGACCGGGACTTGTGCAGTAGACAGGATTCCTTCTGCCGATATGGGTATATTCTTTTTTTGAAGGATACGTGCATTCAATTTTTTGCAAATAAATAATTTCGGTGCCTTCTAATATGGAAATGTGCGAATTTTCGCCTGTCTCCTCTGTTAAAACATTTAGAACCGGCGTCGCCTCATTTAAAATTTTCAATTGGGAGCTAACGATGCTTGTTAATGTCAAGATCGAAGCACCTAAACTGTAATGGTTTGTGTTTATATCTTTGTATACAAATCCTTCGCTGGCTAAGCTTGTTAAAAGTCTGTGGGCAGTGCTTTTTCCGATATTTAGCTTTTCGGCTATTTCTGACACACCCAGTTCCGGTTCGTCCATTGAAAAGCTTTTCAAAATTTTTAAAGCGTTTTCAACGGAAGAAATTCTTTTTTTATTTTGAGAAGCCATCCATATCACCTGTAAAAAATTTTTTGATTGATGAGGAAATCCATTTTTGTTCTGTATATAAGAAAAATAATGTATTTTTAGATTTTTTTCAATATTAAGATGGTAACAAGACCATAATCAATGAAAGGGGTTTCAATAGTGAAACTGATCACGTTTACAGAACAAGGCGTCACACGCATCGGTGCAATTGAGGATGGAAAAGTGATTGATCTGCATGCCGCATTTGAAAAAAAGCTGGAATCGGAAGGGAAATTGCGCTTCAAACAAATTGCTGAGGCGTATGTGCCGGCAGATATGAACGGATTTTTACAAGGCGGAAAGGAAAGCTTGGACTATGCAAAAGAAGCAGTTGCATTTGCTTTAAAACATGAAAAATATAAAGGAAAGCAGCTTGTGTTTTCCAAAGAAGATGTAAAAGTGGAAGCACCAGTGCCATCGCCGGGGAAAATGATTTGCGTAGGCCATAACTACAGGGAGCATATTTTGGAAATGGGAAGAGAGATTCCTCCATATCCTGTAGTTTTTGCGAAATTCGCGAATACTGTCATCGGACCGGAGGATGACATTCCTCATTATCCAATTTCCGATCAGCTGGATTATGAAGCTGAGTTTGCTTTTGTGATTGGAAAACGGGCGCGCAATGTTTCCCAAGCAGAAGCATTGGATTATGTTGCAGGCTATACAATTGTGAATGATGTGACTTACCGGGATCTTCAACGCCGTACGCTGCAATGGCTTCAAGGCAAGACAGTGGATGGAAGCGCTCCGATGGGACCGTGGTTAGTAACAACCGATGAGCTGTCAGATCCTTCTGGTCTGGAAGTAGTCTTAACGGTTAACGGTGAAGAACGTCAGCGTTCTAACACGAAAAATCTTGTCTTTTCCGTACAGTACTTGGTTGAATTTCTATCTGGACTTATGACCCTTGAGCCGGGAGATGTCATTTTGACAGGAACTCCAGGAGGTGTTGGTGTAGCAAGAGACCCTCAAGTATTTTTAAAAGATGGAGATGTTGTCCGCATCGAGATAGACGGCATCGGTGCATTAGAAAATAAAGTGAAAAAAGTGACGGGGGAGATCAGCGAATGACTAATATGAACGAAGCGATTGAAAGCATAAAACAATCCATTGACCAAATGATTGAAACTACAAAAAGTCTTTCAGAAGAGACCATTCGTTGGAATCCATCAGAAGAAGAATGGTCCATCATGCAAATTCTTTGCCATGTTGAAGAAGCGATTCCATACTGGTTAAACGAAATTGAGCGGCTGCTTGAGTCGCCGGGTACAGAATGGGGAAGAGGACTTACGGATGAAAACAGGCTTGCTGCTGTTGCTAATACAGAAAAACGTGAAGTTTCAGACGTGCTAAACAAGCTTGAAAACGTAAAAGATCAAGTGGAAAAAGTGTTGAGCAAGCTGTCAGAAGAAGATTTAAAATCAGAGGCCCCGAGCCGCAATCCTCGTTTCGGAACAAAACCGATGTCTTTTATTGTCGACCACCTGCTTGTCGAACATGCAAGCAAGCATTATAGCCAAATTCAACGTAATTTATCAAAGCTTTAAAAGAATAGAGGAGGTTAGTTCATCATGGCGGAAAAAAATGAGTTTTTTAAAAGTAAAATTGTCCGAGATTTCACAAAAGATATTGAGCAATACCATCTAGGACCGCTTTGGGATGCTATTCCAGATTTAATGCATCGCCAGCCAACTCCGCAAGCTGAAGCGTATCTTTGGAAATGGAAAACCCTTTATAAAAAATTGATGGAAGCAACTGAAATTTTTACTCCTGAGCGCGGCGGGGAAAGACGGGCGATTTATTTTCAAAATCCTGGATTGACTTATCGAAAGCCTTGGGGATGGGCATCAACAACACAAACGCTTTATGCTGCCGTACAATTAATTCTTCCCGGTGAAGTAGCGCCTTCGCATCGCCATTCGCAAAGTGCGCTGCGCTTTATCAGTCAAGGAAAAGGCGCTTATACAATTGTGCAAGGCGAGCGGATTTTTATGGAGGAAGGCGATTATCTCATTACTCCGAAAGGGCTTTGGCATGGTCATGGACATCCGGGTGATGAGCCGATGATTTGGATGGACTGTCTTGATATTCCAACTATCTATTCGATTGGCGGCACGTTCTTTGATCCTTATCCAGACGGAATTGAACAACCGAAAGTTCCTGATAATTACTCATCGCAAAGATATGAAGGTGGCATGGTTCGTCCAATTTCTGACCGTGAACCAAAAATCGCTCCGTTAGGGTCTTATAAATGGAAGCAGACTGAAGCAGCTATTCAAGGTTTAAAACGCTTTGATCCAGATCCGTACGATGGATATGCGGTTGAATATATCAATCCTTCAACAGGCAAACAAGCCAATCCGACGATTTCCGCTTGGATGCAATTGCTTCCAAAAGGGTTTCATTCAAAAGCTCACCGTCATACGCACTCGACTATTTACCATGTCTATAAAGGATCTGGGTACAGTATTATCAACGGTGTGCGCTTTGATTGGGAAAGCGGCGATTTCTTCGTTGTTCCGAATTGGGCGTGGCATGAGCATGTTGCCGAAAAAGATTCTTACCTGTTCTCTGCGAATGATTTGCCGATTATGGAAAGATTTGATGTGGAACGTGAAGAAGCTTATGAAGAAAATAATGGATTCCAACAAGTGACCGATGAATTTCAACCTGTATTCGTTTAAACTTAGCAAGCATAATGGAGCAGTTGACGGTCCAAATTAAAACTGAACCTTTTGACGAGGTTTTCAAAACCCCTTTTTCACAAAGCTATTGTTGAAAAAGGGGTTTTGTTTTTTAGCGCGCCCAGCTAAGGTGTAATGGAAGATGGACAGTTTCATAACACCAAAAAGGGTACCCCGCAGGGCGGAGTCATTTCGCCTCTTTTAGCGAACAGCTACCTGCATTATATGGACACGATATGAAAGAAGAAGTTCCTACACTTAGGAGAACTGGTGCGATACGCAGATGATTTCGTGATCATGTGTCGCACGAAAAACGAGGCGCTGGAGAGCATTCAAGTACTAAAAGCCATCATGAAGAAACTCGACCTTGAAATCAACACAGAGAAATCCAAACTGGTCAGCCTATGGGACGACACAAACGGATTTGACTTTCTAGATCTACACCATCGGAAATTTCCTGTGATGAACAAGGGTGGCTCGAAAGTTTATGTCATGTCTCACATTTCCAAGTAAGAAAGCCATGAAGAAAATGAAAATGAATTTAAGGAATATACGAGTCCAAGGAACAAGCGATTTATGGACATCAAAGAACTGGTGAAAGGGCTCAATCGAATTTTACAAGGATTTAAGAATTACTACAGTATTTCGTCCATCGCCAAGAAGTGGCTAAATAAAGTGGACTGGTATGTATTAGAAAGACTTACTCTGTACTGGAATAAGAAGAAGAACCAAAGGAAGAAACATGCGAGAATGAAAGAAGTTATAAAATTAACACAAGGCTTATTAGTGAAATTAGCAAGTTAGACAAGAACGAAAGCCAAAGGAAGAACGTCGGAAAGCCGTATGAGGGAAAACCTCACGTACGGTTTGATGAGGGGAAGCTGAGAGCAAAAGAGACAGCATAGGCTGTCCCTTTGAAAACAGTTTTCTACTCTACTAGTAAATTGGAAGCCTTCCCCATCTTAAACGACCTAAGCTTTTAGAAGAATAAAAAATGGTTGTGTGGATTTTAAGCAGCCCTTCAGCTTACCGATTTCATAAACTCAATATTTTAAAAATTAAGAAATCATTTCAATAAAGTTATGAATGTTTTGTCAAAAGATGCTAAAACAAGGCAATTTTTTACCGATAAATAAAATAGCAAGAATTCCTCGGAGGAGAAGGAATATGGGAATACAAAAGATAACCGGTGTTAATAATAATGCTTTTTTGCAGGATATGCAAGGAAAAGAGGAAAAATTGTCAATGCCTGAAAACCAGCAGCCTGTCCAAGAAGAAGAAAAAAAAGCTAAAGTTACGCTGGAGGAAGCAATTGAGGATTTGAACAATTTTTTGAAGCCGATTAAAACATCGATTCAATTTGTACTTCATGAAGAACTGAAAGAATATTTTGTACAAGTTGTCAATGTAGAGACGAACGAAGTCATCAGGGAAATTCCTCCGAAAAAAATGCTTGATATATATGCGGCAATGGCAGAGCTGATGGGATTAATCGTGGATCGGAAAATTTAACTAGGGGTGGAAAAAATGCGAATTGTCGGTTTGGCAAGCGGAATGGACATTGACGCTCTCGTAAAAGATTTAATGAAGGCGGAAAGAATTCCGCTCGATAAAATGGTCCAACAAAAGCAAATTTTTGAATGGCAGCGCGACAGCTACAGGGAAATCAACAAGCTGTTGGACGAATTGGACAGATTGATTTTTGACGGCGTATACAGACTGTCGAATTTCCGACAAAAAAAAGTGACGAGCTCTGATGAGTCAGCTGTTGTGGCAAAGGCAATCAACGCTTCAGCTAATACGTCAACAGCGATTGAAGTCCAACAATTGGCTAAGGCTGCCACATATAGTGCAGCAACGTTAAATAATTTTACATCTGGTGCAAGAACGCTAAAATTTGAAGTGACCGATCCAGGTTCAACAGAAACGAGAGAAGTGACGATTAATATTGGTGAAAATGATACGCTTGATGATGTTATCTACAAAATCAACAGCTCAAATCTAGGCGTTACGGGGATGAAATTAAAGGATTCATCTGGTGTGGAAAGGCTCGTTTTAACGAATAATAAAACAGGTGAAGGCGGAACGATTAAAGCTGCCGATAGTGAAACATTTGATTTTTTGCAAAGCCTAGGTTTTTCACTTGATGATACAACGTTTAACCTAATCCCCGAAACTGCGGGTCAAAATGCAAAAGTTAAAATCAACGGCTACGAAACTGTCCAAACATCTAATACGTTTACGATTGCGGGGATTGAATATACAATTAAAAATGTAACGACAAGTCCTGTTACGATTTCTACATCAACAGATGTTGATGCAATTCTCGATACTATTGTAAAATTTGTTAATAAATATAATGAAGTGATTGAAAAGATTAATGGCAAATTAACAGAAGAGCGCTTCCGGAATTTTCCTCCCCTAACGGATGAACAAAAAGAGGAAATGACGGAAAAGCAAATCGAGCTGTGGGAAGAAAAAGCGAAAAGTGGCCTTCTTCGCGGCGATGCGATTTTAACAAGCGGTCTTAATCAAATGCGGTTGGATTTATATTCTCCTGTCGCCGGAGATACTTTGAAAGGGTTTAAGCAGCTTACGGATATTGGGATTTCAACAACAGCCAATTATTTGGATCGAGGCAAACTTACAATTGATGAAAATAAACTCCGGGAAAAAATTCAGGAAAATCCAGAAGCGATCTATAAACTATTTATGTCTGACGGCGAATCTTACAATGATAAAGGGATTGCCCGCCGTCTCCGCGATTCTTTGAAAGGTATGATGACAAAAATCAAAGACAAAGCGGGAACGTCTTTGTCTACAAATGACCAGTTTACGATTGGAAAAAACTTAAAAGATTTGGATAATCGAATCAATGCCTTTCAAGATCGGCTTATACAAATCGAATCAAGATATTATCGGCAATTTACGGCAATGGAACAGGCGATTCAGCGGGCGAACCAACAGTCAGCATATTTGATGCAATTATTTGGAGGCGGCGCTTAATCGTCTGCCTTTACTATTTACTTTTTAATGGATATGATATCTGAGGAGTGTCTTAAATGGCAATGAACAATCCTTATCAATCTTATTTGGAAAACAGCGTACAAACTGCATCACCGGGTGAACTCACGTTAATGCTTTATAACGGGTGTTTAAAATTTTTAAAGCTTGCGAAAAAAGCAATAGAAGAAAAATCTATCCAACAAAAAAACGAAAATTTGCAAAAAGCACAAAGAATCATTTGTGAACTAATGGCCACGCTAAATATGGATATTGAGATTTCTAAAAATATGTACGCACTGTATGAGTACATGAATCGACGGCTTGTTGAGGCCAATTTTAAAAACGATGTCACCATTATTGAAGAAGTGGAAGGATATGTGACAGAGTTCAGAGATACGTGGAAAGAAGTAATCCAAATCAACCGGAAACAGCGGCATAGTGAAGGCGGACAAGCGTAATGGACGAAGTGGAAAAATTGTTGGAAATAACGGAAGAGTTAGTGGAATTGACAAAACGGTCTAAAGATCAACATCGCGACCGTGATCAAGTGATACAAAAAATAGAAGACTTGCTAGCAAAACGGGAGGAGTTAACAAAAAGCATGAATCCTCCCTTCACGCCCAAGGAGAAAGAAGCAGGAAGAAAAATTATCCAATTGAATCAAATTCTTGTTGAGCAGCTTAAACTAATAAAACAAGAGATACAACATGATATCGTCAAGATGAAAGCCCAGAAAGAGATGACAAAAAAATATATGAACTCTTATGCGAATGCCACTATTGATGGCATTTTTTATGATAAGAAAAAATAGCAATATATGTACAAAAAGACACGATCATGTAGCGATGGATGAAAGTGTGAAAATCGTTTTCCCCGCTCATCAGCATTCATAAAATGTTCACGATTTTTTTTATTTTGTGAAAGGAAAAACGAACGAAACATCGAACTATATATATATATCCCTTAATAAAAGGAGGAGCTCAATATGAAATACAACATTAGAGGGGAAAACATTGAAGTAACTCCAGCATTAAGAGAATATGTACAAAAAAAGTTATCTAAACTTGAACGTTATTTTGATAATGGAGTACAAGCCGATGCAAATGTGAATTTAAAATATTATAATGACAAAGAATCTAAAATTGAAGTAACGATTCCAATGACGCATTTAGTGATGCGTGCTGAGGAATATCATGAAGATATGTATGCTGCGATTGATCTTGTCGTTGATAAGCTTGAACGTCAGATCCGCAAGCATAAAACAAGAGTAAACCGGAAGCTTCGTGAACAACAAGTTGATGCTAAATATTTCATCAATGCGGAAACGAATGATGACACTGATGTGAATGAAGAGGATATCGAACTTGTAAGAACAAAACGGTTCAATTTAAAGCCGATGGATACTGAGGAAGCTATTTTGCAAATGAACATGCTCGGCCATAACTTCTTTGTTTTTACGAACTCTGATACAAATAGAACAAATGTTGTCTACCGCAGAAAAGACGGCCGCTATGGATTAATTGAACCGAATGAGTAAAATTTATTATATAAAAAAAGTGCAGCCTACCTTGGCTGTACTTTTTTTACCTTCAAGCAAATAAAATGTAGACAAATGGGACGGGTTTATGGAAAGACTTTCACACAGCAAAAGTTGTACGCTTGGAAAAGCAGTGATAAAATTTAAAAGAAACTAAAATAATAAAATAAATTAAGGAGCGTTAAAGATGCTTGGACTTTTAAATAAAGTGTTTGATCCGAATAAACGCACTTTAGCTCGTTATGAAAAAATAGCTGAAAAAATAAATGCTCTCGGTCCAGATATGAGAAAGCTTTCTGATTTGGAATTGAGGTCAAAAACAGCTGAGTTTGCGGAACGGCTTGAAAAGGGAGAAACACTCGATGATCTGCTTGTGGAAGCCTATGCAGTTGTAAGAGAAGCCGCTCACAGAGTGCTCGGCCTGTATCCATATAAAGTACAGCTTATGGGAGCTATTGCCCTTCACGAAGGCAATATTGCGGAAATGAAGACAGGTGAAGGGAAAACATTAACCTCAACGATGCCTGTTTACTTAAATGCGTTGACGCGGAAAGGCGTTCACGTCGTTACCGTCAATGAATATTTGGCAAGCCGGGACGCAAAAGAAATGGGCAAAATTTTTGAATTTCTCGGCATGACTGTTGGTTTAAATTTAAACGGTATGTCAAAAGAGGAGAAAAAGGCTGCTTACGAAGCTGATATCACCTATTCAACAAATAACGAACTTGGGTTTGATTATTTGCGCGACAATATGGTTTTATACAAGGAACAAAAAGTGCAGCGCCCTCTGCATTTTGCGGTAATCGATGAGGTAGACTCCATTTTAATTGATGAAGCAAGAACTCCGCTTATTATTTCTGGACAAGCACAAAAATCCACCAAACTGTATATTCAGGCAAATGCTTTTGTCAGAACGCTTCAAAAGGATAAAGATTATACTTATGATGAAAAAACGAAATCCGTTCAACTTACAGAAGAAGGGATTGAAAAAGCGGAGCGTGCTTTCCATATTGATAATTTGTTCGATTTAAAAAACGTCACACTAAACCATCATATCAGCAATGCGCTGAAAGCCCACGTCGTCATGCATAAAGACGTTGATTATGTTGTTGAAGACGGACAAGTGATCATTGTAGACCAATTTACCGGACGGTTAATGAAAGGCCGCCGTTACAGCGACGGTTTGCATCAGGCAATCGAAGCGAAAGAAGGCCTTGAAATTCAAAATGAAAGCATGACGTTGGCAACGATCACGTTCCAAAACTATTTCCGAATGTATGAAAAGCTGGCGGGAATGACAGGTACTGCGAAAACAGAAGAAGAAGAATTTCGCAACATTTATAACATGCAGGTTATTACCATCCCGACAAACAAGCCGGTTATCCGCGAAGATCGTCCGGACCTCGTTTACCGTACAATGGAGGGGAAATTTAAAGCGGTTGTAGAAGACATCGTTCAGCGGCACATGATTGGTCAGCCTGTTCTAGTAGGTACAGTCGCGGTTGAAACATCTGAATTGCTTTCTAATATGCTTAAGAAGCGGGGAATTCCGCACAATGTGTTGAATGCAAAAAACCATGCAAAGGAAGCAGAAATTATTGAACAAGCCGGACAAAAGAATGCTGTGACGATCGCGACAAATATGGCCGGACGGGGAACGGATATAAAGCTCGGCGAAGGCGTAAAAGAGTTGGGTGGATTAGCTGTCATCGGCACAGAACGCCATGAATCCCGAAGAATTGACAATCAGCTGAGAGGACGTTCTGGACGTCAAGGAGACCCGGGTGTTACGCAGTTTTATTTGTCAATGGAAGATGAACTGATGCGCCGATTCGGTTCAGAAAGTATGATGAGCATGATGGATCGGCTTGGAATGGACGATTCCCAGCCGATTCAAAGCAAAATGATTACCCGTGCTGTGGAATCGGCGCAAAAACGGGTGGAAGGAAACAACTTTGATGCGCGGAAGCAGCTTCTTCAATATGATGATGTGCTCCGTCAGCAGCGTGAAATTATTTATAAACAAAGAGATGAAGTGCTTGAATCTGAAAATCTGCGAGAAAATGTTGAAGACATGATTCAACAAACAATTACCCGTGTTGTACAGTCATTTACGCCTGAAGAAGAGCTTCCGGAAGACTGGAACCTTGAAGGATTAGTCGACTGGGTAAAAGCAAATATTTTGGATGAAGCAGATGACTTTAATGTAAATGACCTTCGCGGAAAAGAATCGGATGAAATCATTGATATCATTTGGGAAAAAGCGAAGAAGCGTTATGATGAGAAAGAAGCTGCTTTTGGCGAGGAAAACATGCGTGAATTTGAACGAGTCATTGTACTCCGCGCCGTTGATACAAAATGGATGGATCACATCGATGCAATGGATCATCTTCGCCAAGGCATTCATTTACGTGCATACGGACAAACCGATCCGCTTCGTGAATATCAATTGGAAGGCTACACAATGTTTGAAAACATGATTGCGTCCATCCAAGAAGAGGTTACAAAATATATAATGAAAGCTGAAATTCAAAACAATTTGGAACGTCAGGAAGTGGCGGTCGGCGAAGCCGTGCAGCCGAAAGAAGGAGACGCCCAGACGAAAAAGAAACCAGTCAGAAAAGCAAAAGAGGTTGGCCGCAACGAGCCATGTCCGTGCGGAAGCGGCAAAAAATACAAACATTGTTGCGGAAGATAACGATTTTAAATAGAATGGGTGTGGCGAGATGTCAGTCTCGCCTGTCCCATAAATTTTTTAACTAATGTATAAGTGGACAAAGCGAATCTGCAAAAATATAGTATACTGTGCAAAAAATTTTTAGAGGTGATGGACTAATGGATTTAGTAGAAATTCGGAATGAACTGGAGAAAATGGCTAAACGATTAGCGGATTTTAGGGGGTCTCTTTGACTTAGAAGAGAAGGAAGCACGCATAAAAAAATTAGAGGAGCAAATGGCTGCGCCAAATTTTTGGGATGACCAGCAAGAAGCTCAGAAGGTAATTAATGAAGCAAACGCCTTAAAAGATCTTGTCGGAGAATTTAACCATTTAAATGAATCATATGAAAATCTTCAAGTAACTTACGAGCTTATTAAAGAAGAGCCGGATGATGATTTGCAAAGAGAGCTTGAATCCGAATTGAAAAAATTAACGAAGGAATTGAATAATTTTGAATTACAGCTTCTTTTAAATGAGCCTTACGATAAAAACAACGCGATTTTAGAGCTTCATCCGGGAGCAGGAGGGACGGAATCTCAGGACTGGGCATCTATGCTCCTGCGAATGTATACGAGATGGGCGGAAAAGAAAGGATTTAAAGTTGAAACGATCGATTATCTTCCGGGTGATGAAGCAGGAATAAAAAGTGTAACGCTGTTAATTAAAGGACACAATGCATACGGTTATTTAAAAGCGGAAAAAGGAGTCCATCGGTTAGTGCGCATTTCTCCTTTTGATGCATCAGGCCGCCGCCATACTTCCTTTGTTTCCTGCGAAGTGATGCCAGAATTTAATGATGAAATCGATATTGAAATTAGAAGCGAGGATTTGAAAATTGACACGTACCGTTCAAGCGGTGCGGGAGGGCAGCACGTAAATACGACCGACTCGGCGGTGCGGATTACACATTTGCCAACTGGAATTGTCGTGACATGCCAAACGGAGCGCTCTCAAATTAAAAACAGAGAACGAGCAATGAAAATGTTAAAATCTAAGCTATACCAATTAAAAATTGAAGAGCAGGAAAAAGAATTAGCGGAAATTCGAGGAGAGCAAAAGGAAATTGGCTGGGGTAGCCAAATCCGTTCTTATGTCTTCCATCCATATTCATTGGTGAAAGATCACCGGACAAATGTCGAAATCGGCAACGTTCAAGCTGTAATGGATGGGGAAATTGATGCATTTATTGATGCATATTTAAGAGCAAAATTGTCTTAAGGCTGTTATGAAAAGGATGATGACTCGTTTACAAAAGATGAGCGAATAGAAATGTGATGCGGAAAAATGACGAAGAAAAACTGCCCTAAATCCCATTTGATTAGAGAACTTGTGGGGCTGTCCAGAAAGGCAAAATCCATTGAAACGAAACATCATAAACATTGATATATCAACATTTCTAAAACATTAAAGGGGCGTCTATAAGGCGTAAAAACGACTTATTAGACACCCTTTTTCTTTTTTATCAATATTCAAGTTATTTTCACAGGATTGTCAAATGTTGGTCAATTTGTTTCAGATTGAAACCTCAATAATTAGGTTATAATATCTTCGAGACTAATTGGCGAAGGGGGATTTCGCAGTGAAAAAGTTCTTGATCTTAGTATTTGGTCTTTCACTCGTATTAGCTGCATGCGGGGGCGGCGGGAATGACCAAGAAAGCGGAACAAATGGCGGAACAGATCAAGCTGAGAATACTGCATCTGCAGAAGATCTGATAAAACAAAATTGTACAAGCTGCCATGGACAAAATCTTGAAGGTGCTTCCGGTCCGAGTTTACAGAAAGTTGGAAGCAAATATAGCAAAGATGAAATAAAAGATATTATTTTAAACGGCAAAGGCGCTATGCCAAAAGGTTTATTGAACGATAGCGAAGCAGATGTTGTCGCTGAGTGGCTTGCAGGACAAAAGTAACATAAGAAGCGAGGGGACATGATCACCCTCGCTTTTTTATGCTATAGAAAAAAATAGCAGATAATAGAAAATTTTGTAGTTTTTTTTACAAGAATTTTAAAAATTTTCCCTCGAAATATGATATTGAAACAAAAATGTAATATGAAAAAGTCTATTTTTGACGAAAAATGATGTTATAATGTTTTTTGTGGGAAGGATGTAAGATTTGTTTTCTGCTTCATAATTAATAGACGAATAGAAAATAACATTAGTTTCAAGTTATAAAAATTTTTTTGACTAAGTACTGAAATAATTCAATGACTTCAGGTGATAGCATGATCGAAATGAAGGATGTTTATAAAACCTATTCGAATGGTGTTTTGGCCATTAACGGTATTTCAATAAAAATCAATCAAGGCGAATTTGTATACATCGTAGGTCCTAGCGGTGCTGGAAAATCGACATTTATCAAATTGATGTATCGGGAAGAAAAGCCTACAAAAGGCAGTATTGTCATAAACGGTATACAACTAGAAAACCTAAAAGAAAAAGAAGTGCCGTATTTGCGGAGAAATATCGGGGTTGTCTTTCAAGATTTTAAATTATTGCCGAAATTGACTGTTTATGAGAATGTTGCCTTCGCATTGGAAGTGATCGGGGAAAATCCGAAGAACATTAAAAAGAAAGTATTAAATGTGCTTGATCTTGTGCAATTGAAGCATAAGGCCCGTTCCTTCCCTGACGAATTGTCTGGCGGTGAACAGCAGCGCGTATCAATTGCTAGATCCATAGTAAACAATCCGCCTGTTATAATAGCAGACGAGCCGACAGGGAATTTGGACCCTGAAACCTCTTGGGAGATTATGAGATTGCTAGAGGAAATCAACAATCGGGGCACAACGGTGTTAATGGCCACCCACAATAAAGTGATCGTGAACACGATTCGAAAGCGGGTTATCACGATTGAGGACGGCAAAATTGTACGCGATGAGGCGAGAGGGGAGTATGGTCTTTATGAATAAAACTCTCGGTCGTCATTTGCGGGAGGCGGTAAAAAGTCTTGGGCGAAACGCTTGGATGTCCATAGCCTCTATATCAGCCGTAACAGTGACCCTTCTTTTGGTCGGCACGTTTTTGGTTATTATGATGAATTTAAATAATATTGCCAGCAACATTGAAGAAGATGTTGAAATAACCGTGCTAATTGACAGGACAGCAGATCAAAACGCTCAAAACCAACTTGAATCGAAATTGAAAAATCTAGAAAAAGTAGAGAATGTCCAATTTTCTTCCAAAGACCAGGAGCTGGAAAAATTAATTAAAAGCTTCGGTGAAAAAGGAGAGTCATTCAAGCTATTTGAACAGGATAATCCTTTAAACGATGTTTTTATCGTCAAAACGAAAGTTCCCGAAGATACTCCAGTTGTAGCGGAAGAAATTAAAAAAATGCGCTATGTCGAAAATGTTCAATATGGAGAAGAAACTGTGAAAAAATTGTTTGAAGTTGTCAATGTTTCAAGAAATATCGGCATAGTCTTGATTATCGGGCTTGTGTTTACTGCGATGTTTTTAATCTCAAACACTATAAAAATCACTATATTTGCCCGCAGACGAGAAATAGAAATTATGAAACTTGTTGGTGCAACAAACTGGTTTATACGCTGGCCGTTCTTTTTAGAAGGTTTGTTTTTAGGAGCGCTGGGGGCTGTCATACCAATTACAGTTTTAGTTGTCAGCTACAATAGCTTAGTAAATATTGCCGTTCCTTATATTCAAGGTTCTTTTGTTGAGTTGTTGCCATTTTCTCCTTTTGTTTTTCAAATATCGGCTATCTTATTGTTAATCGGCGTCTTAATCGGCATATGGGGAAGCTTAATGTCTGTTCGAAAGTTTTTGAAAGTGTAGTTTGTCTTAGGCAGCTCTTGCCATACCAGATCGAATTGATTGAAAACATGAATTAAGAGGAGGAACCGGATTGTGAAAAAGAGAATAGTGACATTAAGTCTTACAGCTATATTGGGGACAAGCGGGGTATTTGTACCGCTGAGCAAAAGCGCTTATGCGTCATCCTTTGAGGAGAAAAAAGCAAGAATTCAAAATGAGCGGTCCAATGTTCAGTCGAATATAGAAAGCAAGAAAAGTGAAGTAAAAGAATTAGAGACAAAACAAAATCAACTTAATCAAGAGATTAAAAAGTTAGATGAAAAATTGCTGGATACTGGTGAAAAAATCGAAGAGAAAGAGAATGAAATCAAGAAAACTAAAGCTGAAATTGAACAGTTGAAAAAACAAATTGCTGAAGTAAAAAAACGGATTGAAAAGCGGAATGAACTGTTAAAAGAACGGGCAAAATCCTTGCAGGAAGCAGGAGGAACAATCAGCTATCTCGACGTTATCTTAGGTGCGAAAAGCTTCAATGATTTTGTAACTCGTATAAGCGCTGTTACAACGATCGTTGATGCGGATCAAAAAATTATTGAAGAGCATGAAAGAGATATGAAACTGAAAGAGGAAGCGGAGGCTAAATTAAACAAGCAGCTGTCCTCTTTGGAAGAAGCTTTATCTGAATTGGCTTCATTGAAACAAGAGCTAGATAAGCAAATTGATGAAAAAGATAAATTGTTGGGGCAATTGGAAGCGGAACATGGCCAGGCAATGGATCAATTAGAAGATTTGGTACATCAAGATGCTATGCTGGCAAAGCAGCAAAAAATGATTGAACAACAGCAGCAAGAATATTTAAAAAGACTAGAAGAAGAAAAGGCTAGACAGGCTCAAGCTTCACAATCTGCTTCTAAATCAAGTGATAAAACTGTTGCTTCAAGCGATAAAGCTGCTGCTTCAAGCGATGGCGGATCTTCACCAGAACCATCTGTATCATCAGCTGCAGGAAGCGGATCTTTTATCTGGCCGGCTTCAGGTGTTCTTACCTCTAAAATGGGTATGAGATGGGGCAGATTCCATGCAGGAATTGATATTGCGAAACGGGGAACGGTTCCAGTTTACGCTTCTGCTGGCGGCACGGTTAGTTATGCTGGACAAATGAGCGGCTACGGCAATGTGATTATGATCATCCATAATATTAACGGTAAAACGTATACTACACTTTACGGGCATTTGAGAAGCATTAACGTTTCAAGTGGTCAAAAAGTGAGCCAAGGTCAGTTTATTGGATATATGGGAAATACAGGAAGATCAACAGGGCAGCACTTGCATTTTGAAGTACATAACGGAACATGGCGAGGCAAATCCAGCGCGATCAATCCTTTAAGCGTTCTTCCATAAAATTTATTAACAATGCACAATAAGCTCTTAAGGGAAGAAGAGTTTGTTGTGCATTGTTATTTTTTTATAAATTGCAAAACAGTTTTCTTCTGATCGTGTTTCATCGATGCAAAAAATAGAGGAAACGGGAGATTACATAAAGCTTCAATGGATTGATTTTCACAATAATTCTTTTTCATGTAGTGATAGATAATTACAAAAAATATAGTTACTCCTCCCGTATGATTATGCCGGTGTAGGCAGTTTGCTTGACTAAAAGAAAAGGAAAGCGTTTTTATGAGAACAAAACACCTTACCCATTATCAAAGCAAAGATGATCGTTAGCTGATTTTTCTATTTTCTTGATGGAACCTGGCTAGAAGCGGTCAAATTCTTGTCAAAGGGCGGTATATTAAGTTTTTTTGAATTGCTTTTCCTTTTCCTGTAATCCGCACATGATTTGTACAAGCTTTGCATACGCTATAAATAATTCGGATTGTTGGAAAGGAAGGCAAAAACATATGAAACAAATAATAAAATTGATTACAGTGTTTTGGATAGTGACCAGTTCCATCGTCGTTTTGGATGTGCACGGTCATGCTGAAAATAATGAATCGCTGGAAAATAAAACAATTGCTGCATCTGCGCAAAGTTCAGATGAAACCATTCCAGGATTGGAGAAATTTATAAAAACGTATGAATTAATTTCTGAAAAATATGTCCATCCAGTCGACAAAAAACGTCTCCTAGAAGGTGCCATTCAAGGGATGCTATCTTCTTTAGGCGATCCATACTCAGTCTATATGGATAAGGAAACTGTTAGACAATTTACAGAGTCCCTTGATTCTTCATTTGAAGGAATCGGTGCCGAAATCGGTATGAACAACGGCAAAATAACCATTATTTCACCATTTAAAAATTCGCCGGCGGAAAAAGCGGGCTTAAAGCCAAATGATGAAATTGTGAAAATTGATGGTAAAACAGTTTCCAGTTCAGATCTTCATGATGCAGTACTGAAAATCAGAGGAGAAAAAGGAACAACCGTCAAACTTACGATACGCCGCCCTGGAAGTAAAGATTTATTGTTTTTTGAAGTAAAGCGGGATGAGATTCCGATTGAAACAGTGTTCAGCTCCGAAATCAATAAAAATGGCAAGCGGTTAGGCGTCTTGCATATTACTTCATTTTCTGAAAGGACAGCTGATGACTTTAAACAAAAGCTAAAAATGTTAGAAAAAAAGAAAATTAACGGTTTAGTCATCGATGTTCGCGGCAATCCGGGGGGATATTTGCAGGCTGTAGAGCAAATTTTGCAGCAGCTCGTCCCTAATCATGCACCATATATTCAAATAGAAAAGAGAGACGGAAAAAGGGAGATGTATTATTCAACATTAAAAGAAAAGAAGCATTATCCTATTGCAGTCTTAATTGACAACGGCAGCGCATCTGCTTCGGAAATTTTGGCAGCTGCGTTGAAAGAAGCAGGAGGGTATGCCATTGTCGGCGAAAAATCCTTTGGAAAGGGAACAGTTCAGCAAACAATACCGCTGGATGATGGAAGCAACATAAAGCTGACGTTATACAAATGGTTGACTCCTAAAGGAAATTGGATTCATGAAAAAGGTGTGGAACCAACGGTAAAAATATCGCAGCCGGATTATTTTAAAGCTGGACCGCTCGATATTTTACAGCCATTAAAAAAAGAGATGAATAATGAACAAGTTCGCATTGCACAAATATTATTATCAGGATTAGGTTATGATCCTGGGAGAAAAGACGGTTATTTCAGTGCAGAAACCGAGCTGGCTGTAAAGGCGTTTCAAAAAATGAACGGTTTATCCGTGACGGGGAAGTTGGATCAAAAAACAGCTATAAAAATGAATGAATTGATCACAAAAGAAACTCGTTCAAAACAAAATGACTTGCAGCTGCAAACTGCCATTTCACTATTAGCACGATCTTCTTAAGTATTGAAAAAATACGGCAGCTTTTCTGTTGCATTTTGTTTAAGGGGCTGTCTAATAAGTCGTTTTTACGGCTTATTGACGCCCCTTTAATGTTTTAGAAACGTTGATATATCGATGTTTATGATTTTTTGTTTTCAATAGGGATTTCACTTTATGGACAGCCTCTAAATGAGATTTCGCTTCCTTGTGCAGGCTTTTCAGTTGAGAAAATTTCTGCTTTCATATCGTAGTGAAATTTACAATTATTTATGCATACAGAGGATGGACGCAGCTTTATGACAATAAGGCTGCGTTTTCTTTTAAATCATCGGGAAGTGACAGAGCGGCATTGTTAAGTGGCTGTTTCCTTGCTCAATTTTTTGATCAATTTGCTGCAAGTCTGATTCATTCAGCTTTTTAGAAAAAAGCGGTATGAAGCCAAAAAAGCCGCCGCTCCATGAATTTGGTCAATCGGCCTTTTTACCTATTTCCAGTTTTTTATATGACGTTCTAGCTTCTTTTTTAAAAGATTTGATAAAATAGAGGAAAGTCTCATATGATTCGTAAAAGGGGTGGGCCGTTTGGTTGGACAATGGCTTTTAGAATTGCTTTTCAGCATAGGCCGTTTTTTCTTGCATCCGCTTTTGTATTTCTTTCTCATTTTTTCCTTTTTAAATGGATATTGGCGGGTTAGAAGAGAACGAAAATCTTTTCATGTGCGCGTATATGATGTGTTTGACGATATTCGTTTTACTTATACGAAGGGAATTATCGCTGGCCTTATCCTTTCTGTTCTTTTCATGCTTCTAGGACTGTGGATTCCATTCGGAACACTCGTTTTATTGACTATTTGGCTGCTGGCTGTTAGTTTAACTTTTCAGCCGCGTTTTTTGTCATCAAGTATCTCATTGGGCGGAACGATTTTTTTAACAGCTTTATTAAATGGAGTGGCAGATCAATCTCCTTGGATCGATGAATTTTTTGTGAGCCTTGATAAAACAAACTACAGCGTCTTGTCGCTATTTTTGAGCTTTTTGCTTATTTGTGAAGGGATTCTCATCTATCGAACAGCACATTACCATACATCCCCATTTATCATAAAAAGCAAGAGAGGAATGCCGATTGGGAATCATGTAGCGAACAGAACATGGATGATTCCGTTAATGCTTTTAGTTCCAGGCGGTTCATTGGAATCTCCTTTTTCTTGGTGGCCAATTATTTCTTTAAATGGTGAACCATTTATGCTCGTGATGATTCCGTATTTTGTCGGTTTTTATCAAAGAATTCAAGGGTCTTTGCCAAAGGAAAGCATTCAAGTAACAGGCCGGCGCATTTCGATTCTTGGAATTATTTCTCTTGTTGTTGCTGCTGCTTCGTTGTGGGCTCCATTTCTGTCGTTTGTTGCCGCGGCTCTTGCATTGATAGGAAAGGGATTAATAACTGTAAAACAAAGGATGAATGATAATTCGGCCGCTTTTTATTTCTCGAAACAAGATTATGGACTGGTCGTATTAGGCACGCTTCCTCAATCCCCGGGAGAGAAAATGGGAATAAAAGCGGGAGAAGTTATAACAAAGGTGAATGGAAAAAATGTAAAAACAACGTACGAATTTTACGAAGCGCTGCAGATAAGCAGGACGCATTGTAAGTTGGAGGTACTAGGACATAACAAAGAAATCCGTTTTGTCCAACGCGCCTTATACGAAGGGGAGCATCATGAACTCGGCTTGCTCTTTGTGCAAGATGAGAAGTGGAAGTCAGAAGCCTCTTAACCGGTATGAATGGTTCATAATCAACCGGAATAGCGACATAATTTTTAGGGATAGGCCATAATTCTTCGGAATGAGTTTCATTTTTTTCCGGAACGATAAAGGTATATTTTCTCTATCACATCAAACCACTTAGTCAATGATTGGCTAAGTGGTTTTTTACGTCAAAAAATGTTATAGCTAGCAGAATTAGGCTCGAGAAATCATTGTACAAAGGAACTGACATTGTTCAATGATATTTGAAGCCTTTCAGTAAATATGTCTAATCATGAAAATAGCCGCGGCTAGAAAAACTCTATCTAAACATTGCAAGCACCTTCAATGGTTTAAAATATCATTTATCAAGTACTCTGCATCGGCGCCCACCCCTCCGATAAGAGCGGAGCCTCTCCGATATTGCCAAGGCAATCCTAAGAAGTACAATCCTTTCACAGGAGTAACCCCTCTTTGGTGAACGGGCTTTCCTCTATGATCTAAAACATTAGGAATTTGTATCCAGCTGTAATCAAAATAAAATCCGGTTGCCCAAATGACATTTTGAACTTGAATTTGACTGTTATCTGCAAAAGAGATAACAACTCCTGAAACACTCTCTGTTTTAGGCTTCATTTTTATTTTGCCTTCTTGTAGTAAATGTTTCAGCTCTTTACCGAAAATAGGATCGCTTTGTTTACTGATCAACCTGCCTAACGGGCTATTGATATGGACGTCTAATAAACCTATTTTTTGAAACCACCAGAAAATACTTTTCCCCATAATTTCAAGTGGGAGAAATCTCATTTTATGACCTACTGATAAATAAACTTCTCTGTCTTCGGACAATTCAACTGCAATTTGCGCTCCAGAATTTCCTGCACCGACTACTAAAACAGAGCCATCTTGCAATTGAGATGGATTCAAATAGCCGAATGTATGCACTTGATACACTTGATCGTATAAGCTTTCGGCAAATGGTGGAAGATAAGGCTTTTGAAAAGGCCCTGTTGCTATAACCACTTTATTTGCCATATATCTCCTATGGTTGGTTGTCACTTTAAAAATCTCATTTTCTTTTTGAAGAGAAATGACTTCTGTATTCAGATGAATAGGTAATTCGAATTTTTGAGCATAATCCTCTAAATAATCGGCTATTTCATCCTTAGTTGGATATCCGTTCGGGTCACCCTTTAAGACCATTCCTGGCAAGGAGCTAAACGATCGAGGGGTAAAAAGCACTAAAGAATCGTAACGATTTCTCCAAACATCTCCGATTCGATTTTCCTTGCCGACAATGGCAAATAATATATCGTGTTGCTTTAGATAATACCCCATCGCTAATCCTGCTTGGCCAGCGCCGATTACAAGAACATCAACATTTTGTGCCATTTCAATCAACTCCGAAAAAAGCTAGACTTTCATTTTTCCATGATGGATTTGAGAGGTTTCAATTTGAATGGTTGTATGCAAAATCTTAAATTTTTCTTCAATCATGTGAATGGCAGCTTGCAACACCTTTTGACTGTCTTGATGATCTTCAATTAAAATATGGCAGCTTAGTGAGTCTAAACCTGATGTAATCGTCCAAATATGCAGGTCGTGAACATCCTTCACACCTTCAATACTTTTTAAGGCTTTCTTCACTTCATTTTGATCAATGGTAACGGGCGTTCCTTCCATCAAAATGTGTATGCTATGCTTCAAAACTCCCCAAGCGCCTTTTAATATTAATAAAGCAACTAAAATGGAAATAATAGGGTCTGCTATATACCAGTCAAAGAGCCACATGATGAATCCGGCAGCAATGGCTCCGACAGAGCCTAATGCATCGCCGATAACGTGAAGATAAGCGCTGCGAACATTGACATTATGTTTCACATCACCTTTTCTCATTAACACCCAGGCACTTAAAAGATTAGCAAAAAGACCAATAGACGCAATCAACATCATCGAGCCGCTTGCTACAGTCGGCGGATTGAAAAAACGCTGAACAGCTTCCCAAATGATAAATCCAGCGATAACAAATAAGGTAACTCCATTAAACAAAGCGGCTAAAATTTCAAAACGATAAAAGCCATACGTTTTATTTGGGGAGGCTGGTTTGGCCGCAAACCATATAGCAATTAGGCTAAGAGCAAGCGAACTGGCGTCACTAAGCATATGTCCAGAGTCAGAAAGAAGGGCCAGACTGTTTGTAATTAACCCCCCGAAAAACTCTAACAGCAAAATTCCAACAGTAATGAGCAATGCAATTATAAGTCCTTTTTTATTGTTTTCCCTGTTAAAGTCGTGATGGTCGTGAGAGTGGTGATGGCTGTTCATGGCCAAATGCCTCCTTACTGATGTTCAGAATGATCAATGGCTTGTTTTAATAATGAAAAAACGTGTTCGTCATTACAGGAGTAAATCAGTGTTTTTCCTTCACGGCGATACTTAATAAGTCTAAGATTTCGCAATATACTAAGCTGATGGGAAACTGCTGATTGAGACATTTCCAACACTTCGGCAATATGATTTACGCTGCACTCTTCTTGTGATAACAAATAAAGAATTTTAATTCGAGTAGGATCGGCTAACACCTTAAATATTTGCGATATATGTTCAATTGTTTCAGGTTTTAAGAAAGAATGATCTTCCGTCTTCATTCATAATTCCCTCGTTCTTTTATTATATATGAGCATATGTTCATATTTTATTGTATTTTGCATTCTGTCTTTTGTCAAGTTTAGGAAATCTGTTTAACAGTACATAATGAGGAGGGAACCTTTCAGATTGGAAATACGGTCAACTAGTTCTGAGGCATTTTCAGTGGGCTTAAGAAATCTAAGAGCTCGTTAAAAGTGACAATAGCAATGAGATAAATGAAGCAGTTTTTAAAAGATGATTGCTTCAAAGTAGATTGCAGCTGGAGAGAATTTCTAAATTGATCGTATAAGGACATTTCAGGGTACTTGCGAGCAATCATTGAGAAGTCGATTCAGTTATCTTTTTGAGAAGCTGCCAAGCATGGAAATTGAGCATTTCAATATGTTTATTTTAATTATTGACTAGCAGAAGATAACCTCTCGTTCTTGAACAGCCTTGCCTAAACGTTAACTTGGTTAATTCACGCTGTCGGCTAGCCTTCATACAGGAACAGGTGAAGCCGGGCATGAATAGCAGCTTCTGCCAGATCAAAAAATGTCGGAAAAGGGCATACTTTGTCCGGTTTAGCCGTAAAGGAATCCCTCTTATGGTAGACAGGTCTACATAAGAGGGATCATATCAAGTGAAACCTGAAGGATCTTTGTGTCAGCAGATCTAATTTTACAAGAACAAGCCGCCAATGGCGCCCGTTAAGACGATGATCCATGGAGCTATCTTCCAATAAGCGAGCATACTGAATAAAATTGCAGCAAAAGCAAAATCAATCGGACGATTAATGGAGCTTATCCAGATCGGATCATAAAAAGCGGCAATTAAAATTCCGACGACAGCAGCTTGTATGCCCATTAACGCACCATTAATCTTTGAATTGCTTCGAAGCTTTCCCCAAAACGGTAATGTACCAAAAATGAGCAGAATTGCCGGAAGAAAGATGGCGCAAGTTGCAACGAATCCCCCAGCCCATCCATTCATGACCGCTCCAATATAAGAAGCAAATGTAAACAAAGGACCAGGAACTGCCTGTGCTGCTCCGTAACCAGCCAAAAATTCTTTTTCTGTTAACATTCCTGTTGGAATAAATTCCTGTTCAAGCAGCGGGAGCACCACATGTCCTCCCCCAAATACGAGAGATCCAGAGCGGTAAAAGCTGTCGAACAAGCCGATCCAGTAAGAAGAAGTCCACACTTTTAATAAAGGAAGGAAAAGGAGAAGCCCGAAAAATAACAATAAACAGCTTGCGGCAAATCGTGTTGAAATCGGCACCTGCAACGAAGTCTGGGTATCTTCTTCTACTTTTTTATATAATAAAAATCCAATAAAAGCCGCTAGCAACATGACGACAACTTGGGAAAAAGCATGTTGCCATAATAAAGTAACGACTAGCGCGCCTAATGCGATGGCTTTTCTCCCTAGGTCAGGGGCAAGTTTTTGTGCCATTCCAATAACAGCATGGGCGACTACAACAGCAGCAACAATCTTTAAGCCGTGAATCCAGCCGGCATCAACAATATGTAACTCTTTAAGAATAAGAGCAAAGATCATCAGTGCGATTGCAGACGGAAACGTAAAGCCGATAAAGGCGCAAAGTCCGCCTAATATTCCTCCCCGCATGAGACCGATGCCGATCCCGGCTTGGCTGCTGGCAGGTCCGGGTAAAAAATGGCATAAAGCAACCAAATCTGCATAGCTCTTTTCATCCAACCATTTTCTTCTCCGAATATATTCTTCATGAAAATATCCTAAATGGGCGATTGGCCCCCCAAATGAGGTCAATCCAAGCTTTGTGGAAATGGCAAATATCTCGAACAGCGTTTTCCATTTTGATTCCTTCATGTTATCCCCCACCTTCATTATGTATTTCTTTAAAAAGCTCGTACGCTTTCGTCCGGGCTTCTTTCAGAACGGCTTTCCCTTTCTGTGTAGTTGTATAATATTTTCGTATTTTTCCTTCTACATTTTGTTCTGTTTTTTCTAACAGTCCGTCCTTTTCCATTGCGTGGAGAATCGGATAAAGAGTCCCTGCACTTATGTTGTAGCCATGACTTTTCAGTTCCTCAAGCATCCACAAGCCGAATATAGGATGTTCGCTTGCATGATGTAAAATATGAATATGTATAAAACCGAGAAAAAGCTTGCGCAACACTTTATCTTCCATTTTTACCCCTCATTTTGAGAATCGATATCGAATTTCGATAACATTAATATTGTAAGGTTATTCATATGTACATGTCAAAATTATATTTACGAAAATATTTGACAATTGAATTGTCTTTTCATAAAATGGACATATAAAATATGAACACTTATTCATATAAACACATATACTGTATACTGCAATGTGTACTCTATTTCATTGGAGGATTAGAGAATGATTCAGTATCGGGTAAAGGGATTGTCTTGTGCAAATTGCGCAAAGAATCTGGAAGAGGAAATCCAAAAGCTTGAATATGGAGAAAATGCAAAATTAAATTTTCAATCTAGCAAACTGTATGTCAATGAAGAAATTAATATTGCTAAAGTCAAAAAAATTTTAGCATCGGATGGGGCCTATATTGAGGAAGAAAATAAACATGAAGATACACATTCTTATTTATTGTGGCTCGTTTTGCTCTCGGTTTTAGCTTTTATAGCTGCTGTTGTGTTCGAAAAAACATTATCACCATCCGCCGCTGTTACAATGTATATAATTGCTACGGTGATCAGCGGATATAAAACATTTTTGAAAGGGGCCAAAAACCTCGTTCGATTGAAATTTAATATTGACACCCTTATGACAATTGCTTTGATTGGAGCTTTTGGCATTGGAGAGTGGAAGGAAGGTGCTGTTGTTGCCATTTTATTTGGAGTGAACGAATATTTAGAGGGCTTGGGAATGGAAAAGGCCCGTCGTTCTATCGAATCGCTTTTAGAAGTTGCGCCGAATGAAGCTACGATTGTTATAGATGGCCAGGAAAAGAAAGTTTCCATTCATGACATCAAGGCAGGGGATATTGTTCTTGTCAAAGCCGGTGAAAAAATTCCATCGGATGGGATAGTGGTGGAAGGGAAAAGCTCAGTTAATGAAGCGGCCATTACTGGAGAATCTCTCCCTGTTGAAAAGGAAGCAAAAGATGAAGTGTTTGGCGGAAGCATTAATAATGAAGGAATTTTGAAAGTTCGGATAACAAAGCCTTACGAAGAATCGTCTCTAGCGAAAATTTTGCATTTAGTTGAAGAAGCGCAGGAAACAAAAACGCCGACTGAGCAATTCATTAATAAGTTTGCGAAATATTATACTCCTTTGATCATGCTTATCTCTCTTGTCGTTATTTTTATTCCGCCGCTTTTCTTAGGAGTTGATTGGAGAACATCTTTATATCAAGGATTGGCAGTGTTAATTGTAGGCTGTCCATGTGCATTAGTTTTATCCTCTCCCATTGCTATCGTTTCAGGAATCACGAGAAATGCACGCAAAGGCATTCTTGTAAAAGGCGGGGTTTATTTAGAGCAATTAGGGAAAATTGGAATAATAGCTTTTGATAAAACAGGAACACTGACAAAAGGGGAGCCCTATGTAGAGAAGTTTGTAGAATATGATCCTTCTTTTTGGAGCATCATCGGATCAATTGAAAAATCCTCTACTCATCCGATCGCTAAAGCCATTATGAAAAAAATAGATGAGTTAAACGTTTCCCTTTTGGAGGCTCGCTCCGTTGTTGCAACATCAGGTGAGGGAATAAAAGCGGAGATAGACGGGAAGGAATACCGTGTCGGCAATGAAAAAACGATTCAACATCTTTCGCTCAGCGAAAATGTAAAGGAAGATATAAAGGCCTTTAAACAGGAAGGACTAACAATCGTTTTGGTTTCAGATGACAAAAACGTTCTCGGTATGGTCGGTATAGCGGATGAAATTCGGCAGGAAAGCAGCCAGGTGATCCGCATGCTTCACCGAACAGGTGTGAAGAGGACTGTCATGTTGACAGGAGACCACGAAAAAACTGCTGAAAAAGTGGCGAAAAAGGTTGGTTTAAGCGAATATTTTGCAAACCTTCTGCCGGAAGAAAAGGTGGAAAAGGTAAGAGAACTGTCTCTCTCAGGAAAAACGGCAATGATCGGAGATGGTATCAATGATGCGCCTGCGCTCGCAGCTGCTGATTTAGGCATTGCAATGGGAAAAGGAACAGACAGCGCAATTGAAACGGCTGATATCGTTTTAATGCAAGATCATTTAGGAAAGCTGCCTGAAGCTATTTCAACCGCCAAAAAGGTGAACAGAATCATCAAGTTAAACATCGGGATTGCTCTAGGTTTAAAAGCCGCTGCACTGCTGCTGACGATTCCAGGCTGGCTTACGCTTTGGATAGCCATTCTGTCTGATATGGGGGCGACTGTTTTAGTGACCCTCATTAGTTTAACGATTTTATGGGAACGAAATAAAAAACTTCTAAATGAGGCTTTCAGCTAATGGCTGATTGCCTTTTTTTCTTGCATTTTTTAATATTTCTCTTCCATAAACATATGACATTTATTATAATCTTATTAATTTGACAACCTGCCGCTAATGAAAAATTGGACATAACATTTTGGACAAAATCATGGGAGGAATTGTGCATGCTTTTAGGTGCAATTGAAGCGGGCGGAACAAAATTTGTCTGTGGAATTGGAGATGAAAACGGAAATATCATCGAGCGGACTTCTTTTCCGACGACAACGCCTGATGAAGTACTTGAACAAGTGGTCAAATTTTTTCGGGATAAAGATATTAAAGCGCTTGGAATTGGCTCATTCGGTCCGATTGATTTAGATCGCACAAGCGAAACATTCGGATACATAACATCTACTCCGAAGCTACAGTGGGCGAATATAAATCTTGTCGGAACGATAAAAAAAGAATTCCCTATTCCAATTGGCTTTGATACCGACGTCAATGCAGCAGCGCTGGGGGAAATGAAATGGGGGGCTGCGAAAGGTCTGAATAGCTGCATTTATATGACGATCGGTACCGGGATCGGAGTCGGTGCCATCTCTGAAGGACATCTAGTACACGGGCTAATCCATCCGGAAATGGGGCATATGCTTGTTCGGCGCCATCCTGAAGATTCGTTTGCCGGCAATTGTCCGTATCACAAAGATTGCTTGGAAGGAATGGCATCCGGTCCAGCAATAGAAAAACGCTGGGGAAAAAAGGGGCAAGAATTAGAAAAAAATGAGAAAGTATGGGATTTGGAAGCGTACTATATTGCACAAGAAATTGCCAACCTTATACTCGTTTTATCGCCTAAAAAAATAATAATTGGCGGCGGAGTCGCCAAACAAAAGCAATTGTTCCCCCTTATACATCAAAATGTTCAAGCTTTATTAAACGGTTATGTTCGCCATGAAGTGGTGCTAGAAAACATTGCAGATTATATTGTTCCGCCCGGATTAGGGGATAATGCGGGACTTTGCGGAGCAATCGGTTTAGCATATGAGGCGTTTTTGGAGAATAATCAAAAATAAAGCTCAAGAACATTTATCGGCAAATAATCGTTACAGATAACCCAAGCCATAAAATAAAATCAGGCATACAAAAAATGTGTACAAGAAAAGGAAACTTTCAAGAATGCAGTTAAGAACCAAAAAGAATTAGATAAAGCTAAAACTAATGCTAAAGAGAATTGATCCAAGATATTGCTCGGTGACCTAACAGCTCTTTATGTTACAGCTGAGATGATTAAGTTTAGGTGGCTGGAAGCATTCATTTTTTGATAAGTGGAGTTCAGGAGTATTGCAATGTATATGCTGAAACAAAACGAATATTGAAAAATATTTTTTAATCTTTAAATAATTATTAAACATCTCTACATTTAGAGGGAGAATCAATTAAATTATATATCTTAAAAAAGACAAATTAGACTTAGGGATTTAGAAATTTATTTATTACTGTAGATGAGCAATTTTCATAACAATAATTACCATACCAAAAGAGACAAACAGGGTACCCCTTATGCCACATGGAGCTGTTTTTTGACAACATCAATGGGAATATCTTGCTTCGCTGCATGGTAAATGAACTCGACGAGACTATGCCCTTTCTTCGTTCGGAGAAGATCAAGCCCAGTAGAGAAATCCCGGTTGGACTCGACCATACTGTACACATAAGCGAGTTGCACCAAGATCCAATACCGTTTCACCGCCCGACGTTGACGAACGCGGTACCCATCGAGCTTCAGCTGGTCTTTCGCTTGTCGAAAAAAGCATTCGATCGACCAACGCTGGGCATAGTAGCGCAAGATCTCTTCATCGCTTAGCTCCCGGTCGGTGCTCAAGACGCAGTGAAGATGTTCGGGTGTCATCGGCTGATCGGCTTTCCAAGCCAACAACACAACGGCATCATCGAGACCTTTCAGCGATCCCTCGTAGCGATACACGCGATAACGCTCTTCTCCCACCGTGACGAGATGGGTGTCGTTCGGTTCGATATAGCGGGCAAACTGTTTGGCTTGGATGGCGATGCCTTTCGGATAGAGAATCCGGTTCGTTTTGAGCATCGCGATGACGTGAAATCCTTTTTTCAGACAGGCTTCCACGAGCGCTTGCGATGGATACCACGAATCCATCAGCACATAAACGGGACGGCGTACATCCAAAGAAGAAAGCATCTCGATCGCGAGTTCCCCCTTGCTTTTCCCAGCGGCCTTGTCGTAGAGGCGGAACGCAAAGGGAAAAGCCTGGGTCATCGTATGAACCATGAGCCAAACAAGAGAATGTCCCCAGATCGACTTTTTCTCTGTGTGAGAATAGTGCCAATCACACCCTTGAATGGCGTGCGTTGCCCGTGACGAAGGCTTGATTTTTTGGCAAATCGTATCATCGATCGAAACAAAAAGGGGTTGATTTTTCTGTTTGGCGATCCGTTCGACACGATGAAGCATCCATTGCTGGAGTTTGCGAAGCAGCGTCTCTTCATCCCAAGGGCTTTTCGTGAAAAAATGGCTGAGTGTCGTTCGATGATTGGGGTGAAAGCTCCAATGATGAAGATCGGTCAACGTTCCAGAAAAGCCTTTCGTGATCATCGCATCCACGATATGAACGAGATGCTTCATGACAGGTTTTGAAAAATAAAGTGCCAACCCCAACATCGTGAAAAACTTGTGGATTCCTTGATGATGTGCTAATCTATTCATGAGACATGAACCTCCTTGTGTGAATGGTTTGTTGGCACATCTATTCTAACCAAGGAATCGGGTTCATGTCTCCTTTTTTGTTTCGATGTAAATTTATGTTAGTGATTTTGCTCATCTACAGTTATTATTTAAAAACAGTATGTCTATGGGATATCTTATTATCGGGGATTAAGAAGACCTTTATAAATACATGAATGAAGAGGATATTCAACAATTTCAAAATGTAATAAAAATCTATGTATTGTCAGATGAACAGTTAAATGAAGAAGATGCAGATATTTTTAGAGAGTTTGCAATGGATTTAGTTGATGGTAAAGATTTTTGTGCATTAATACTGGATTTTCATGTAAATGGAGAATTGTTTGAAAATCTACCACTAGATCTTAAGGTGGAAGATTATCAAAAAATATTACATGCAGTAAATTCTGAATACGATATTTCATATGTAAATTTAGATCATTTGTTTTATCTATCTCAAGATTAAGAAAGAGTATCCAATAGTGAAAAAAGGCGACTATTGGATGCTTTTTTATATGCTTAGGGTAGTCTTAGGGGGTGACCGTAAGAAAAAAGTAAATATAGTATAAAAGTTGCTTTCATAAAGGCGAATTTTTTAGCCTATGAGCTTCATTATTGCATTTAAATATAATCATAAAGCTATTTCTATTCGTTTATTTTGACTTCATCGATTTCAACTATTTCCCCTGTATCCTAGGTTTTCTGACCGCTATACATCGCATTATTTTTTATTCTTTGCATTGGCTTATTTTTCCCTTCTCTTTTGTGGTTTTGCTTGAAAGCTTTTTGAGGGCTTCAATATAATAAATGTATAACCGTTGACGAAGAGAGGTTTTTTTATGATCAAGCTTGTGTTTGCCGCATTCGCCCCTTTTTTGCTTGTCTTATTTTTCACAAGAGTTACATATAGTCATGTCGTTGGGACATTGTTGACGGCTGGTTTATTAATTGCCTCTTATTTTGCAGGTCATATGGATACTATTTATATCGCCATTTTGGATGTAGCCAGCTTAGCAGCTGGTTTTATCGCTGCCAGAAGCATGAAAAAGGATAAGAAAACATCTACTTAAACCTGTTCAACACGATTGACAGGTTTTTATTGTCTATGAAAATCAAACGTCAGTTCGTATTTTTGGTGATTCAGCCTGATTATATGTTAAAATAAAATATAAGTTTCTGAATTGGAGGATGTTCCATGGATCGGTTTGAATTAGTTTCAAATTACCAGCCTCAAGGAGATCAGCCGAAAGCTATCAAAGAGCTGGTGGAGGGAATCAGGCAAGGAAAAAAACATCAGACATTGTTAGGTGCAACTGGAACTGGCAAAACGTTTACGATATCCAATGTGATTAAAGAAGTGAACAAACCGACGCTGGTCATTGCCCATAATAAAACGCTAGCCGGACAGCTGTATAGCGAGTTTAAAGAATTTTTCCCGAACAATGCAGTTGAATATTTTGTCAGCTATTATGACTATTATCAGCCGGAAGCGTATGTTCCGCAAACAGATACGTATATTGAAAAAGATGCGAGCATTAATGATGAAATTGATAAATTAAGACATTCGGCCACCTCTGCATTGTTTGAACGGAAAGATGTTATTATTATCGCAAGCGTTTCTTGCATATATGGTTTAGGTTCGCCAGAAGAATATCGTGAGCTGGTCGTAAGTCTTCGCACAGGAATGGAAATCGAGCGCAATGACTTGCTGCGCCGTTTAGTGGATGTGCAGTATGAAAGAAATGATGTAGATTTTCGCAGGGGAACTTTTCGTGTACGCGGGGATGTAGTGGAAATTTTCCCTGCTTCGCGCGATGAACATTGTATCCGCGTGGAATTTTTCGGAGATGAAATCGACCGTATCCGTGAAGTTGATGCGCTGACAGGCGAAATTATTGGAGAGCGGGAGCATGTAGCAATTTTCCCGGCATCACACTTTGTGACAAGAGAAGAAAAAATGAAAATTGCCATTGCTAATATTGAAAAGGAGCTTGAGGAACGGCTGCATGAACTGCGGGAGAATGGAAAGCTTTTGGAAGCGCAACGGCTCGAGCAACGGACAAGATATGATTTAGAAATGATGCGGGAGATGGGCTTTTGCTCCGGGATTGAAAACTACTCCCGTCATCTTACATTAAGACCGCCCGGTTCGACTCCTTATACGCTTTTAGATTATTTTGGAGATGATTTTTTGATCGTCATTGACGAGTCGCATGTGACGATTCCGCAAATCCGCGGGATGTACAACGGCGACCAGGCGAGAAAACAAGTGCTTGTCGATCATGGATTCCGTTTGCCTTCAGCACTTGACAACCGTCCGTTAAAATTTGAGGAATTTGAAAAGCATATGAAACATGTCATTTATGTTTCTGCCACCCCTGGGCCGTATGAGCTGGAGCATACGCCGGTTGTTGTTGAACAGATTATCCGCCCGACTGGACTTTTAGATCCAACCATTGACGTCCGACCTGTTGAAGGGCAAATAGACGATTTAATCGGCGAAATTCAAAAGCGGGTTAAACGGAATGAGCGGGTGCTTGTGACCACATTAACGAAAAAAATGGCGGAAGATTTAACGGATTATTTGCGGGAAATCGGGATTAAGGTGACATATCTCCATTCCGAAATTAAAACGCTCGAGCGCATTGAAATTATCCGCGACCTGCGGCTTGGCAAACATGAAGTGTTGGTCGGGATCAATTTGCTCAGGGAAGGGCTTGATATTCCGGAGGTCTCTCTCGTTGCAATTTTGGATGCAGATAAAGAAGGATTTCTCCGTTCGGAACGTTCTCTTATTCAAACAATCGGACGGGCGGCTCGGAACGCAAACGGGCATGTCATTATGTATGCTGATACAATCACAAAATCGATGGAAATCGCCATAAACGAAACAAAACGGCGTCGTGCGATTCAAGAGGAATATAACCGTCAACATGGCATTACGCCAAAAACGATTCAAAAAGATATTCGCGATGTAATTAGGGCGACATATGCAGCGGAAGATGAAGCAGAATATAAAACGGAAAAGGCTGTGAAGCTGAACAAAATGTCGAAAAAAGATCGAGAACAACTGATAGCCCGTATGGAAAAAGAAATGAAAGAAGCTGCAAAAGCATTAGATTTCGAAAGAGCTGCTGAATTGCGCGATCTAATTTTGGAGCTGAAAGCGGAAGGATGATTGGATATGGCAATGGATAAAATTGTTGTAAAAGGTGCACGCGCTCATAATTTAAAAAACATTGATGTCACGATTCCAAGAGACAAGCTTGTCGTTGTAACAGGTTTATCGGGATCGGGCAAATCTTCTTTAGCATTTGATACAATTTATGCAGAGGGACAGCGGCGATATGTGGAGTCTTTATCTGCCTATGCCCGCCAATTTTTAGGACAAATGGATAAACCTGATGTCGATGCGATCGAAGGCTTATCGCCGGCCATTTCGATTGATCAAAAAACGACAAGCAGAAATCCGCGTTCAACGGTCGGAACGGTGACAGAAATTTATGACTACCTACGGCTTCTTTTTGCCCGTGTCGGGCGGCCGACATGTCCGGTGCATGGGATAGAAATTTCTTCGCAAACAATCGAACAGATGGTTGACCGGATTATGGAATATCCGGAACGGACAAGACTGCAGGTTCTTGCGCCTGTTGTGTCTGGAAAAAAAGGAATGCATGTGAAAACATTGGAGGAAATAAAAAAGCAAGGGTTTGTCCGCGTGCGGATTGACGGAGAAATGATGGAGCTTACTGATGATATTTCTCTTGAAAAAAATAAAAAACATTCCATCGATGTCGTTGTGGATCGGCTGATCGTGAAAGAGGGGATTATAAGC
The DNA here is from genome assembly GCF_037965815.1 of Aeribacillus sp. FSL K6-2833. Taxonomy (GTDB): domain Bacteria; phylum Bacillota; class Bacilli; order Bacillales; family Aeribacillaceae; genus Aeribacillus; species Aeribacillus composti. Next base: position 3,203,915 of record NZ_CP150189.1, on the reverse strand, counting down.
CGGTTGACCGATTCAATTGAAACAGCTTTAAAATTAGGTGATGGAAAAGTCATAATTGACATCATCGATGGCGAAGAGCTGCTTTTCAGTGAACATCATGCCTGCCCGATTTGCGGTTTTTCGATTGGAGAGCTTGAACCACGGATGTTTTCCTTTAACAGCCCGTACGGAGCTTGTCATGCTTGTGACGGCTTAGGTTCAAAACTAGAGGTGGATTTGGATCTCGTTATTCCAAATAAAAACTTGACATTAAAGGAACACGCAATTGCACCGTGGGAGCCGACAAGCTCTCAATATTATCCGCAGCTTCTTCAAGCGGTTTGCAACCATTACGGTATTGATATGGACATTCCAGTTAAAGATATACCGAAACATCTGCTCGATAAAATTTTATTTGGAAGCGGCGGGGAAAAAATTTATTTTCGCTATGAGAACGATTTCGGGCAAATCCGGGAAGGCTATGTAGAATTTGAAGGTGTGGTCCGCAATATTGAACGGCGCTATAAAGAAACGACATCTGATTTCATACGTGAACAAATGGAAAAATATATGACGAATCAGCCGTGTCCGACATGCAAAGGGCATCGACTGAAAAAGGAAAGTCTGGCTGTTCTTATTAACGGACGCCATATCGGACAAGTCACTCAATTATCTATTCGTGAAGCCTATCAGTTTTTTGACCAATTGGCATTGACAGAAAAAGAAATGAAAATTGCCAATTTGATTTTAAGAGAAATAAAAGAACGGCTGAATTTTTTAATTGAGGTAGGTCTTGATTATTTAACATTAAGCAGATCAGCTGGTACGCTCTCTGGTGGAGAAGCGCAAAGAATCCGTCTTGCCACGCAAATCGGATCAAGACTGACAGGAGTACTTTATATATTGGACGAGCCGTCTATCGGTTTGCATCAACGGGACAATGACAGGCTGATCCGTGCTCTTCAAAATATGCGGGATATCGGCAATACATTGATTGTAGTTGAACATGATGAAGATACGATGCTTGCGGCTGATTATTTGATCGATATTGGGCCGGGAGCTGGCGTGCACGGCGGTCAAGTTGTAGCTGCGGGTACACCAAAAGAAGTGATGAATGATGACCGTTCGCTTACAGGACAATATTTGTCAGGGAAAAAGTTCATTCCATTGCCGGTCGAAAGAAGAAAACCGGATGGTCGGTATATTGAAATAAAAGGAGCAAGCGAGAACAATTTAAAAAATGTAAATGTCAAATTTCCTTTAGGTGTATTTTTGGCAGTAACAGGTGTATCTGGTTCGGGGAAAAGTACGTTAGTCAATGAAATATTGCAAAAAGGCTTGGCGCAAAAGCTGAATAACAGTAAAACAAAACCTGGTGTCTATAAAGAAATGAAAGGGATTGAACATCTCGATAAGGTCATCAGCATTGACCAATCTCCGATTGGAAGAACGCCGCGTTCAAATCCAGCTACGTATACCGGCGTATTTGACGATATTCGTGATGTGTTTGCAGCAACGAATGAAGCGAAAGTAAGAGGCTATAAAAAAGGACGCTTCAGTTTTAATGTGAAGGGCGGCCGCTGTGAAGCATGCCGAGGCGATGGAATCATTAAAATTGAAATGCATTTTCTTCCAGATGTATATGTTCCGTGTGAAGTATGCCACGGAAAAAGATATAACCGGGAAACTCTTGAAGTCACATATAAAGGAAAAAATATTGCGGATATTTTAGAAATGACTGTGGAAGACGCACTTCAGTTCTTTGAAAATATTCCAAAAATCAAACGGAAGCTGCAAACCATTTACGATGTAGGACTTGGTTATATGAAACTTGGTCAGCCGGCTACGACAATGTCCGGTGGGGAAGCACAACGGATAAAGCTTGCTTCAGAGCTGCATCGCAGATCTACTGGAAGATCGCTGTATATTTTAGATGAACCGACAACAGGGCTGCATGTTGACGATATTGCTAGACTCTTGAAGGTTTTGCATCGGCTTGTTGAAAACGGAGATACAGTTCTTGTAATTGAGCATAACTTAGATGTGATTAAATCAGCTGACTATATCATCGACCTTGGACCAGAAGGCGGGGACGGCGGAGGAACAATCATTGCAACGGGTACCCCTGAAGAAGTGGCAGAAGCGAAACAGTCTTATACAGGAAAATATTTAAAACCGATTTTGGATCGGGATCGGGAGAGAATGAAAAATTTCATTTTGAAAAAAGAGGCAGCGGCAAACAGTTAAATAGGCTGTTGCCAGTCTCTTTTAAATGACGAAGAATGTTCCTGAAACGGATGGTTTTACTCCATCGGTTTTCAGGAGATGAGTTGTAGATTTTTACTAGCCCTTTCAGCGAAAAATCGAGGAAATACTGATTTTCTTTGATATATGAACATTTCGCATAAAACAGAGCTTGAGCCCTTTGTGTGACAAAGGGCTCTTTTTTTATAAACTGATGTTTCTCCTATCATTCATTCAAATTCATAATTTTGAAGACTCGATGAATCGGATTCTCCGGCGTCTTAGTTATTGTGCTCACGATGTCTACAATTACCGAATGTATTGAATATCTTTGATGCATTGCTAATTCATAAAAAAGCTGACCCAAAAAAATATTTGACGGCCTTGGATCAGCTTTTTTAAAATCAGTCCCTGTGAAAAGAAGGCATTATATAAATTATTTATTTTCCATTTCTTGAATGGCTGTTTGAGCCAATTTAGAAATCGTCATATCATCCATTGGCGGATTGTGAAGCCCTGCTCTCACATCACGATAATACCGCTGCAGCGGATTTGACAGTTGAAGGCTTTTTGCTCCAACTAGTCTCATCGCCTTATCGACAATGTTGATGGCTGAGTTCGTCACAATATGCTTCGCAACACTAAGCTCGTTTGTAATGTATGGACGGCGTGCTTCATCATCATAAATTTCCGCTACGCTATACAAGAAATGTCTAGCTTTCATTAATTCTAAGTCAATCTGACCGATTAAATTTTGTACATTTGGCAATTGGCTAATGGTTCCATTTATACTATTTGGAGAATATTCTGTCGCAAATTTCACTGCATAATCACGCGCCGCCTGTGCAATACCTAAATAACAAGCGGGAATATGCAGAATCCAACCATTTATTGTATTTCCTCTCGGTCCATGGTTTAGCTCTACAAAATTTTCTTCTGCTACTTCAACGTTATCTAACACAAGATCGTGACTTTCTGTTCCTCTCATGGCGATAACGTCCCAATTTTTTTCAATTGATAATCCCTTTGCTTCTCGTTCAATTAAGAAAAATCCAATTCCTTCCTTTTCTTCAACCCATGCAGATACAAGAAAATGTGTCAGCACAGGTGACATAGTAGTATATGTCTTTCTGCCCGAAATAATCCACTTGCCATCTCTTTTCACTGCTTCCGTTTCAGGGCGCCCGCCGCGGGTTGGACTGCCTGTTTTTGCTTCACTAACTGCTCTGTTCACCAAAGCGCCGTTTAAAATTTCTTTTGCAAAAGAGACAAGCTTTTCTTCCCTCCAAAGTTTTTTCTCATACAACTCCCCAACGACGCCCAGATGCCAACCGATGGCTAGGCCTGTAGCGCCATCAAAGCTAGCAATGGTTTCTTGGAATAGAACTAGATCTGTGACACCAATGCCGCCGCCTCCATATTCTTTTGGCAGCGAGAGCTTCGTATACCCCATATTGACAAGCGCTTGGATATTTTCTTTTGGAAACTTTGTCTTTTCATCGCTTTCCCTAGAATGACTTTTAAACGACTTTTCATGCTTTAACAGCTTTTCGATCCACAATCTTTGCGCATCCGTTTTCACAAATAATTTTTTTGACACGTTCCACACTTCCTTAAGCAAACTCTGTTCAGATTAATATTTTAATAGGTTCAATGAACTATTAAATTTACGAACATTTTCCATTATAACAATTTAATTCATACTTTACAACTAGGAATAGTTGTGTTATAGTTTAGATTATTCAATTAACCCAATGTTTTGATATTTTTGATAATAAAGAGAGGTGATTCGTATAATCGAATTAAAGGACATTCAAAAAAGCTTTAAAAAAATTCAATTCTTAAAGGAATTGATGTAAAAGTAAACAAAGGGGATGTCCTAGTTATTATCGATTCAAGCGGATCTGGGAGAATCACCCTTCTTCGATGTATGAATGATTTAGAAAGACCTGACGGAGGTACTATTACTATTGATGTGTTTTCCGTGGAAGGAAAACATGCGTCAAAAAAAGTCATTTTAACGCTAAGACGAAAGACCGCAATGGTTTTTCAGCATAATAATTTATTTAAAAAATAAGACGGTGCTGGAAAACGTAATGGAAAGTCTTATCGTTGCAAAGAAAATGAAAGCTGCCAAAGCGCGTAAAATTGGCATTGATTTACTTAAAAAAGTTGGCCTGGAAGAGAAAATGAATGACTATCTTGGCCAGCTGTCCGGCGGTCAACAGCAGCGTGTTGGTATAGCGCGAGCACTTGCTTTAAACCCTTCCGTCATTTTATTTGATGAACCTACTTCCGCGCACGATCCTGAGATGGTTGGAGAGGTTTTGTCGATTATTAAAAAAATTGCTGATGAAGGCAAAACAATGGTGATCGTAACTCATGACATTCACTTTGCAAGAGAAGTAGTGAATCGTGCTGTGTTCATGGCAGACGGTGCCATTATTGAACAGGGACCGCCTGAAGAAATATTAGTTCATCCAAAGCATGAGCGAACAAAACAATTTTAAAAAAGGCTTCTAATAGAGCCTGAATATACTATTTTAAAATTTACATGGGGGGAAAATTACTGCATGAATCGTAAACGTATTTGGACAAAATTCTTTTTATTCATTTTATCTATTTTCGTCATCGCTGGTTGTTCGAACAGTGAAAGTAAAGAAACTGATGACGGCAAAAAAGTGATTAAAGTGGCATTAAGTGATGAAGTAAATCCACCATTTTTATATACGGATGATCAAAATAAACCTATCGGTTATGATATGGATTATTTAGCGGAAATTGAAAAGAAATTGCCAGAATACAAGTTTGAGTATACGTTTGGAGAAGAAGAATCGAATTTAATCGGGGTTGACACAGGAAAATTCGATTTTGCGATTAACTGGTTTTTCAAAAATCCGGAAAGAGAACAAAAATTCCTTTATCCAGAACATGAGTATGGATACTCTTTAACTGTATTAGTGACGAAATCAGATCGAAATGATATTAAATCGTTAGATGATATGGTTGATAAAAAACTCGCTCCAATGGCGCCAAGCGGTGGACTTCGTGCTATTTTAAACGGGTACAACGAAAAGAATCCAGATAATCCGATCGAGATTGAAAGTATGGAAAATCCGTCAGCAGCAGATAACTTAAAACGTGTTGCTGAAGGAAAAGCAGATGCTGTTTTTTTGAACAAAACTACATTTGATGCTCTTCAAAAAGAGCTGAAATTGGATTTGAAAATAGGTGGTATCGTTTCGAAAGAGCCGGTTTATATTGTTTATAACAAAAAACATAAAGAACTAGCTGAGAAAATTGACAAAGCAACTGCTGAATTAATTGAAGACGGTACGCTTCCGAAACTTGCTGAGAAATGGTTTGGTGTAGACTTTTTCAAAGACCTTGACTATATTAAAAAAGAAGGATTCCAATACGAGAAATAATCAAAAACCGTATTGAATGATTATTTAATCATTCAATACGGTATATTTAAATTCGTATATATTTCTTAATGAAGGTGGTGAGCAAAATTAACACGAGTTTACAAGATTGGGCAGATTTATTTTTGAAAGTGTTAGATAAGCTCCCTCTAACATTGTTCATGCTGGTCACATCTTTATTTTTCGCTTTAATTTTAGGTGTTATTATCGCGATTATTCGAATCCAAAAACCGCCTATCCTTTATGGAATTGCAACATTTTACTTGTCATTCACACGTTGTACTCCGTTATTAGTTCAGCTGTTTCTTGTCTATTTCGGACTGCCTCAATTATTGCTAGTTTTTAATATTGATATTAATAGTTGGAACAGACTTGTTTTTGTTATTATTACATTCTCATTTCATACAGCAGCTTATTTATCAGAAGTTATCCGTTCAGCTTACTTAGCTGTCGGCACGGAGCAATTAGAAGCAGCATACAGCGTTGGCATGACGTATACACAAGCTCTAAGGAGAATTATTTTGCCTCAAGCTTTTGTCATTTCATTGCCTAATTTAGGCAATAATATTATTGAATTGTTAAAAGATACATCACTTGCCTTTTCGATCGGTATTATTGATATTATGGGGCAAGTTCGAATTATTTTAGGGAATAATCATGGTATGGGAATGTTTGAGATTTATGTCGTGATCTCTCTTGTATATTGGGGTACTTGTATCCTCATTGAAGGTATTATCGGCTATGCCGAAAAAGTGTTTAAAAAAGGTCGAGTTAGTTTATCTAAGTAATTTTTTGCTAAGGATCGTGATAACTCGTGGCAACAACTATTGATTTTAAATTTGCTTTAGAGCAAGTGCCTGAAGTGTTAAAAGGTGTGCCAGTGACATTGACGATTGCCATTGTTGCGATGGTGCTTGGACTTGTATTCGGGCTGCTTATTGCTCTTTGCAGAATATATAAAGTTCCTGTACTAAATCAATTGTCCATCGTTTATATTTCTTTTATTCGGGGAACACCGTTAGTTGTCCAATTGTACGTCTTTTTCTACGGTGTTCCGGTATTGTTTGATTTTCTTAATCATCATTTCGGATTGAATTTAAATGCGGATGAAGTTCCGACGATGATTTATGCATTAATTGCTTATACAATCAATACAGCTGCTTATGAGGCAGAAATATTCCGCGCATCGATCAATGCAGTAAACGCTGGACAAATGGAAGCTGCGTACTCAGTCGGCATGACAACTGCACAAGGATTATATCGAATCGTCCTGCCTCAAGCATTCGTTGTGGCTTTTCCGAATTTAGGCAATACGTTTATTGGACTGATCAAAGCAACATCTTTAGCTTTTGCTGTAAAAGTCGTAGAAATTTTAGCCATTACAAGAATTATAGCAAATAATGGATATAAATTTTTAGAAATGTATTTAGTTGCATCGATCATCTACTGGATTATTTGTTGGGTATGTGAAGTCATATTTGCCAAACTCGAAAAGAAAATGAGCCGTTATGAAAAACGGATGGATCTAAAAACAACTGCATAATCGGATGAAATTTTCCTAATTTACGGAAATATTAAAAAAACACCAAATGACATTGAACCAATTGAAAAAAAGAAGCCCCACATGTTTAAACATTGCACGTTGTGGGGTCTTTTTACAAAAAAATTAGGTCGAGATAATTAATTGTTTTAAATTTATCCCTTGATCGCTTCATGGCTTTTCGGACTAGTTGCTGCATTATTTAAAATTTCGGTTGTCCTTCAGTTTCTTTTATAGATGAAGATACGATTTGGTGAAATTTTTCCTATATAAAGTATGAATTGTGCTGCGAACAAAGTGTGGACTAATATGATACAGCAGTGCGCGTTTCGTGATAATTGCTTGGTAGACAAATGAAAAATTCGCAGCTTTTGTACAAAAGCTGCGTTCATTGCAAATGCCAGTTTCCACCTAATTGCACACAATTTGTGCTAATGAATAAATGAAAACATATTTCTCTAGCAAAAAATTAAATTTATTTAGCATGAAAAAATGCCCTGACATCGTTCGAGAAAGGAGAACGGCCTTTTCTTACATTGTGTCATAACGTATGAAGGGCTGTCCATAAGTCAGTTTTCTGCTTATGTAACAACCCCTTTCAGAAAAAATTATATAAACGATCATGAAACATCCATTCCAATTCAAGAAAAATTCGTTTTACAAAATAACGAAAAAATGGTATAATTTTCTCCGTGAGTTTAATTTTATTGTACATTTATGTTAGGAGAGGAAAGGACAATTCCTCTTCTAACAATTTCTTCTTCTAATAAAACGATAAACTCTTCACTAGCCTCAATTTGAATGGCTTCATAATAGGCTTTCATTAACAGGTAATCAGATAAAAGATACAATGAGTTCATTTGAACTGCTGCCCCTCCTTTCTGTTAAAATAAACAAACGTTTACGTCAGGACAGAAAGACGAGTCGTCTAGGGCAAGCGAAATATGAAAATTCAGAAAATATAAAGCCTATCAACTCCTTTTCCATTTGTGTAAAGAATGTTACCAAAATAGTGAAAAAATGTCAATCTGTTTCATACTTTCACATAGAAAGTGTTATAATAATTTGTAAATAGAAAGTGAAAAGGACGAATTTCGATGTTTATTAGATGGTTGATAAGCATTTTATTAAATGCACTGATTTTGATAGTTGTAGCTGGGTTCTTTGATTCGTTTTATTTAAGCGGAGTTGGAGCGGCTATTGTAGCCAGTATGATTTTGTCAGTGTTAAATGTTTTTGTGAAGCCGTTTCTCATATTATTGACATTGCCGATTACGGTTTTTACTCTCGGAACATTTTTATTTGTCATCAATGCAGTTACGTTGATGATTGCCCAGGCAATAATGGGAGATGCCTTTAATATTGATGGCTTTGGAACTGCCCTCCTCGCCTCCATCTTCATTTCATTTTTGAATCTGCTCATTCAATTGGTGTTTATGAACCGTTTTAAAGACTAATGAAAAAGATTTTTTCATTCATATCTCCTATCGTTTCGGGAATGATACGAATAGGTGATATAAATGAAAAAAATCTTTCCTCTTATTATTTTTGTTTTCATGATTTTATCTCCCGCATTTCCTAGCTTTGAGCTTGCAGCTTCGCCAAATGATTCAAACGTCTACACGATCGTATGGCTTTCAGACACTCAATACTATTCGGAAAAATACCCTCATATTTTTCGTAATCAAATGGACTGGATTGTGCAAAATCGCGATAATTGGAATATACAATATGTTGTTCATACCGGTGATATTGTCAACCGTGCGGAAAAGAAACAGCAGTGGGTTCAAGCAGACCGCATGTTCCGAAAACTGGAACAGGTGTCTATCCCTTATGGAGTGCTTGCGGGCAATCACGATTTAGTAAAAGGAAAATCATATAAAATGTTTCATCAATATTTTGGAAAAGATCGTTTTTTCACGAAGCCTTATTATGGTGGGGGGTATCGGAATAATCGAGGGCATTACGATTTAATTACGCTCGGACATCAACATTTTCTTTTTTTGTATATCGGCTGGCATGTTGACAAAGACAGCATCAGCTGGATGAACGAAGTCTTAAAACGTCATTCAGACCGAACAGCAATCATAGCTGTCCATAAATATTTGCATAAAAATGGAAAACGAACGCTTGTTGGAAATCGTATATTTCGCAATATCGTCAAAAAGAATCCAAATGTAAAAATCGTTTTGAGCGGCCATTATGATGACAGTGAGTTATTAAAAACAAAAATTGATGATGATCATGATGGGACTCCTGATCGGATTGTTTATGAATTATTGGCGGACTATCAGGGGGCTCCTGAAGGAGGAGAAGGCTTTTTACGCTTGCTCCATTATTTTCCGAGTCGCTCCAAATTTTATGTCCGTGCATATTCACCTTATTCCAACAAACATTTTTTTTTCCCTCCTAAAAAAGAAGAGTTTTGGATTGAATAGCTGCATCTTTCGCTCCGATGCCCTTGTCTCTGCTTTTAAGCAATGAATGTCTTTGATGAAAGATGTTTGTTGCCAAAAAGAAAAGTGCTACAATAAAAAGATGAAAAAAGTTTTTTAAGTCTAAGGAGGAAAGACTTCGTGTCGAAAGTACGTACAAAAGATATTATCGAAAAATTCCAACTTGAATTGATCAGCGGAGAAGAGGGAATCAGCCGGCCCATTATTACAAGTGATCTTTCCAGACCTGGTCTTGAAATGGCTGGTTATTTTACATATTATCCGAAAGAGCGTATACAGCTGCTGGGAAGAACGGAGCTTACGTTTTTTGCAAAATTGACGCCTGAAGAAAAGAAAAGCCGGATGGAACAGCTATGTACGGATGTAACACCGGCAATCATTGTGTCAAGAGAGATGGAGGCTCCGCCGGAATTAATTGAGGCATCTGAAAAATCAAATGTTCCAGTGCTGCGCTCACCATTAAAAACGACCCGCTTGTCAAGCCGCTTAACCAATTTTTTGGAAAGCAAGCTTGCTCCAACGACAGCTGTACATGGAGTGCTTGTTGATATTTACGGGGTGGGTGTTTTAATTACAGGAAAAAGCGGGGTCGGCAAAAGTGAAACTGCTCTTGAACTGGTGAAAAGAGGGCATCGCTTGATTGCAGATGACTGTGTTGAAATTCGTCAGGAGGATCGGGATACATTAGTCGGCAGTGCTCCGGAATTGATCCGCCATCTTTTAGAGATCCGCGGTCTTGGAATCATTGATGTGATGACATTGTTTGGTGCAGGAGCCGTCCGCAGTCATAAGCGAATTTCCCTTGTCATCGATTTGGAATTATGGGATCCGAACAAACAATACGACCGTTTAGGACTCGATGAAGAGAAAATGAAAATTTTGGATGCGGAACTGACAAAATTAACAATTCCTGTCCGTCCTGGAAGAAATTTGGCTGTTATTATTGAAGTTGCGGCAATGAATTTCCGGTTAAAAAGAATGGGATTCAATGCGGCGGAACAATTTACAAATAAATTGGCGGATGTTATCGAAGATGGAGATCACGACGATTTTTAATTGATGAAATAGGAGAGATGAGAGAATGAAAGAGGCAATTCAGCCCATTGATCCAATCGCATTTCAGCTAGGCCCATTACAAGTTCATTGGTACGGGATCATTATAGGAATCGGCGCATTGCTCGGCCTATATTTGGCGATGCGTGAAGGGGAGAGAAGAGGTCTTCATAAAGATATATTTGTCGATCTTGCATTATTTGCTATTCCTATTGCGATTATATGTGCCAGAACTTATTATGTCATTTTTCAATGGGAATATTATTCTGAAAATCTTTCGGAAATCCCTAAAATTTGGCATGGTGGCCTTGCCATTCACGGCGGGTTAATCGGTGCTGTGGCAACCGGGATTGTGTATGCAAAAGTAAAAAAACTATCTTTCTGGCAACTGGCTGATATAGCTGCACCGAGTATTATTTTAGGGCAGGCGATCGGCAGATGGGGGAATTTTATTAACCAGGAAGCTCATGGAGGACCTGTTTCAAGAGAATTTTTGGAAAATCTCCACTTGCCTGAATTTATCATTAATCAAATGTATATAAATGGACAATATTATCACCCGACTTTTTTATATGAATCCATTTGGAATCTCGCTGGGTTCATCATTTTAATTTTGCTAAGAAGGTTTAATTTGCGGCGTGGAGAGCTGTTTTTATCATATGTTATTTGGTATTCGATCGGGCGATTTTTTATCGAAGTCATGAGAACTGATAGTTTGATGCTGACGGAAACGGTAAAAATGGCACAGGTCATTTCGATTTTACTTATTCTTAGTGCAATTGCTCTTATAATTTACCGGAGACTAAAAAAAGTAGAAAGATATTTAGATGAATATTGATAAATTGCTGGAATGAAGGTGAAACTTTGAAACAAACATTGAAAAAAGGATTACAAACAGGATTGGAAACAACGTGGACTCTCGGTAAAGTCATTTTCCCTGTAACGTTGATTGTTTCATTTTTACAACATACTCCTTTGATTGATTGGATGGTGCATTTTATAACGCCGGTCATGAAGGTGATCGGGTTAAATGGAGATGCTGCTATCCCCCTTGTGATTGGGAATTTTCTTAACTTGTATGCGGCGATTGGAGCCATTTTGTCCATTGATTTTACGGTAAAAGAAGTTTTTATTTTGGCAGTCATGCTGTCATTTTCCCACAACTTATTAATCGAAACGACTGTAGCAAGCAAAGTCGGTGTGAAACTGTGGATCATCTTGTCCGTCCGGCTCGGACTGGCATTTTTTTCGGCTTTTATCATCAATCTTTTTTGGGACGGCGGTGGAGAAAAAGCTCAATACGGATTTATAACTCAACAAGATGCCGTGCCTTCAGACTGGGGAATGATTTTACTTGAAGGGCTTGAAAAAGCGGCAATGGGAGTCATTCAGCTTGCGGCCATCGTCATCCCGCTAATGATTGCTATTCAATTTATGAAAGATTTAGGCTGGGTCGACGCTTTCTCAAAAAAGATGGAGCCGGTAACCGAAATGCTGGGAATGAAGAAGAACACTTCGACAACGCTTGCGGCAGGATTAATTTTCGGGCTTGCCTACGGGGCTGGCGTGATGCTGCAAGCAGTAAAAGAAGATGGAGTGGAGCATCGCGATTTAACGTTGGCGTTTATATTCCTCGTTGCCTGCCATGCTGTGATAGAAGACACATTGATTTTTGTTCCGATCGTCGGTTCAGTTTGGCCGCTTTTACTCATCCGGCTGTTCGCAGCCATTCTTTTAACGATGATTATCGGTTTTGTCTGGAAAAAACAAGCACATATCGGGAAAAGGGGAACGGTTTATGAACATTGACACCGTATTGTTTGATTTGGACGGCACGTTAATAAACACAAATGAATTAATTATTGAATCGTTTTTACATACGCTAAACTATTATTATCCGGGCAAATATCAACGGGAAGATATACTTCCTTTCATCGGGCCTCCGCTTATTGACACATTTCAACGTATTAACCCTGAAAAAGCGGAGGAAATGGTCCGAAGATATCGGGAGTTTAATCATGCCCAGCATGATCTGCTTGTGAAGGAATATGATCATGTGCACGAAACGGTTCGAGCTTTAAAAGAAAAGGGATTGAAACTGGGCATTGTGACAACGAAAATTCGCGACACTGTTATGATGGGGCTGAAATTAACGAAAATGGATTCATTTTTTGACGCAATTATCACACTGGATGATGTACAGCATGCGAAGCCTCATCCTGAGCCTGTCTTGTCCGCTCTTAAATTGCTCGGTTCCGAGCCGTCTAATGCATTAATGGTGGGAGATAACCTTCATGATATAGAGGCGGGAAAAAATGCAGGAACATTAACGGCAGGAGTTGCTTGGAGCATAAAAGGGAGAGAGTATATAGAATCGTTAAAGCCAGATTTTGTGCTGGACAAAATGAGTGATTTATTGGACATTGTGATGGAGTGAAGATTGTGAGAAGAACGGATAAATTTCCTGTGGAAGGCGCAAACTCCCTTTGGCAGGTGTACAAGACGGTTTCTTTTTGGAAAGTTGTCAAAAATGTCATCGTGATTCTTATCGCGCGCTACACTCCATTTATGTCTATCAAAAACTGGCTTTACCGCACATTTCTTGGCATGAAAATCGGACAGCAAACATCGTTTGCATTTATGGTTATGGTAGATATTTTGTTCCCGGAAAAAATTAAAGTTGGGCGCAATTCTATTATCGGATACAACACGACGATTTTAGCACATGAATATTTAATCGATGAATATCGCATCGGCGAAGTGGAAATTGGAGATGAAGTCATGATCGGAGCAAACACGACTATTTTGCCTGGTGTGAAAATTGGAAATCGAGCTATCGTTTCTGCCGGCACTGTAGTTCATAAAGATGTTCCGGAAGGCTCTTTTGCAGGAGGAAATCCAATGCAAATCATCTACACAAAAGAAGAAATGGAAAAAAGAAAGCGGTAAGCGTCATCAATTTTTGTCGCTTACCGCTTTTTGATTAAGCAGGATAGAGCGAAAGTGAAATAAAGGCGCTTTGTGAAAGAAGTTTACATCAAAAACTTATTGATTATAAATCTTTATTTTGGTAGTATGGTAACATATTAGCGAATTAAAGTGAATGCGCCATGGAGGTGTCAATGAGTGTTTATGTTTGAAAAGCCCTTGGGAATGCGGGATACATTGCCGGGCTTATATGTCATAAAAGAAAGCGTTCGTAAAAAAATGATGAATGTGATTGAAAGCTGGGGTTATCAATTTTTGGAGACTCCAACGTTGGAATTTTATGAAACGGTAGGAGTTCAGTCGGCGATACAAGAGCAGCAATTATTTAAACTTCTTGACAGGCAGGGGCATACGCTCGTTTTAAGACCAGATATGACAGCTCCCATTGCACGAATTGCGGCTTCCAAGCTGATGAAAGAAAGCTTGCCGTTAAGGCTCGCTTATTCTGCAAATGTGTTTCGTGCACAGCAGCATGAAGGCGGCAGACCGGCAGAATTTGAACAAATTGGCATTGAGCTGATTGGCGATGGAACGATTAGCGCTGATGCGGAAGCGATCGCTCTAATGATATATGCCTTAAAAAATACTGGCCTTAAAGATTTTAAAATTTCCATTGGGCATATCGGATTTATCAATGCTTTGTTCGGTGAAATTTTAGGGAAGGAAGAACGGGCGGAGAAGCTGCGCCGCTATTTATATGAAAAGAACTTTGTCGGATACCGCGAGCATGTGAAAAGATTATCTCTCTCTACCATTGACAAAGAACGCCTTTTAAGAGTCATTGATTTAAAAGGAGGAATTGAGAAGGCAGATGAAGCTTCAAGCCTTGTTGCTTGTGACAACGGGAAGAAAGCGCTGGAAGATTTAAAACAGCTCCTTATCCAATTAAGAGCTTATGAAGTGGATCAATATATCAAATTGGAACTGAATGTCGTCAGCCACATGAGTTATTACACAAGCGTGATTTTTGAATTATATGCGAACGGTGTTGGACTTCCGATCGGAAACGGCGGGCGCTATGACCATCTTTTAGAAAAATTTGAACGTCCTGCCCCGGCGACAGGCTTTGGCATACGGTTAGATAATTTGCTGGAAGCTCTGGGGAATTTAAATTTAAACAAAGATCGCTATTGTATCATATTCAGCAGAGAGAATCGGCAAGAAGCTTTTCGATATGCCAATAAGCTGCGAAAAGAAGGAAAACAGGTTGTCATGCAAGATATTTCCGGTATCGATCAAATCGACAGATTTACTGGTCAATTTACAGATATTTATTATTTCCTCGGAAAACCAGGAAAGGTGAGAGAGTGATGAACATGTTAACGATTGCGATGCCGAAAGGGCGAATTTTTTCAGAAGCTGTCGAACTATTAAGAAAATCAGGCTACAAGCTTCCAGACGAATTTGATGAATCAAGAAAACTAATTTTGACCGTGCCGGAAGAAAATATTCGCTTTATTTTAGCGAAGCCGATGGATGTCGGAACATATGTAGAGCATGGTGTTGCCGATGTTGGGATCGCCGGAAAGGATGTCATGATGGAAGAAGAGCGGGATGTTTTTGAAGTGCTTGATTTGAAAATTAGCAAATGTCATCTGGCTGTCGCCGGACTGCCTGATACGAAAATGAATGACATCGCTCCAAAGGTGGCGACAAAATATCCAAATGTGGCTTCTAAATATTTTCGAGAGCAAGGGGAGCAGGTCGAAATCATTCATTTGAATGGATCGATCGAGCTGGCGCCATTGATTGGACTGGCTGACAGAATTGTCGATATTGTTTCGACGGGAAGAACGTTAAAAGAAAACGGATTAGTAGAATTTGAACATATTGCTGATATCACTTCAAGACTCATTGTCAATCCCGTCAGCTATCGGATGAAGGACAAGCCGATCGACATGCTTGTGGAGCGGCTTGCCAAAACAGTGGAAGAAGGAAAGGAGGATTCGGATTGAAAATTATTCACATCACTAAGGATCAAAAGCTTTCCTTGAAAAGATCGATTGACGCTGGAACAGAGGAGCAGCGCAAAATTGTGAAGGAAATTATTGAACGAGTCAAAAAGGAAGGCGATCAGGCGCTATACGAATATACGAAACGTTTTGATGGGGTAGATCTTCAATCTTTGCGCGTATCAAAAGAAGAAATTAGTCGAGCGTACGAAGCGGTAGATAAAGAATTCATTGACATTGTTCAAGAAGCAGCAGAAAATATCTTTCATTTTCATGAAAAACAAAAGAAAGAATCATGGTTTTATTTCGATGAAAAAGGAACAATGCTCGGTCAGAAATTAACGCCGCTAGATGCTGTCGGCGTTTATGTTCCCGGGGGCACAGCTGCCTATCCTTCTTCTGTTTTAATGAATATCATGCCGGCTAAAGTGGCTGGTGTAGGCAGAATCGTGCTCGTTTCCCCTCCAGATCAAAATGGGAGCCTGCCGGCGGAAGTGCTGGTGGCAGCCAATGAAGCTGGCGTATCGGAAATATATAAAGCTGGCGGCGCCCAAGCAATTGCCGCTCTAGCTTACGGTACAGAAACAATTGAACCGGTCGACAAAATTGTCGGTCCTGGCAATATATTCGTTGCTCTTGCAAAGCGGGAGGTGTTTGGAACAGTTGATATCGATATGATCGCCGGGCCAAGTGAAATTGTCGTCTTAGCTGATGATACGGCTGTTCCGCATGAAGTTGCGGCCGATTTATTGTCGCAAGCAGAGCATGACAGGCTGGCAACCAGCATCCTTGTTACACCTTCTATAAAATTAGCAAAGGAAGTTCAAAAGGAAGTTGCGGCACAATTGGCCGATTTGCCGCGAAAAGATATCGCCGCTGCTTCGATCGAACAGTTCGGTGCTATTTATGTAACGGATTCAATCGAGGAAGCGGTTGGGATAGTCAACCAATTGGCACCTGAGCATTTGGAGGTATTAACGGAAAACCCGACGGGTGTTCTGCCAAAAATTAAACATGCAGGAGCCATCTTTTTAGGGAGATATAGCAGTGAACCTGTAGGCGATTATTTCGCAGGTCCCAATCACGTTTTGCCGACAAACGGAACAGCGCGTTTTTCCAGCCCGCTTAACGTGGATGACTTTATGAAAAAGTCCAGCATCATTTCATACAGTGAAGAAGCATTCCGTGCATATGCTTCAAAAATTGCAAAGTTTGCAAGATATGAAGGATTAGAGGCGCATGCAAGAGCAATTGAAGCTCGACTAGAAAAAAGAGGAAGTGATCGAAATGAATAGAACCGCCACAATATCTCGAAAAACGAACGAAACGAATATTCAGCTGTCATTTTCAATAGATGGTGAAGGCCGTGCAGATCTAAAAACTGGAGTTCCTTTTTTAACTCATATGCTTGATCTGTTCACAAGGCATGGCCATTTTGATTTAAAGATTGAGGCAGAAGGCGACATTGATATTGATGATCACCATACGACAGAGGATATTGGCATTTGTTTGGGACAGGCGATTCAACAAGCTCTAGGCGATAAAAAAGGAATTAAACGGTACGGTCATGCCTTTGTCCCAATGGATGACTCTTTAGCGCAGGTTGTTATTGATTTAAGCAACCGACCGCATTTTGAAATGCGTGGAGAATTGCCGAAGGGAAAAGTAGGAACATTTGATACGGAGCTTGTTCATGAATTTTTATGGAAGCTGGCGCTTGAAGCCCGGATGAACCTGCATGTAATCATTCACTATGGAATGAATACCCATCATATGATTGAAGCTGTATTTAAAGCGTTGGGGAGAGCTCTTGATGAAGCGACTATGATCGACCCCAGAGTCAAAGGGGTTCCATCAACGAAGGGGATGTTGTAAAAATGATTGGCGTGATCGACTATGGCATGGGGAATTTATACAGCGTCTCGAAAGCCTTGGAACGCATGAATGCGGAATATTTTGTATCAAGTGATTTAAACGAGCTTGAAAAGGCAACAGCTTATATACTGCCAGGAGTAGGCGCATTCAAAGACGCGATGGCTATTTTAACGGAAACAAAAACAGATAAATTTTTGAAGGACGAAGTGCAAAAGGGAAAGGCTTTATTAGGTATTTGTCTTGGCATGCAGCTTTTGTTCAACGAAAGCGAAGAACACGGCTGGACTGAAGGACTCGGCTTTTTAAACGGCCAAGTAAAAAGAATTCCAGGAGAAAATGTAAAAGTCCCGCATATGGGATGGAATAAGCTGACTTTTCAACGAGATCATCCTCTCATAACTGGTCTTCAAGAAGATTACGTATACTTTGTCCATTCTTATTATGCGGTCGTAAACGATCCGGACGTTGTGGTCGCCAGCGCTTCATACGGTGTGACGGTTCCGGCTATTGTAGGAAATGGAAATGTATTCGGCTGCCAATTTCATCCGGAAAAAAGCGGCAAGCTGGGACTAGCCATTTTGAAAAACTATTTAACTTTTGTATCAAGGATGTGAGCTAATGATGAGTTTTACTATTTTTCCCGCCATTGATTTGCGCGGAGGGAAATGCGTCCGGCTGCTTCAAGGCGATTACAATAAAGAAACGGTTTACGGAGATTCACCGTTTGCTGTCGCCGAGTCGTTTGTAAAGGAAGGTGCTGACTGGATTCATATGGTAGATTTGGATGGGGCAAAAGAAGGAGTCCGCGTGAACCATCAACATGTTTTGAAAGTGGCAAAAGAGCTAAAAGTAAAGGTACAAGTTGGCGGCGGCATTCGCACAGAAAAAGATGTATACGAATATTTGGAAAACGGTATTTCCAGGGTTATTTTAGGCAGTTCTGCCGTTTCAAACAGGTCATTTGTTGAAAAAATGCTGGCTGAATACGGCGGCCGAATCGCAATCGGTATCGATGCGAAAAATGGCTATGTATCAACAGAAGGCTGGCTGAATACGTCCGAAGTTAAAGCGGTTGATCTTGGAAAAGAACTGGCGAAAAGCGGTGCAGAAACATTTATTTTTACTGATATTGCGACAGATGGAATGCTCTCGGGACCAAATGTCAAGGCGATTGTGGAAATGGCAAAAGCAACTGGAAAAACAGTCATCGCTTCCGGAGGGGTAAGCTCCATTGATGATTTGAAAAAGTTAAAGCAATATGAACAGGATGGAGTGAAAGGCGCTATTGTCGGAAAAGCGCTTTATACGAAAAAATTCAGCCTCCGCGATGCTATCCATGAGGTGAATGGGCTATGATTACGAAACGCATCATTCCTTGTCTAGATGTTAAGGACGGACGTGTCGTCAAAGGCGTGCAATTTGTCCAGTTGAAAGATGCGGGCGATCCGGTGGAGCTAGCGAAATTTTATGATGAAGAAGGAGCAGATGAGCTTGTCTTCTTAGATATTTCCGCATCTCATGAAGGCAGAAAAACGATGATTGATGTTGTCGAACGAGTAGCGGCAACATTAGCCATTCCCTTTACGGTCGGAGGCGGAATCAACTCTTTGGAAGATATGAAAAAAATTTTGCGTGCTGGTGCGGATAAAGTTTCCATTAACACTTCTGCTGTATTAAACCCTTCGCTGATTATGGAGGGAGCTGATTACTTTGGCAGCCAGTGCATTGTGGTAGCGATTGACGCAAAATACGATCCGCAGCTCGGAAGCCACCGCGTCTATACGCACGGGGGACGAAAAGCGACCGAATGGGAAGTCGTGGCATGGGTAAAGGAAGCTGTAAAAAGAGGTGCTGGCGAGATTTTGCTGACTAGCATGGATCAGGACGGAGAAAAATCCGGCTTTGACATTGACTTAACCAAAAAAGTAAGCGAGGCAGTTCCCGTCCCAGTCATTGCATCCGGCGGCGCCGGTAATGCTGAGCATTTTCTTGAAGTTTTTCGCGATGCCCGAGCGGATGCAGCGCTGGCAGCTTCCATTTTCCATTACAAAGAAACATCAGTCAAAGAAGTAAAAAGATTTTTGCAAAAAGAAGGGGTGAATATACGGTGAACATAGCAGAACTCAAATTCGATGAAAATGGACTTATTCCTGCGGTTGTTCAAGATGCTGTTAGCAAAGAAGTGTTAACAGTAGCTTATATGAACGAAGAGTCGCTAAAAAAAACGTTGGAAACGAAGGAAACATGGTTTTACAGCCGTTCGCGCCAAAAACTTTGGCATAAAGGAGAAACGTCCGGCAATACACAAACTGTTCAAGAGATACGCTATGACTGTGACAAGGATGCGCTTGTCGTGCTGGTAATCCCGAAGGGTCCGGCCTGCCATACAGGACAATACAGCTGTTTTTCAAAAGAAAATGGCGGCCAGGTGGACGGTAGCCGTTTTGATATTATTAACAAGCTGGAGGCCGTCATTGCTGAGCGTGAAGCTGAGCGTCCGGAAGGCTCTTATACTACCTATTTGTTTGAAAAAGGCTTGGACAAAATTTTAAAAAAGGTTGGAGAAGAAGCTTCAGAGGTCATTATTGCAGCAAAAAACCGCAGCCATGATGAGCTGAAATGGGAAGCCGCGGATTTATTATTTCATTTGCTTGTTCTGCTGCGCGAGCAAAAGCTTCCGTTCGATGAAGTATTGAAAGTTTTAAAAGAAAGACATGAAAAATAATCGCGAGTAAAAATAGGTTTTTCCTATTTATAAGATATGGTATACTATCCCTCGGCAAATAAAGTGAAATGGAGGGTTTGAGTGGGAAACCGTAAAGTAAAAAAAGACGAAGATTCAAAAATTGTTTCGTTTTTCCAAGACAGTGCAACGTTTTATCGCTGGGGATTAAAGGCTTATCAAAAAGGCGATTTGCAGTCGGCTTCAAAATTCGTCAAGCGGGCAGTAGATCTGGATCCGTATAACGAAGAAATGATTTGCAGGCTGGCCAGCATTTATACCGAATTAGGAAAGTTTCAAAAATCAAACGAACTATTAACATATATTATTGAACATATTCACCCTCATTCGGTAGAATGCTATTATTTTCTTGCAAATAATTATGCTCATCTCGGCTTGTTTCACGAAGCTTATAAACATGCAATGATATATAAGGAAAAGGCGCCGCAAGGCATATTTTCCGTAGAAAACAGCGATCTTCTTGAAATGATCGAAATGGAAGAAGAGGCTGAGCATTCGGATGATCTAATCGTGAAGCAAGAAAAAGCGCGCTCTTTGCTTGAAAATGGACAGTTTCAAGAATCTATTTCCATTTTAAAAGAGATTATAACTGATTACCCAGAGTTTTGGTCCGCTTATAATAATTTGGCGCTTGCCTATTTTTACCTTGGGGAAGTGGAAAAAGCGAAGGACATGATTTCCCTCGTGCTCCGGAAAAATCCAGGGAATTTGCATGCTTTATGCAATTTGCTTGTATTTTTTTATTATGAAGGTGATGAAGCGAGCATAAGCATGCTAGTTGAAAAACTAAAAAGGGTTTATCCGCTTGTTTCGGAGCACCAATATAAACTGGGGGCGACGTTTGCACTCATCGGCTTTTATCCTCATGCATTCAAGAGGCTCCATGCCTTGTATCGAAAGGGATTTGAGGGGGATGACACGTTTTATTATTGGCTCGCATACTCTTCTTATTTTATAGGACACTATGACTTTGCTAAAAAAATATGGAAGAAGGTTCTGTATTTAAATCCGCGGAAGGAAGGCTCTGAACCGTGGAATATGAAAGGGCTAAACGAAATGGAAAATCAAGTCCCGGAGCGGCTGCTTTCTATCTATTTCGCAATGAAAATGGATGAACGAGCGTATTTAGTAAATGAACAGGAGTTTGAAACTCGTCTTGAAAGAGAAGCTGTTCAATATGCTTTAAGCGTTTTAAATGGCAAAAGGCCGACAGGTTTTCATGCTGTTCATTTCGCTTTCCATGTGGCCGATAGTTTAATGGACAAAACGTCAGAAGGAAAAGAATTGGTTTTATTTTGGTTTCGGCTTTTCAAAAATGCCTTCAAGTTCGACATAAAATTTCGCAATGTCAACGCATGGTCAGCAGCTGTCTATTATTTATGGATGAAACAGATAGGAAAAAACATCACACAAGATGGCGCGGCAAATCATTTTAACATCAGCAAAGCTACGCTGTCTAAATACGTGCGCATCGCAAAAAAATTGAAAATGTGAGCAAATAAATAGCACGAGACATTTATTTTATATAGGATATGTTGTAGGGAATAATAATTTTGTATTATTTATTGGATCATATGATGAGGAGTGAGTCTCGTGTCTGAAGAAAAAATTTATGATTGTATCATTGCCGGAGCAGGACCTGCAGGATTGACAGCTGCTGTTTACACATCCCGCGCCAACCTTTCTACTTTAATGATAGAAAGAGGCGTGCCTGGAGGGCAAATGGCCAATACGGAAGATGTTGAAAACTATCCTGGATTTGATCATATTTTAGGTCCAGAGCTATCAAATAAAATGTTTGAACATGCTAAAAAATTTGGTGCTGAATACGAATATGGAGATGTGAAGGAAATTGTCGATGAAGGCGAATATAAAATCGTCAAAACAGGCAACAAAGAATATAAAGCAAGAGCAGTGATTATCGCTACAGGGGCCGAATATAAAAAGCTCGGCGTGCCTGGAGAGAAAGAACTGGGCGGACGAGGCGTCTCTTATTGTGCTGTATGCGACGGAGCATTCTTTAAAGGAAAAGATTTGATTGTTGTCGGCGGCGGAGACTCTGCTGTCGAGGAAGGAGTTTATTTAACCCGCTTTGCGAACAGTGTGACAATCGTTCATCGCCGCGATCAATTGCGCGCCCAAAAAATATTGCAGCAGCGCGCCTTTGATAATGAAAAGATTGATTTTATTTGGAATCATACAGTAAAAGAAATTCATGAAGTCGACGGGAAGGTTGGCAAAGTCACGCTCGTAAATACGATAACAAATGAAGAAACAGAAAAAGAGATAGACGGTGTATTTGTATACATTGGCATGGTGCCGCTGTCCAAACCTTTTGAAAATCTCGGAATTACGAATGAAGCAGGATATATTGAAACAAATGAAAACATGGAAACGAAAATTCCCGGCATCTTTGCGGCAGGAGATATTCGGGAAAAATCTTTGCGGCAAATTGTAACTGCAACTGGCGACGGAAGCATTGCTGCCCAAAGTGCTCAACATTATATTGAAGAATTAAAAGAGAAATTAAAAAATGCCTAAAATTGTTAACAAAATCGTAACTATGATTTAATTGTGCTGTAACATCAATGAAATAAAATTCAGTTACTATAAAAGTAGTAATTGACCCCCTTTTATAATATATACTTTTGAGCATGGGCAACCCTTCCCATGCTCCTTTTTTTGTTGCACCTTTTCTTTTGAAACCTTTAAAAGAGAAAAAACGTATGATAAAGTAGGAAAGCATGCGCATTGAGACACTATAGCATTTAATTGTATAATAAAAGGAATAAATATTTTTTATGTACCGCAACCTAGGGGTGAACTTGCTTTGCAAAGGGTTACAAATTGTGTTCTTGTTCATGAAGGTCAGCTGCTCTTGCTTCAAAAACCGCGCCGGAATTGGTGGGTAGCCCCTGGAGGGAAAATGGAGCAAGGGGAATCGATAAAAGAATCTGTTGTAAGAGAATTTAGAGAAGAAACTGGAATTTATTTAATAAATCCAAAAATTAAAGGGATTTTCACGATCATTGTCAAAGATGGAGATAAGGTTGTTCAAGAATGGATGATGTTTACATTTTTCGCAACACAATTTAACGGGGAAAATGTTTTGGAAACTGAGGAAGGAAAGCTGAAATGGCACTCGATTGATGAAATTAAACAGTTGCCGATGGCTGCGGGCGACTACCACATTATTGAATATATGATTAAAGGGTCAGGAATCATGTATGGAACATTCATCTATACACCTGATTATGAGCTTTTGTCTTATCGGCTCGATCCACAATAAAGAAAACTTCAGCTGCAAGAAAATCGAAGCCAAGGTTCAGAGAAGAGGATATACATGCCAGTTTCAAAATTTCCGCTAAATAAATTTATGATTGACTCTTCTCATCCTTGATCAAAAAGCTATCAGATCAAAAAAATAAATCCCGATATTTCCTATTCAATATCTGTTACTGAATATTTTTCTTTTGAAAAAACGGGGGGCTTTGAATGATGAGTGAAACTTCAAATATTAAGATGGTTATTATTACGGGGATGTCCGGGGCAGGTAAGACGGTTGCGATTCAAAGCTTTGAAGATCTTGGATATTTTTGCGTCGATAATCTTCCACCTACTCTTTTGTCCAAGTTTTTAGAGCTTATGAAAGAATCGAGAACGAAAATGAACAAAGTAGCTGTAGTTATGGATTTGAGGGGAAGGGAATTTTTTGAATCTTTCCATCAGGCAATTGAAGAAATCAATGATATCCCGTGGATCGCACCGCAAATTTTGTTTCTTGATGCACATGATCAAGTATTAGTCAACCGGTATAAAGAGACGAGAAGAACCCATCCATTAGCTCCAAAAGGTCTTCCGCTTGAGGGGATCCGCCTTGAACGGGAAATGCTGGAGGAATTAAAGGGACGTGCGCAAATTGTATATGATACATCCAACTTAAAGCCAAGAGAATTAAGAGAAAAAATTTTAAAACAGTTCGCAGAAAATGGCGATCAAACCTTTACGTTGAACGTTTTATCATTTGGATTTAAATATGGTTTGCCGATTGACGCGGACTTAGTGTTTGACGTGAGATTTTTGCCCAACCCGTATTATATTGATCATATGCGCCCTAAGACGGGGCTTGACGAAGAAGTTTCATCATATGTTTTAAAATGGACAGAGACATCTAAATTTTTAGAGAAGCTGACAGATTTACTCTCATTTATGATCCCTCATTTTCAAAGGGAAGGAAAAAGTCAAGTAGTCATTGCAATCGGTTGCACTGGCGGGCAGCATCGCTCGGTGACTCTGGCTGAATATTTAGGGGATTTTTTCCGCAAAAACTACAAAGTGCATGTATCCCATCGTGATATTGAAAGGAGAAACTATCGATAACTATGGATAAAAAGAAAATCGTCATTATTGGAGGAGGAACCGGATTATCTGTTCTGCTTCGAGGCTTAAAGCTGCTCCCTTTTGATATCACGGCCATTGTAACAGTTGCAGATGATGGCGGCAGCTCCGGTAGACTTCGTGATGAACTGAACATTCCCCCGCCGGGCGACATTCGCAACGTGTTAGCTGCTCTTTCCGATGTGGAACCGCTAATCGAGGAACTTTTCCAGCATCGTTTTAAAAAAGGGAACGATTTGATTGGCCATTCTCTCGGCAATTTAATACTTGCAGCGATGACCAATATCACCGGTGACTTTATGCACGCCATTCGGGAAATGAGTAAAGTATTAAATGTTCGCGGTACTGTTTTGCCTGCAGCGAACCAGAGCGTTGTATTAAATGCGGAGATGGAAGATGGATCTGTTGTGAAAGGGGAATCGAAAATCCCTTTTTCAGGAAAAAAAATTAAAAAGGTGTTTTTAACCCCGAAAAATGTAAAACCTCTTCAAGAAACGATCGATGTCATCAGACAGGCACATATGATCATTTTAGGGCCTGGAAGTCTTTATACAAGCATTTTACCGAATTTGCTCGTTCCGAAAATTGGCGAGGAGGTTTGCAAGTCCTCGGCCAAAAAAATATATATATGCAATGTCATGACTCAGCCAGGGGAGACGCTAAACTATACAGCGAGCGATCATGTGAAGGCTCTTTACGATCATTTAAACTGTCCGTTCATTGATGTGATCCTCGTGAACAACGGATCTATTCCCGAATACATACAAAAACGCTACGCGAAAGAATCAGCTTTTCCTGTCCAAGTCGATGCAGAGGCGCTAAAAGATATGGGACTTCGAGTAGTGCAGGACAACATGGTCTCCTTCGATCAACATGTTATTCGACATGATACGAATAAAGTGGCAAACATCTTAAAAAATTTGCTTCTGGAAGAAACGTAATCGGAAAGGGCGGTAATGGAAACATGTCGTTTGCTTCAGAGACGAAAAAAGAACTGACAACACTGGAAGTAAAACAATGTTGTTTAAAAGCAGAGTTGTCCGCGCTCATCCGAATGAACGGAACTGTGTCATTTTCCAACCGGGAATTGCTTTTGGATGTGCAGACGGAAAACGCAGCGATTGCAAGACGCATTTACATGCTGATCAAAAAAAAATATGACGTTCCGATCAAGCTGCTTGTACGAAAAAAGATGCGATTAAAAAAGAATAACGTCTATATAGTTAGAATGAATGAACAAGTAAAAGAGATTTTGGAGGATTTGCGAATTTTAGGAAAGGATTTTATGTATAACCATCAAATCTCTTTAGACCTTGTGAAAAAAAAGTGCTGCAAGCGGTCGTATATGCGCGGTGCGTTTTTAGCGGGCGGATCCGTCAACAACCCGGAAACTTCTTCATACCATTTGGAAATCTCGTCGTTATATAAGGAACATAACGATTCGCTATGCAGCTTGATGAATACGTTTTATTTAAATGCAAAAACACTGGAACGGAAAAAAGGATATATTACTTACTTAAAGGAAGCTGAAAAAATTGGGGAATTTTTGACATTGATCGGTGCCCATCAAGCTCTACTGCGTTTTGAAGATGTCCGAATCGTTCGTGATATGAGAAATTCAGTGAACCGCCTTGTCAATTGCGAAACAGCAAATTTAAATAAAACCATTGGAGCTGCTTTACGGCAGGTAGAAAATATAAAATTCATTGATGAAAAGATCGGATTAAGCGCCTTACCTGAAAAGCTGAGGGAAATTGCAGAATTACGGGTTATGTATCAAGATGTGACATTGAAGGAACTAGGTGAAATGGTGTCCAGCGGGAAAATCAGCAAATCGGGAATCAACCACCGATTAAGAAAAATCGATGAAATCGCTGAAAAATTGCGGGCTGGCAAAACGATTTCATTTAAATAAATTTTAAGAAGAGAGGGATTAATATGGTTGAGAAAAAAGTGGAAGTTCGGTTAAAAACCGGTTTGCAGGCACGACCGGCTGCATTGTTTGTTCAGGAAGCCAACAGGTTTTCATCTGACATTTTTATCGAAAAAGACGGAAAGAAAGTAAACGCCAAAAGCATCATGGGGTTGATGAGCTTAGCTATTAACAGCGGCTCTGAGATCACATTGATCGCAGAAGGAAACGATGAGGAAGAAGCATTAGAAGCGCTTATCAACTACATTCAAAACGAAAATTAATGTGAACACACAAAAAAATTGCCACAAAATTCATCAATGGATGGATATTGCCTCTCTTGTGGGAGAAAGCAGGAAACAACCGCTGTCAGCCACAAGAGGGCTTTATTTTTGCTAAAACTGATATGAAGACGAAATGGCTTCGGGTGCGTTAATAGAAAAGTTGTGATAAATCTTATGTTGGGAGAGAGCTTCGTGAAGGTTCTTAACTGGAACTTTTGGATTCAAAGCATTGCGAAAGAGCGGGGCGAATCCGAGCAATATATTTGGTGTAAATACTATTTTTTCATAAATCTGCGATCAACATTCAAGAAAAAACAAACGTGCTTTGATATGGTTCGAATGACTTACAGCTGAACGGATAATGAGAGATTCTAGCCCTTTTATAACATGAAAAAATCGATTATAACACTTGTTTTTGCCAGCAGGTGTCCAGAAAAAAACTTCAGCAAAATACGGTTTACACAGGCTCTCCGAAAGCATATTTAATCCTTCATCCGGCTCGATCCGCATTTTGGGCTTAGATTAAAGCAATATCGGCAGTTAACGGCTTTTCGAAAACGTCAAGCTGACGATTCCGGCCAAAAAGTCGAATGAGGAGCTGCTGTCAAGATCATTCTTGACATTTGCTCCTCATTCAAAAGCGTGAAGGTATGAAGCAGAGGTTTATTTTTATACTGTCTGCTTGATATGTTTAATTTTTTATTGTCTTCCTATTTGAGGCAGCTTTTATTTTGTTAAAACTTTGTCAATCAACCCATATTCTTTTGCACGTTCAGCTGACATGAAATTGTCGCGGTCCGTATCACGTTCAATTACTTCAAGAGGCTGGCCAGTGTTTTCAGATAAAATTCTGTTCAATTTATCTCTTAAAGAGAGAATTCGTCTAGCTGCAATATCAATGTCAGTTGCCTGACCTTGCGCGCCTCCTAACGGTTGATGGATCATTACTTCACTATTCGGAAGGGCAAAACGTTTTCCTTTTGCACCTGCCGCCAATAAGAATGCTCCCATGGAAGCAGCCATTCCTATACACATCGTGGATACATCAGGTTTAATAAATTGCATCGTATCATAAATCGCCATGCCAGCAGTAATTGATCCGCCCGGGCTGTTAATGTAAAGGGAAATATCTTTTTCAGGATCCTCCGCTGCCAAGAAAAGAAGCTGAGCAACGATGGAGTTTGCAACATGATCATCAATTGGCGTACCAAGGATAATAATGCGGTCTTTTAACAATCTTGAATAAATATCGTAAGCACGTTCACCACGGTTTGTCTGTTCAATAACAGTCGGTATTAAATTCATTATGTTTCCTCCCTCGCATCAAAGTTAAAGTCATTTCTATTCCATCATACATAAAAGGTCAATAAAGGTCAAACAAAAAACTTTTATATATAATTATTTATAAGATCAATACATGTACCATCATACCCTCATTTTTCATTTTTCAAACAACGATGAAAAATGAATTTTTCAAATCAATTTTGACACGATGGATAATTAAGCAAAATTTATTCTTGCATATACTGTTCGGTTCGATTATAATATAATTCGTGACATTTGAAAAATGCGCTCGTAGCTCAGTTGGATAGAGCGGTGGTTTCCGGTACCACGTCCGTCGGGGGTTCGAGTCCCTCCGAGCGCGTAAGCCTAGAGCAACAAGGGTTTGAGCGATTTAGAAGTCGTTCAACGGACGGGAACTACCGAAAAACGGACAACGTATTTTCGCAAGGTTTCCGTCCCACTGAATCAAAGAGACCGCGTGCCTCCAAAATGAAAAATTTTGGAGGTTTTTATTATGCGAAAAAGGCTAGAAAGGTAGTTTCAAGACTATCTGATTGTAGATGTAATCTCGATTATATGACGGTTGCAGAAGGATTAAAATACGCTAAGATCATTTACAAAACGGAAGCTATCCAGGACGAACGAGTACCGATTATTGAAGTCCTTGAAAAAATTTTATAGATGTTGTCGGTTTTAGAGATCTTACTACTGACCAAATTAGACGGTACATTAATACGTCATCTGTAACCGTGGATATTCTTTTCGGTGCTATTAAATCGATTTTTAGAAAGCTACATAAATACGGTATTATTTGAAGAAAGTCTCGTCAAAAAAATAAGGATAAACAACGAATCTTTGTGCTTACAGACACGCAAGTAAAGAGGCTATGAAACGTCAAAGATATAGGTATTTACGGGATTTCGTGACTATGGTGCTATTAAACTAATGTTAGAGTGAGAACAAAGGATAAACTAAGTTGAATAGACAGAAATTTCGGGTATTTTTTATCGTAAACTATTTGAAAAAGGTGACGATATTAGTCGCATTCGATAAGAACTATGCCAAAAAGGGTGAAAAAAGATGTAAAATATTAATATCTTGAAGATTTATAGATCACGAAGGGTGTTGAAGAATGGAACGTATTTCAGTAGTTTCCATTTTAGACGTTATTGGTGAATTGTTTTCTGATGAAGTTTCGATTGCTGTTTCCAATACTAAGGAATATATCTATTACCGGCCGAGCAAACGGATTGATTTGAAAATCAGACCGGGAGACTTGGTGAGAAAAGGAACGATTGCGTATAAAGCTTTGCACACCAAACAAAAGGTTTCTGAGTTTATTAACCGCGATGTGTTTGGCGTTCCTTATCACGGGATGGCTGTACCGTTTTTTTGGGAAGGAAAGCTTGAGGGATGCGTCACTGCGATTTTTCCTGCTTTGACGGATGGAAAATCTGTTGTGACCGTCAAAACTGATGATGGATGGGTTCCTATTCCTTTTTCGAAAGTTGCGTATTTAGAAGCAAAAGATAAAAAGACCTATGTGTACACTGAAGGATGCTCAGGAACGCATAAATACTCTCTCCAGGAATTTGAATACTTGCTTCCAAAGGACTATTTTATTCGCTGTCATCGGGCTTTTATTGTGAATGTCAACCATATTAAGGAGATCTACCCTGATGCGCATTCAACTTTTTTGCTGTTGATGAATAACGGTGATAAAATTCCTGTCAGTCAGTCCTACTCCAGTTATTTTCGAAAATTGCTTGGATTTTAAAAAATCGTTCTGTTTTAGTATGGAAATTGAGTTGTTTATCTGAATTTTCGGTCACTTATCCCCAAAACCTTGCCCCATTAACTTTTATCGGTAAAATAAATTTTAAATTCATTAAAGGGGAGATGATGGGGAAATGGACCATAAATTGGAAAGGATTGAAGATTTGCGTTTGCGCGATCGAATAGTCACAGCTGATGAAGCCGCATCATGGATCAAAGACGGGATGACTTTAGGGTTAAGCGGATTTACACGCGCGGGTGATGCGAAAGCGGTTCCATATGCGTTGGTAAAACGTGCAGAGCGAGAATCGTTTAAAGTAAATGTGTATACAGGAGCCTCTTTAGGTTCTGATATCGATAAAATGTTCACTGAAGCTGGCATTTTAGGCAAGAGGCTTCCTTTTCAGGCAGATCCTACGATGAGAAAAGGAATCAATCGGGGAGAATTTTTATTTGTCGATCAGCATTTGTCCCATACTGCTGAATTAGTGCGCTCAAATGTTATGGGTCCAATCGATTTTGCAATTTTGGAAGCGGTTTCTATTACAAGAGATGGAATGGTTATTCCGACAACCTCCATTGGAAACTCGTTGACATTTGCCCAGCACGCAAAATCGATCATTATAGAGATTAATATGGCACAGCCTGCAGATTTAGTAGGAATGCATGATTTGTATGAACCTGAGAAACAAGGGGAAAGAAAACCGATTCCGCTGACAAAATCGAATGATCGAATCGGTACGATCGGAATACCGATTGATATCGAGAAGGTAAAAGGAATTGTATTTACCAATCAGCTGGATTCACCGTCGACAATTGTGCCTCCGGATGAAGAAACAGTCATTATGGCGCAGCATTTGATAGAGTTTTTGCGTAAAGAAATTAAAGCCGGCCGGTTAACGGAACGTTTGGCCCCGCTGCAGTCAGGCATCGGTTCCGTCGCCAATGCAGTTCTTCATGGCTTGCTGGATTCAGAATTTGAGGATTTAGAGGTGTATTCTGAAGTATTGCAGGATGCAGTCTTTGATTTGATAGATGCTGGCAAAGTCCGTTTTGCCTCTTGTTGTTCGATTACCCTTTCAGAGCCGAAAATGAAGGAGGTTTTCTCGAATTTTAAGAAATACCGCGACCGTTTAGTGCTGAGACCGCAGGAAATTTCCAACCATCCTGAAATTATTCGTCGGCTCGGTTTGATTTCCATTAACACAGCATTGGAAGTGGACATCTACGGCAATGTCAATTCAACCCACATACTTGGAACGAAAATGATGAACGGCATTGGCGGATCAGGTGATTTTGCAAGAAATGCCCGCCTGGCGATTTTTGTGACAAAATCAATAGCGAAAGACGGAAACATATCAAGCATTGTTCCTTTTGTCTCCCATGTTGACCATACGGAGCATGACGTCGATGTCATCGTCACCGAACAAGGGTATGCGGATCTCCGGGGCTTGGCGCCAAGAGAGCGTGTGGAACTGATTATCGAACGCTGCGCCCATCCGATGTATCGCGACCAGCTTCGTGAATATTATCAGGAAGCTCTTGCAAGAGGAGGGCATACACCACATGTTTTAGAAAAAGCTCTTTCATGGCATATAAATTTTGCTAAAAACGGAACGATGCGTGAAGAGATTGCACATAGCGTTTAATCGGATGACAATTTATTCGTGCATTTTCTAGACATGCGAAGAGATCGGCACAGCTAGATCAAAGAAGGAATTTATCCCTAGAAATCAATTTTGTGGATATCACACAACAAATGTTTTCACCCCCTTAGTGTTAAAAGCACTAAACGAATGGACTTATTAATTGATACTGTACTGAAAAATTTAATAAAACATAAATTCGAGTTGAAGGCAGAAAACGATTGTTTTTGCGAAAATCATCATACAGAACGGATAGTGAGCGCTTTGATCAACTGTTTTCTGAGAATAAGGACGGATTTGCAAGGGTTATTGATTACAGCGTCAACTGGTATCTAATGTTAATTGATCATTTTTCTGACGCAAATTGCTGTATCAGCCGATAAACTCGATACTGAAGTCGATATTCCGGAAGTCGTCAATCTCGTGTTTTTTCAAGAAAGGACGTTCGACATCAAAGTTTTGGCAAATAACTGGGTTCAGAACACGCTTATATAAAGACTTACTAGATTGGAGAAGTTAATACGCATTCACCTTTTTGGCAATTTTGAGTTTTTCCGCGAAAATCCAAAAGGAATGGAAGGAAATAGTTTAACGGAACGGTTGTTTAACATCGAAGTCGAAATCATTAAAGAACTTTAGCATTTGCAGTACCAAGAAGAAGAGTATATGGGTTAAAAACGGAGTTATGGAATAAAAGTTGAAAGAACCGTTTAAAAGTGCGAAGCATTGTAGACTTGTTTAAAGACAACATGGATGATCGTGAAGAAAATGATCTGTATTCGATAATTTAACAAAAAATTGTGAAGATATTGTCGGGGCTTAATGGAATACATCTATTATTTCTTTTACCTTCATTACAAAAGAGGCATCTTAGATGTTGAACAGATCTTAGATGCCTCTCTAATGTGGAAATTTGGAGATTTGCCGGTCAACCTTCTAGATAAAATTGAGATGGAATAAGGGGAAAGTTATTTTTGCAGTATTCAACATAAAAATCCGAAAAAAAAATTTCCCCGTATGGATTATAAAAGCGAAAACCTGGATCCGATTATATCTTCAAAGAGTGAATAAGATGCATCACTTGCTTCGTCTGGTTGTACAATAGCTGTTTTGCCTGATCCATACATTCCTCAATCGTCAATGGTTTAGTAATAATCGAAAAGCATCCGTGAAATTTGCTGCGGAGCACATCCAAATTGCCTGCAAGCGAGCCGGATATTAATATCGTTGGAACTCCGTATGTTTGAGCGAGATCAGCGATATAGCCGGGCGCTTTTCCGTATAATGTTTGTTCATCGCTTTGTCCTTCTCCTGTAATGACAAGATCCGCCTGCTCTATTGCTTCCTTCAAGTTCGAAGCTTCTGCTACAAGCTCAGCACCGGATATAAGCTTTGCGCCTAGTACAAGGAATGCAAATCCCAAGCCTCCTGCTGCCCCTGCACCTTTCACGTTATTGAAGACTTTTCCTTGCTGCTTCTCAATAAGAGCAGCAAATCGGGCCAATGCTTCGTCGTAAATCGGTATTTGTTTGCTGCTGGCACCTTTTTGCGGTCCGTAAACTGCGCTGGCACCTTTTTCACCACATAGCGGATTGTCCACATCACAAGCAACCTTTATTGTAATATGTTCCAATCTCGGATCCAAACGGTCGAAACTTACTTGATTGACCTCCAATAAATCTTTTCCGAAAATCCCCGCTTCTTTTCCTTCTTTATCCCAAGCTTTCATGCCAAGCGCCTGTAAAAAGCCAAGGCCCCCATCATTTGTAGCACTGCCGCCAAGCCCGATAATAAACGATTTACAGCCTTTATCCAATGCATCTTTCATCACTTCGCCAAGTCCGAAAGTAGTGGTCACATCCGGGTTTCGTTGTGAAGGAGGCACTTGGACAAGCCCAGCGATATTGGCAACTTCAATAGCAGCTGTATTGTTTTCGAGGATGGCATAATATGTTTTTATTTTTTTGCCCAAGGGGCCTGTACAGGTTACCTCAATGCGATCCCCGGCTGAAGAGGCTAACAATGCATCGACTGTTCCTTCTCCGCCGTCAGCCATTGGTTTTGTTCTTACTGTATCACCATAATGAAGGTCAAGTATTGCTTGTTTCATAATATTTGCTGCTTGAGAAGAGGTCAGACTCCCTTTAAAAGAATCAGGTGCTACGACAATATTCATTTAGCTGCCTCCTTTGTTTGTCTGATATCCTTCCGAATTTTTAAAAACGATAGAGTAAACGAGATAAATGGAATTAATTACACTCAGCATATTGATTTCTTCCAAAATAGGTGATTTAAAGGATTCTAGTTTGCAGCTGCTCACTTTGATGATTTGTTTCGCATTCTGTGCTAAATAGCCTTTTTCATTGCCTGTAATCGCAACGATAGGAATGCCTCTCTTCTTTAATACCTTTACTAGCTGAACGATAAATCTTGTTTCTCCGGAAAAAGAAATGACAACGGCTAAATCTCTGGGCGTAAGTGATTCTGCTTCGGAAATTTGATTTTCATGGTTGCTGTACGCAGTAGCATATTTGCCCAGACGAATAAATTTGAATTGTGCATTTCTTGCAATGAGATGCGAAAATGTTACCCCAAAAAAAGCAACTTTTTTTGAGTGATGAATTTCGTGAACAACTTGAATGATTTCCTTTGAGCGGAGAAATTGCTCTGTTTGCTTCAGAGAAGCAAGTAATTCGTCATAATATTCGTTTATTTGTTTTAGATTAAATTTCGTTTTTAGGTTTTGATAGTCTACTTCGGTATCATTAAATTCAATAAATGATCTGGCATATTCTTTAAGCTCTTTAAACGTAATATTTTCAAAGCGCTGACAAAATCGGGTGATCGTTGCAGGTGATGTATGGCACGCTTCAGCTAATTCATAAATGGACATTTTCGGGATTTTTTCCACATTCCTCAAAATATATTCGGCAATAATGATTTCTGATTTTGTTTGGTCTGTTGAAGATTCAATGAAGTTTAATAATTTAGCCATAAAGTTGTACATCGAATCACTCCGGATTTCATATTTATTGTACGCTCTATTATAAATGACCATGAAAAAAGTTTCATAAAATGAAATTTTTCCTGTCTATGTTTTTTCGTTCGTTAAGATATCGGTAGAAGCAGTTACATGAAAAATTACTACCAGGAGCTGAAACACAATGAAAAAATTCAATGTACTTATTGTTGGCGGGGGTAGTACTTGGACGCCAGGGCTTTTAAAAGCAATTTGCTCGCGTCAAGATACTTTCCCGATCAACCGATTGGTCATGTATGATATCAATTACGAACGCCAAAAAATAATAGGCGAATTTGCGAAAGTGCTCTTTAAAGAAGAGTACCCTGACATTCATTTTAGCTATACAACAGATAAAGAGGAAGCATTCACGGAAGATATCGATTTTGTTTTTGTGCAAATGCGTACTGGCGGCTATGAAATGCGTGAAAAAGACGAAAAGATCCCGTTGAAACTAGGGGTTATCGGTCAGGAAACATGCGGGCCGGGCGGTTTTGCTTACGGTATGAGATCGATCCGCGATATGATTCAATTGGTCAAGGATGTCAGAAGCAAAACGAAAGACGCATGGATTTTAAACTACACAAATCCTGCTGCTATCGTTGCGATTGCGTTACAGCAAATGTTT
Organism: Aeribacillus sp. FSL K6-2833; assembly: GCF_037965815.1. Taxonomy (GTDB): domain Bacteria; phylum Bacillota; class Bacilli; order Bacillales; family Aeribacillaceae; genus Aeribacillus; species Aeribacillus composti. The sequence goes on along the minus strand of NZ_CP150189.1, from coordinate 3,168,713 downwards.
CCTGATGATAAAAGAATCCTCAATATTTGCGACCAGCCTGAAAACTTGCTTCGTTCGTACGGCCGTTTATTAAATATGAATGAACGTGATTTTGATCCTGTATACTTCGGATTAAATCACTTTGGCTGGTTTACTCATTTATATGATCCGCAAGGCAATGACAAATTGCCTGAGTTAAGGGAAATGATTTTGAAAAACGGCTTCCGTCCGGCTGACTACGAGCAAAGGGATAAATCATGGCTCGAAACGTATGCCATGGTGCAGCAAATGGTGCGAGATTTTCCGGACTATTTGCCGAATACGTATTTACAGTATTATTTATATCCAGATAAAGTGCTGAAAAAATTGAATCCGGATTTTACGCGTGCAAATGAAGTACAAGCCGGAAGAGAGAAACGCGTATTTGAAGATTGTGTGCGCGTTGCTGAAACAGGAACTGCAAAAGATTCCAACGTAGTAGCAAATGATGCACATGGCGAGTTTATCTTAATTGTTGCAGAATCCATTGCATACAACAAAGGCGACAATTTTATTGTCATTTTGAAAAATGATGGAATCATCAGCAATTTGCCGGATGATGCGATGGTTGAAGTGGCTGCAAGTATAACCTCAAACGGGCCTAGACCATACGCAGTTGGAGAAATTCCAACATTCTATAAAGGATTGATTGAAGGGCAATATGCGTATGAAAAACTTACTGTGGAAGCATATATGGAAGGCTCATACGCCAAAGCGCTGCAAGCTTTAACTTTAAATCGTACAGTTGTATCTGCAGCAAAAGCAAGAGAGGTATTGGATGCCTTAATCGAAGCCAATAAAGAATACTGGCCGGAATTGCGATAATAACTTGTCCGTGCAGGGAGCCGTTATGACTCCCTGCTTGAAAAATAGCTAGAATGTATCCGTTTTCTATATATTATCAAGAAGGGGAGCTATGAAATGAAGAAGGTATTTAACTTTGATTTCTTTCAGAGAATTGGCAAAACTTTTATGGTTATAATTTCTTTGCTTCCTGCAGCCGGTTTATTGCTGGGAATCGGTACAACGTTACAATCTCCGTATTTAATCGAATATTTGCCTTTTTTAGATTCAGGATTTTGGAAAACGATTTCTGATTTAATGAAGGGTGCAGGAAAAGCGATATTTGGAAACTTAGGTGTTTTGTTCGCTATCGGTATAGCGGGGAGCTGGACCGGTGGAAAAGCGGCAGCCTCCTTATCAGCACTTGTTGGTTATTTAGTTATGCATACCGTTATCGGGATTGTCCTTGGAATCACTCCGGAAAACGTATCGGAGCCAGGGCGTGTACTTGAGTTAGGGATCCCGACACTTCAAATCGGTGTTTTTGGCGGTATCATCATCGGGTTTGTAGCAGCAGTTCTTTATGAAAAATATCATGATTTCAAAATGCCGGAAATGCTGTCCTTTTTCGGCGGTTCACGATTTGTTCCTATTATAACAGCAGGTTATTCAATCATTATTGCACTGATTTTGGCCTTTGTTTGGCCGCATGTACAAGACGGCATTTATGCACTTGGAGCTGCCTTATCTGGAGAAAATACGCCGCCGCTTTACATGTTCATTTATGGACTAGTAGAACGTGCCCTTATTCCGTTTGGATTGCATCATATTTTCTATATTCCAATTCGTTTTTCGGAAGTTGGCGGAACGTATACAACACTTGCTGGATCTGTCGTTTCCGGGGATACGGCAATGTATATGGCTCAGCTTGCGGATAAACAAGTAAATGATGCCGTTGAAATAACAGCAGGAAGATTTATGGCAGGGAAATTCCCGTTCGTCCTGTTTGGTCTGCCAGCGGTAGCGTTAGCAATGTATCACATGGCAAAACCGAAAAACAAAAAAGCTGTAGCAGGCTTATTATTGACTGCTGCGGGAACAGCATTTTTTACAGGAATTACAGAGCCACTTGAATTCACGTTCTTGTTCGTAGCGCCATTATTATACGTTTTCCACACATTAATGGCAGGGCTGTCATTTATGCTGATGTATGTTTTAGATGTGAATGTTGGATATGCCGGCGGATCCGGAATCATTGATTTTATCTTATTTGGTATATTACCTGGTGTTGGAGAGCCATGGTGGTATGTCATTATCGTTGGTCTGGCAATGGCTGTTGTTTACTACGTTGTATTCAGATGGTCTATTAAAAAGTGGGATCTTCTTACACCAGGACGCGGAGATGAAGATTCGAACAGACTTTATACTAGAAAAGATTACGAAGAAAAAACAAATAGAAAAAGTGATGAATCTGTTGTCAATCAAAAAGCGTATGAAGTATTAGCAGCACTTGGCGGAAAAGAAAATATCAATAATCTTGATGCATGTATTACACGGTTAAGAGTAGGTGTAAAAAACAAAGGCGCTGTTAATAAAGAAAAACTGAAAGCTCTTGGTGCTTCAGGCGTATTGGAGGTAGGAAATGGAGTTCAAGCAATATTTGGACCTACTTCAGACACGTTAAAAAATCAAATTTTAGATATCATGAATCAGGAAACAAACGAATATAAAGAAGAATCAACTATTAGTTTTGTAGCGCCATTATCAGGAAAGGTTGTTGCATTGGAAGAAGTGCCTGATGAAGTTTTCTCTCAAAAAATGATGGGCGACGGCATTGCTGTTCAACCAACAAGCGGAGATGTCTATTCTCCGGTTGACGGTGAAATCGTCGATGTATTCCCAACCAAGCATGCCATTACACTTCGTTCAGATGAAGGAGCAGAGCTGTTGATTCATTTGGGACTAGAAACAGTGAACTTAAAAGGAGAAGGCTTTGAAATAAAAGTTTCACCTAAAGACAAAATCAAAAAAGGAGATCTTATCGCACAATTCGCCATTGATCAAATTGGCGAAAAAGGGTACAACACCATTACTCCTATTATTTTACTGAACGGAGATCAGTTTAAAATCGACCATAGTAGTTATCCATCCAGCGTAGTTGGAGGAAAAGACGTATTAATCAAGGCTCAGAAAGGATAAGATCGATCATCCATGGGATAACAGTACGATACTGTACAGAATTGCTTCCGAGTTCATAAAGAATAGTATCGATTATCCATGAATTCGCAAGGAACCCAAGTCCATAAAGCTTAGATCAATCATTTTCAAAAGGCTATCGAGTGCATTCGATAGCCTTTTTTGCATAGTGATTGAAAAATGTGAAAAGGCACAGTACATCTGCTGCTGTGGCGTCATAGGCTTCGGAAATTGCAGCTGCAAAGAGCCGACAGCTAAATTGTAGTACGCCGCTTTGACGGGCAAGAATTTCAGAAAGAATCATTAAAGAGAGAAAAAAAGATTTTAAATTGGACGAGTAACAAAGCGGAAGGGTACAGGACCATCAGGTTGCGGTACTTTCTCTTTTTTAGCATAGGCAATTGGGAACTATTAATGAATGCCGATTCGGCTTCTACTGTATTCATTTGAAGTTTAAACCGGATCATATATAGATAAAAAATTTGCGGCAGCCTTCTTGGAGTTTTCATTTACATTTCAATACCATTTTAGATACTTACGAAACTCTCTAGTTTATGAATAGCATTTACTCGCAACAATCCCTATAAAGTTCCATTCAACTGTATTTCACTTCTTTTTGTAAAGAAAACCACTTTTCAAAAGGAAATTGGATTAATATGTGGAAGTAAGCTGTTGGCAATTAAATTGTAGAAGAAGCCGTTTCGTGGAATTTGTAATAGGAGGGCTTACTTTTGGATCATTTAAAAAGCATTTTACAGGAAAATAGAATTCCATTTGACATCCTTTATCACGAAAATCCAATTCGCACAGCGCAGGAAGGTGCGGACTATTTTGGAATCGAAATAGGTCAGACTGCTCCTACATTGATACTTAAGTCTGACAAAGGCTATTTTGCAATAATCGTTTCAGGAGGACGCGGTCGTGTGAATTTGGAAAAAGTGTCAGAAATCTTGGGATGCAATCAATTAAAAATGGCACCCCCAAAAGAAGTTCAAAAGATCACGGGATATACTGTCGGCAGCGTTCCTTTAGTTGGTCTTTCTTTGCCTTGTATAATCGATAAAGAACTTTTTCGCTATCCGTTCATTTATGGTGGAACAGGAGAACCAACCTCAACACTGAAAATACCTCCTCATGCTTTGGAACAACTGAATCAAGTTGTCGCTTTCTTAGGTTAAAGTGTTGCTGTTGTAAGTAAATTTCCCGCCTCGTACGATAAATTCGATATTCTCTGCAATTTGAAGAATAAAATAAGATTTAAAAAGAATTAGATATGTCTATTTCTTTTGTGTTAGGAAATGTTGAAGTGGTAGAAAGCATAAAAAACTTGATAACACCGATCAATAAACGAAATAGAACGAGGAAAGATTCATAAAGCCGTGCCTTATCTGTGTTTATAGAAACTACTTTTAGTACATGGCTGTTTCAAATAAGAAAATAAAAGGTTAGAGAATACATGAATGTTCGGTAACATTTTTTATATCCCAATCCTACTTCTTATGTGCATCATATTGTATTTTTAATAATTTGCAACTGGCTTGTTTAAATATTTCATTTAATATATAATACAAATTATAGTTATCATTTTCCATATCTTAGCTTATTAAAGCATTGAAACATTGATAATGTAATTATTATCTTACCTACTTAGGACTAAATATAATTTTCATAGCAAAGATGATGTATAAAAATTTTTGTGTCAAGCATTTGGCTAGACCAAATTTATGATTCATATAAGCAGTATTCAGAGTGTGATGTACACGACCAATACCATGAGGTGAACGATCAAGTAGTATCCAAGATTTGAGAAATAGGTAAGGTGAAAGTTAAGAGGATTTGTCGAAGCACAGAAGGCCCTTCAACGTATGTATGTTTGAAGAATATTTTAATCATAAAGGAATAAGGAAATTTTCTCTTCTTACAAAAAAACTGAATATTCAGTCTTTTTTTGGTGAAACATATCTCTATTGATTCCAAATCGTTTCAGAGATATCTTATTTTCATAAATAACAAAAAATTCTTGACATTAATTTTCTGAATAAATAAAATTTAATTGAAAATGTAATTATATAAAAAAATGAGGAGGTGTAAAAATGTTTGAAAGAACAATTGTTAATATGTCGACTATATCAATTATAGAAGAGGGAAATGGTGTAAGGAAAATATCGAAAAAGTTTACTTACATGAAGAAATAAAAAAGGATGATTGGATATTTAGAAGACATTAAGCCAGTTTAGGAAATTATTTGTATTTTTGAACAAAATGTTAAATTATACAAAAAATATTGAAATAAAAGATAGAATTGGTAGAATTTAAACGGATTGTAAAAATTTATATTTCTCTTTAAAGGAGGTGCAGACGGTGATAAAAACGATTTACACCCTTGGAAATAAGTATTTAACCGAAGAAAAATCTCTTATTCAAGCAATAACGCTGCCCATTGCAAGATCATATGGCACAACTAAATATGTAATTATTGTGGACTTTTCTATTAAAGATAAAAAAGTCAAAATAACGCCAAAAGAAATAAGCGAATCGACCTCATTAGAGTTGCTATGGATTGGTACAGCGGATGGAGCAGCGAGCCCACAATGGTTTGGAACGGTGAGCAATGTCGAATATTTGCTTAGTCAAACAATTACAAATCTTCTCGAACGTTGGAATCAAGAGGATTCCTACTATTCTCTTTTAAAAAAAGCACAAGATGTTTTTTTCTTGGATCTTGGCGCGGCCAAAAAATCAGACGAACGATACCGCTATGTTTTTAATCCAGCATATGTTGGCGGCGAATTGACGGAAAAAGAGGCGAAAAAAGCGGTTAAGGAAGCAGCGAAGCAGTTTCAAGCTTTTATTGAAAAAGAAGCCAATGTTAGCATCAAAGATGTCCTCTTGTATTCTCTTGCCATTGACGGACAGCTCGTCGTATCGCAACCAGAATATGAACGACTCGTTATCGCTGAGAAACTAAGTGTATTTGAAGAGGCGAAAAAGGGAGTATGCGCCCTTACAAACAAAGAAGACTTTGTGACAGGAGAAACGACAAAACTGAAATTTAACTACTACATAAACGATAAAATCAGCTTTGCGAGCGATCTAGAGAAAAAATCATTTGTCAAAAACTTATCCATCAGCAAAGATGCTTATCAGGCAATTATGGCAGGGGAAGCGTACATTCTCCGCAACTTTAATACTCGTTTCAGTGACCTTCCTTGTTATATCATCCCAGACTTTTTATATGATGTGCCGTTTGAAAATGTCCCGCTTCAAGATATTAGTGAGCACATTCATCAGTTTGTCCGCACTGTCAAAACGGTTGAAACAGCGGAAGATTTGCATCGGGAAATAGAAGATTACAAAGAATTCAATAATCAAATGGACAACCATATTTCGTTACATTTTCTTTTTTACACAAAAGCGCAGTCAGCTTTAAAGGTGAATAAACTGTTATCCGATGTTCCGCTCACTCATTTGCGCCGACTAGGTTACGAGATGCGAAAAGCAGGGGAAATAGGACAACACTTTTTTGGCAATGAAAAATTCAATCTCGGCTTGGAACCAATCTACTACTTAGTTCCGATGCGTGTTCAACGCAGGGAAAACTTTGAAAAACGTAAAATTTTACAAGTATACGAGTCGCTTTTGACAAATAAAACGCTTTCATACCAATGGCTGATCACGCAATTTGTGCAGCTTGCCAAAGTTCATATGTATGCTAACTATAACCTTTATCAATATAGTAACGACAAGGAAGAATCCAATGATTTTCGATTAGTGAATGCAATGGTGCGAGCGCAATTGTTCTTGAAACTGTTGCAAAACCTTAACTTAATTAAGGAGGAAAGGGAGATGGCAAAGGTAACATATGACTTGTCTGATGCCCACATGGTCGAATATATGGAAACCATGAATTATAACGTCGCGCAAAGTTCTTTATTTTTACTTGGGTATTTAATTGCAAAAATTGGAACTGAACAAGTTCGTAGAGCAAAAGAACGTGCAGAAGCGTTTGGACAAGTCCGAAGCGGCAAAACAGTAAATAAGCCGATTTTATCGAAGATTAATTATCATGGTATGAATAGGCAAAAACTGATCATGCTTTCAAACGAAGTATTTGAAAAGCTGAGACAACTGAAAATTGCTTCTTTGCAAATTGAAGCTGTTTATGTGGAACATAAACGTCTCTTTGATTCAGCATTGCAGGGAAAATGGAATTTAAGTGATCGAGAAAACGTTTTTTATTTGCTTTCAGGCTACGCATATGGCACAAAGCGGATTTTAAACAGCAGCAAAAAGGATAATTCCGACCCTGATTTTGAAAATGAAAAATAAAGTATTACGAATGGAAAGGAAGAAGAGATTCCCCAAATACTGCGAAAAGTCCAATCCTGTATAAGATGAGGGGAGCTCTTCCTTCCAAATAGTAAACAATTGGTCAAGGCATTTGGATAAACTGCAAAATCTCTTAAAAAATCATTTCTAACATTAATTATACACGAGGAGGAATGAAAAAAATGAATAATAGCGATATTTTATTCCTTTATGATGCAAAGTTAACAAACCCGAACGGCGATATTGATGAAGAAAACCGCCCGCGCATGGATTATGAACGTTCATTAAACTTAGTGAGTGATGTGCGTTTAAAACGATATATTCGCGATTATTTGGAACAGCTCGGAAACGAAATTTTTGTAGGTAAAGTCGATGGAGAAACGGTCAATGCGACAGAACGCATTAAGCGTTTATTTGAGAAAAAGTATGATGGAAAAGTGAACCTTAATAAACTATCAAAAGAGGAACAAAACTGGATGCTTGAGCAATTTACTGATGTCCGCATGTTCGGTGCGACAATGCCGATTAAATCGGAGGATAAAGGAAGCTCCATGACGTTTACTGGTCCGATTCAGTTTAACTGGGGCTACTCGTTAAATAAAGTCACGCTTGTCGAATCGGCAAGTATTACCTCACATTTCGGTTCCGATGATAAAAATGACGGCGGTACTATCGGCAAAGACTATCGTGTCTATTATTCATTTTTGGCGTTTCATGGCATCATAAGCGGTCATCGCGCGGTGCATACGAGATTGACCGAAGAAGATGTCAGTTTATTTGATCAAGCGGTTGTTAAAGCGATTCCATTGAGCGCAACACGAAGCAAAGTCGGACAATACCCTCGTCTTTACTTACGTGTAGAATATCATTCTCCTGAATTTATTGCCGGCGATTTGAGAGATTTGGTGAGTTTAGAGGAAACAGAAGGGCTGCGCAGCATTTCCGAAGTTAATTTGCATGTTGATGCACTTGTGAATAAACTTTTGGAAGTAAATGGTGAAATTGCCCGCATCCATTACTGGCAAGATTCTAATTTATTGTTGAATTATGAAGGACAAAAAGGGATGCTAACAGCTCTTCTTCCATCCGAGTTGGCGGATAAACTCGTTCCTGTATTGTAAAAAAGGGTGACGTTTATGAAGATACTTATTTTTGACCTTATCGGGAAGATGGGACATTTCCGAAAAATCGATACGAACTCATCTTCGCTTTCGTACTCCTTTCCGCCGCGAACAACGATTGTTGGCATACTCGCTGGTATTTTAGGAATGGAGCGCGACAGTTATTATGAAGTGTTTTCACCGAATCAATGCCAAATTGCGCTATCTGTTCGCACGCCGATTCGCAAAGTGATGCAAACAGTCAATTATATGTTTGTAAAGTCAAAAGCCCATTTAAACAATAGCGGAGGACATACGCAAATTCCCCTTGAGTTAGTGCTTCCCGGGGGAGAAGAAGCCAATGTGCGGTACCGCATTTATTTTTCCCACTCTGACCGATCTATCTATGAAAGCGTGAGGGGAAGAATCCAATCAAGCCGATATGTTTATCCGCCGTATTTAGGGCTTTCTGAATTGCTTGGACAGTTAAACTGGGTTGCCGAAGCAGAGGGAACGGTAATGGAAAGTCGTGATGCGGTGCCGATCCATTCTGTTGTGCGAATTCCTAATTTGCGTGAGCGATCGATCCAATTTTCAAAGGAAACTCGCTTTTTAAAAGAATTTATGACACGCCAGTTTACAAATGAGCGGATGATTCAAGAAACAGACTATTACTTGTTTGAACAATCACGGCAATTCATCGCGATTCCGGCTGTACCATATGTATCCGTTGCTTATGGGGGAGAAAAAGAAAACATTTTATGGATGTAAGGCAGCGGTGACCTCATCGCTGCTTTATTTCTAGGGGGGAAGCATATGTATTTGTCTCATAATCATCCAGAGAAAAAATTGACTGTACATTTAAAGGAAGTATACGAATATTTGCAAGATATGCTTAAGCATGTGCCGTTGTCTAAGGGAGATCGAGCGACGCTTGAATATATAGGAAAAATTGTTGCGGTGTCACACGATTTCGGTAAATATTTATCATACTTTCAGGATTATTTGCAAACAGGTGAAGCAAGGGGAGATTTACATCATCATTCCTTTATTTCTGCCGTGTTTGCCGCCCATCTTTTGCGCCATCCGGTGAACTTAAATGCTTCTTGGTTTGAATTTGCCCCGCTATTAGGCTACTTCGTCGTTATGCACCATCATGGGAATTTGCGCGATATTTCTTTAGATGTAACAAAATCGCGCCATATTGCAGAAAATACCGTGCAAGATTCATTATATTACCGAGTCATTACATTAAAACAGCAAATCGATGATATAAAGAACCATGCTTCTGCGATTGTGGAAGATTTATCTCCTTTATGGGATGAACTGTCCATTCCATTGTCCCTTTCTGAAAAACTGCACAACTTCCTTCAAGACTATGAAAAAACGTTCGATGAGGTATACCGCCAATATTATTTGATCGATAAACGAAGAAAACAAGAATTGACGAGGGAACTTTATTATTATGTGCTATTGCTATATTCTGTGCTTATTGATGCGGATAAATTATCGGCGGCTAACATCGAACGGAAACCGCGTGTTCACATTCCAGCTCATCTTGTTGACCAGTACCGCGAAGCGAATTTTGATGTGAACGTGACAGAAGGAACGAACGGGTGGCGCAATCGGATGTACAACGTAGTGATGGAACGAATAGAGGGGCTTTTTAAAACAAAACCAGAACAGCGATTGTTCACATTAACGGCGCCGACGGGAGCGGGAAAAACGCTGCTGTCGCTTTCGGTTGCTTTAAAATGGCGCGAGCAAACAGAACGACAGCATGGATATACCCCAAAAATTATTTACGCTCTGCCGTTTACAAGCGTTATCGATCAAAATGAAAAAGTAATCCGTGATTTGTTAAGCCAGTTGGATGATTTTCATGCAAATGAGCAGCGGTATTTAGTTAAGCATCACCACTTATCTGCGTTTCAATACAAAACTGAATACGAGGAACTGCCTCTCCGCAAAGCATTGTTGCTGACGGAAAGCTGGGAGGCAGAGCTGATTGTCACGACATTTGTGCAATTGTTTCATACACTGATTGGCTATGAAAACCGCGCGTTAAAAAAATTCCATCAAATTGCCGGGAGCATTATCATTCTCGACGAAATCCAAAACGTGCCGATTGAGTATTGGCCTTTGTTGCGTTCCGTGTTGTACAAAATGGCAGAATTGTTTTCCTGTAAAATTTTGTTGTTAACAGCAACGCAGCCGCTTATTTTCCCAGAAGGTGAAACGGTTGAACTTTTGGAGGCGGAAATGGTAAAGCCAATTGACTTTTTTAAAGAAATGGAACGGGTCGAGCTTCATTGGCTAGGAGGGGATAAAGGCGCATACAGTCCCGAAGAATGGATGGAACTGTTTCAAAACCGTTTTGAAGATGGAAAAACTTATTTGGCGATTTTTAACACAATTAAAACATCGATTGAAATTTATGAAGGGATAAAAGAATGGCTAAAAGAACGCGGTTATGACGTAATCTACCTTTCTACAAATATTGTGCCTTGTGAGCGGAAATGCCGCATTGAACAAATAAGACAGTTTTTAAAAGAGAAGAAGAAAGTTGTTGTTATTTCAACGCAAGTTGTCGAAGCAGGAGTCGATGTTGATTTTGACGTGGTGTATCGCGACTTAGGACCTATTGATTCCATTGTCCAAGCGGCGGGACGCTGCAATCGTAACGGAAAGTTACATGGACTTGGCAAGGTTTATATAACGCCAATTGAGCGAGATGGAAAGTTAGAATCACAATATGTGTATAAGGGTGTTCATACAAATATAGCGAAGGAAGTGCTACCGAAAACACCGGTATCTGAGCATCAATTTTTTGATATCATTATGCAATATTTTACTGAAGTGCGCGGCAAAAAATCGTTCGATGCTTCCGATGGGATTATAAGTGCGATTGAAGAACTAAAATTTGATACAAAAGATAAGTCGGGAAGGAAAAATAAGCCCAAATATGTATCGGAATTTCAATTGATTGAAAACGCGCATCAAGCAGTGGATGTGTTTGTCGAAGTAGATGATCAAGCGATGGACATTTGGCAGCAATATATTCAGCAGGTGATTGAGGAGAAAGACTTAGAAACTCGGTTTGAAAACTATTTGCGTTTGAAAAAAGACGTGCGCCAATATGTCATTTCCGCTCCGATTAAACTTGTAAAGAATCTGGATCGGGATTTATACGAAAAAACGAGAATGATTCATTTATCCAACGATATACTAAACCAATATTACAACAGCGAATATGGACTGATTCGCTCAAGCGAGATGGTGGATGCATGGACTATGTAATGGATGTAAATGGAACACATATTTGGTACTACTTCATCTGCAAGCGCGAGGTTTGGCTGATTACACATCAGATCGCCGCCGACCAAGAGGATGATAACCTCGAAATTGGCCGTTTTATCTCGGAAACAAGCTATCAGCGTCAGAAGAAAGAAATGCTGATCGGCAATATTAAAGTGGACCGCATTCGCCGCGAAGGGGATACGCTTGTTGTCGGTGAAGTAAAAAAATCATCCACATATGAAAAAAGTGCCTATTACCAATTATTGTTTTATCTTGACACATTGCGAAAAATGGGAATTGAGGCAAAAGGGGAGCTTTTATTTCCAAAAGAAAAGAAAGTAACGAAAGTGGAATGGACAGAAGAAGGAAAAAAAGTATTGGAAGAGGCGATAGCTGAAATTCGCCGCATTGCCCGTTTGCCTGTACCGCCAGAGCCAAAGAAAATAGGATTTTGCCGAAGCTGTGCCTATCGTGAATATTGTTTTGCGGAGGAATCATGATGAAAAAGACGCTCTATATTTTTCAAAGCGGCGAACTAAGCCGCGAAGACAACAGTATTTGTTTTGAGACAACTGAGCGTAAACGGAAGCTTCCTGTTGAAGATATCAATGATATTTATATTTTTGGAGAAGTGAATGCAACGAAGAAGTTTTTAGAACTGATGGCACAAAAAAATATCTGCATTCACTATTTTAATCATTACGGCTATTACACGGGAACGTTTTATCCGCGCGAGCATTTAAATGCGGGTCACGTCATTTTAAAACAGGCCGAAGCGTATTTGAATCCAGAAAAACGTCTTGCTTTAGCGCGAAAATTCATTGAAGGTTCGATCGGGCAAATGATACAAGTGCTGAAATATTATCAAAACCGTGTTAAAACCAATAACGAGAAGTTTAAGGAAATGATTTTGGATTTCCAATCAAGCCGGGCGAAACTGGAACAATGGACAAGCGTCGAGGAAATGATGTCGACAGAAGGGCATATACGCGAGAAATATTACAGCATGTTTGATGATATTTTAAACCATAACCGAGACTTTTTGTTTGAAAAGCGCTCGAAGCGGCCGCCGCTCAATCGTTTAAACGCAATGATTAGTTTCGGGAATCAGATTTGCTATACAACGGTGCTAAGTGAAATCTACAAAACGTATTTAGACCCGCGTATCGGATTCTTACACGCGACTAATTTTAGAAAATTTTCTTTAAACCTAGATGTTGCGGAAATTTTTAAACCGATTATGGTCGATCGCCTCATTTTTACTCTTGTAAATAAAAAGATGATTACGAAAAAAGATTTTGACAAACATATGGAAGGAATTTTGTTATCGGAGGAGGGGCGGAGAAAATTTATCGAGGAATTGGACAAGCGCATGAAAACAACAGTCAATCACAGGCATCTTGGTAAGTCTGTCTCATACCGTCGTCTCATTCGTCTCGAGCTTTATAAAATTCAAAAGCATCTTCTCGGCGAAAAAGAATATGAGCCGTATCGCTCGTTATGGTAGGTGTTGCTATGTTTGTGATACTAGTCTATGATTTTGATAAAAAACGTGTCGCGAAAGCGTTAAAGATCGCAAGGAAATATTTATATTGGGTGCAAAACTCGGTGTTGGAAGGGGAAATTTCCGAAGCAAACTATGTAAAGTTAAAAATGGAGCTGGCGAACATCATGGATCCCGATACAGATTCTGTAGTGTTTTATACGTTTCGCACGCAAAAATATTCGAAGCGGGAAGAGATGGGATTACGCAAAGGTGGAGAAGACAACATTTTATAGGAGGAACAGATGAGGCTTACGATTCGATTTAGACCAAAAAATGGAACCCTTATATTACCTATCAACTATGAAGAAGTATTGCAAGGATTTTTATACCGCTCCATTCAAGATTTTGACCTTGCGGATTTTTTGCATAACGTTGGATATACGAAGGAAAAGCGGCGGTTTAAAATGTTTACATTTAGCCGTTTGTATGGAACATACCGCATTCATCGTCATGAGAAAAAAATCGAGTTTTTTGACCAAGTAACATGGTATGTTTCTTCTATGTTAGATTCGCTTATTGTGGATTTAGCGAGAAACTATTTATTGAAAGAACAATTCATGTTAAACGGACAGCCGATTCATATCGAGGAGACAGTGGTAAAACCATTAAAGATCGCGGAAAAACATACTTATCAAATTCGGATGCTATCGCCACTTACGGTTTATAGCACTTATGAAAACCGATACGGTGAAAAGCGAACGCATTTTTTCTCGCCGTTTGATCTTGTTTTTTCAGATATGGTAGAGAAAAATTTTTGCAATAAGTTTCAAGCCTATTTTCAAGAACAGCCAACAGAGAGAGTAACTATTAAGCCGATAAAAGTAACGGAAAAAGATAAAGTTGTTACAGCGTTTAAAGAGTTTCGTATCAATGCATGGAATGGAACTTACGAAATTCAAGCTCCGCCTTCTTATTTGAAATTTATGTATGACGTCGGCATCGGGGCCAAAAATTCACAAGGATTCGGTATGTTTGAAATCATAGAATAGTTTTCTTTCTTTGTCGTCGATCCTCAATAGCGCACTAATCCCAGGGGATCGACGACACTTCATTTTTCAGAGTAACGATATAAAAAATACAGAAAATACAAGGAAAACAAAGAATTGATAAAATTGACTGTTTACGCTAAAATGAAAATAACAAAATTTCCATTATTATCAAAACCTTGCACCATCAATGATTTTTTGGGTTTTTATCTTAACTATGAGGGATTGAAACTGGCTTTGGATATAGCATCTGCAATCGCATTAGCTGTTTTTATCTTAACTATGAGGGATTGAAACTTCGCTCCCGGAGATTCTGTACCGCGCCCGGTGTAGACGTTTTTATCTTAACTATGAGGGATTGAAACTTTTTTCAGACGGAGCCGGGTGAGCCGGGTCTTCTAGCGTTTTTATCTTAACTATGAGGGATTGAAACGATAATTATCGACATCTTTGATTCTTTCCGACCAATAAAGTTTTTATCTTAACTATGAGGGATTGAAACAGAGAAAGGAATGAAAAGCAAGTGGCACCGGCAAAACAGTTTTTATCTTAACTATGAGGAATTGAAACTCACCAACAACCAAAACCTCAAGTCTGGATGTACTTTCGTTTTTATCTTAACTACGAGGAATTAAAACATTTTACATTGACAGTGTTTTCTGACTCCAGCGCAACATGTTGATTCTTCTGGATTTTAATGACCAGGATGATGATGGAATTTTGCTTGACATCCTGTAGGAAAGTACTAATAGTCGAAAAATGGGAGTACAATATCACTTGGCTTTAGACGCATCAAGACCATATTTTTTATTGTACGGATTAGAAACTTACGGTATACGGGGTCTTCCCTCATTACAATCACGTAGTGGGGGACAGGCCCCATAATCATTTCATCATAAATAAGTCTCAAGACTTAGTTGAATATACATTTGAGGTCCATTTTGGAAAATCACTTTTCTCTGTATTCTAAGGAAGAGAAAAGTAATTGAATTTGTTTTTCCATTAAATTCATTTAATCAATCCAGCTTGAAGTTTTTGGATAATAGCTGTTTATGAGGCTAAAAATCTTCTCTAAAATAAGAACGCGAAAAGGCTGTGGATTTGGAGAGTCATTGCTTTTTTTGTATTTGTTTAGGCGAACTTCTTGCACTAGGGATTTGTTAATGAAGCTGTTTCATTGACATGTTAGTATGAAAATTCGCAATATGTGGAAGAAGACTATGTAAAATTCTAGTCAAAATATTTTGTATACAAGGGGAGGATCGGTGCTACTTTGTTGCCCCTTGCTGAGCGGAGTGCTAAAGGATAAACAAATCAAGTGATAAAGCTGCGAAAAATTTTTGGGAAGGAAGGGAAAACATTGAAAAGATTTTTTGCGATTCTGTTGGGTATCATCGGATTTATTGGTTTATATATTATCTTTTTGAATCCAATCAATTTTAGTTGGTGGCCTTTAGGAAATCAAAGAACCCAGTCCGTTACATCAGAGGGAATTGAAATGATTGAAATTGATGCCTCAGGTGTTAGCACAACGATTATTCCGGAAAATCGAGAAGATTTAAAAGCTGATTTAGATGGAAAGGGAAAGCTGATTGTTAAACAGCATGGAGACAAAGTAAAAGTAAGTGCCAAACAGAAATGGAAATGGTTTGGGTGGTTGTTTCATAACAAGGCAAGATTGAATATTTACATCCCTGAAGATTATGATCGAAACATGGCTATAAATCTTGGCTCCGGGAATTTGAATTTCTCTGGCCTTTCAAAAAATGAACCGATGAAACTAGATGAATTAATATTAGATATAGGCTCGGGAAAAGTCAACCTGAAGAATGTATCGGTTAAACATTTTGAGCATGATAGTTCATCGGGGAATGTCGATATAGACTCATTAACGACAGAAACAGGATCATTTGATATTAGTTCTGGAAACCTCAAAGTAAAGCATTATATCGGAGCTATTGAGGCTGAGCTATCATCTGGAAATTTAAATATACAAATGGATGAATTAACAGATTCAGTTGATATTGAAGTAAGTTCAGGAGTGGTGGATCTTAATCTTCCGACTGATGCTGACTTTACTTTAAACGGAAAGACAAACAGCGGCAATATAACATGTGATTTTCCGCTAACTAGCAAAAAAATAGATAATAAAAACATCAAAGGTACCCATGGGTCAGGTGAACATCCTATCGACGTAAGCGTATCAAGCGGCAACATTAAAATTTATTAAAATGATGTGAAAAAGCGTTCATTGATTAACTAGGGAAGCAAGAATGATGTCTATCTCTTTAATAAAATACTTAACAAGTGCCGCACTCTTAAAATATTAAAAGTCAATAGAAAAAGGAAGCAGCCTAAACCTTCTATATTCGTGTTTTAGGCTGCTTTTTAAATAAAATTTCTCTTCTTATCTTTGAATAGCTGAGCACCAATAATTTGATGATGTATAAAAGTTTGTGTAAAGCATTTTGCTAGACCAAAAGGAAATAGGGTATTCTCTGATTTGGACAAAAACACATTCCAGAGAAAGGAGAACCCTGCCTATGTCTAAAAGTATACCGAATGTAGACTGGGCAAATCAACTGGAAAGTGTTATTCGTCAGTTTGTAAAGGAAAAATTAGAACTGATCATGCGAGAAGAAATGAAAAGTTTCCTCGAAATTGAACAGGCTGGAACGAATGGACTACCGGGGCTGGAAGAAGCCTTTAAAACTGTTTATCCGAAAGCCGATGTGCAGCGTTGTGTCGTTCACAAAGTCCGTAACACACTCAGTCGTGTTCGAAAAAAAGACCAATTTGAAGTGGCAGAAGATCTCAAACTGATTTTTTGCGCACCGAATAAGGAAATAGCGTTACAGATGTTTCAACTGTTTTGAGTCAAAATGGTCGAGCACACTTCGAATACTGCTTGGATCATTCATAAAGGTAAGAAGGACATCCAACTCATTTCCCCAAGATTGAACTTCTCTCGGATACTTGAGATTCGGAAACGTCTAAAGCCGATGAACAGTTTGAGCAGTTTAGAAGCCGCGGAAAAAGTCGTGTATTTGACTGTTCAAGATTTTAATGAGAAATGGGCAGGGCGAAAGTTGCGAGGATTTGCCGAAGCGCATGAAACCCTTCAACGAATGTTTGAAGAACGTTATTGTTAACTAAATATTGTAAATAAACAAAATAAGGGGATTCTCCCTTTCCACACAGGAGACTGAATATTCAGTCTCCTGTGTGGAGGAAATATCCCTCTCTATTCTAAATCCATTTCAGAGATACCCTATCTATCTTACATTACACAAAATTCTTGACGGTACCTAAAATTCAAAGTTTGTTATGAATATATAAAGTAATTTTCATTATCCAATATAAAATGAAATCTCATTTCTTAAAAATTGTCGTCGACCTCCAATCGTGCAAAAATCCCGGGGGATCGACGACACTTTCTTTTTTAGAGTAACGATGCAAAATCTGCAGAAAATAAACGAAAAACAAAGAATTGATAAAAATTCCTGTTTAAGCTAAAATTGAAATAACAAAATTTTCATTATTATCAAAATCTAGTCATATCAACAACTTTTTGGGGTTTTTATCTTAACTATGAGGAATTGAAACCACCAAAAGCGATATTTCCCCAGTTTTGGGCTAAAACGTTTTTATCTTAACTATGAGGAATTGAAACGCGATCTGCAAAACGATCGGAATAATCGATAACAATGTTTTTATCTTAACTATGAGGAATTGAAACTCGGCTTTAAGCCGGGATGACTGCTTTTGATATATCCGTTTTTATCTTAACTATGAGGAATTGAAACTATAAATACAAAAAATACTTCCACTGAGTACATATAGTTTTTATCTTAACTATGAGGAATTAAAACTGTATCAGACCGCAAGAAAGGCTGAAGCAACTCTTCGTTTTTATCTAACCCATAAGATTTGAAACAATAATCGATATCACACGATAAAAGAGTAAGAAAAGCTCATAGACAAATAGATGGAAAGTTTTTTGTACAGTAAATAATCCACCTGCAGGAGGGCTTCCTGGTAATCCATATGGTTGTAGGTACGTTACGATACCCAGCATTTGATGATGAAGAATTAAGCGAAAAAGTTGAATTTAAACCGTTTAATAGCATTGTTGAAGAAAAAATTTTTCCAAATCAGTTTATTAGGGAGAAGAAGAAATATTTTTGGATAAAGAAGCGACTTTTAAAATAAAGCAGATTATAGTGATCACAATTTTTTATATGTGAGATGGTCAAGAAAATGAAAGAGGATAGTAAAGAACCTGTTGTTATTAATAAAAATAAACCTGTTGATGATCAAAAAGAAAAACAAAATGAAGATACAAGATCTGATCGTTTTTCATGGAAGATAGATGATGTTGAATTCCATTAATTTTTCAAAAATTGGCGCTCCTTTTAGGAGTGCTTTTTATTTTACCTGAGAAAGGATGTAATGTGTATAAGGGAAAAACGCATACAAGATTACGAAGAAGACACAAGGGTATCTGACTGTTACGGCGCCGATCATTCGTCCTGGCGTATTCCCTTATATGTGATCGGATAAAATGGTTCTGATGGAAGCCGAATTTGCAGGAGGAAATCTTTTCGGACAAAACAATTCGGACAAAGCCGGTTACTGATGGCGGCCATCCGAATGAACCAGTCACGTTGCAAAATTTCAACCGGCATGCAAAAGGGATTACACTACGGATGAAGAGTACAAGATTTAAATCTGGTCATCTCTTTTACTGTCACATTCGGATTCATTCAACATTGCCTGTTCGTTTGGAAGTCCTTATATGTGACGGTTACTGAAAAATTATTTATTTAGCTCAGTTGAAAAACTGGGCTTTTTATTTCTGAAATATGGAAACAAATCCGCTCCCACATATACCGTCTACCTAAAAAAAATGTCATTTATGTCAGAATATATAACACAAATACGTAAATTTTTAGTTAAAATACACAAAATCACATTAAAAATTGTGAATATTCGCTAATGTTATACAGTTGAAAAGAATATATAATAAATACACATTACGTATTGTGTTATAAAAATTAACATAAAGGGGATTGATCGTATTATAAAGGGGTGAATGAATGAAGACGTTGTTCGTAAAAAATGCCAAAAATATTATTACGATGGATGAAAATCGAACGGAATATCCAGGCGGCAGCATGTATGTTGTCGGTCAAGAGATTAAAGCGATCGGCTATGATTTACCTTGTGAGTCAGCGGATATTGTCATTGATGCGCGCGGAAAAATTGTTTATCCGGGGTTAATCAATACGCATCATCATTTGTATCAGACTTTCACCCGCAATATCCCTTGGGTGCAAAATGTTGAGCTGTTTGATTGGCTAATCGCTTTGTACGATATTTGGCGCCATCTAAGGCCGGAAGATGTGTATTTAAGTGCTGTTGTCGGATTAGGTGAGTTACTTAAAAGCGGTTGTACGGCATCAGCTGACCATTTTTACGTTTTTCCGAATGGAGTCAGCTGTGAATTAATTGATGAGGAAATACGGGCAGCACGTGAGATCGGAATTCGTTTTTACCCAACTAGAGGTTCTATGAGTTTAGGACGATCAAAAGGGGGATTGCCGCCAGATGAAATCGTTCAGCCGGAGGATGTTATTCTTCGAGATACCATGAGAATTATTGAAACCTATCATGATCCTAGTAAATATTCGATGCTGCGGGTAGGTGTTGCGCCTTGTTCACCATTTTCGGTTAGCAAAGACTTGCTGCGTGAATCAGCGGATTTAGCACGCAGTTATGGCGTTCGGATGCATACCCATTTGGCGGAAACGATAGATGAAGAGGATTTTTGCAGAGAAAAGTTTGGCATGCGTCCTTTCGAACTAATGGAAGAAACAGGTTGGGTCGGCGAAGACGTGTGGTATGCGCATGGAATCTGGTTTGATGACAAAGAAATTGCCAAGCTGGGTGCTTGTGGCTGCGGAGTTGCTCATTGTCCGAGCAGCAATATGAAAATGGCATCCGGAACGATGCGAATTATGGACATGCTGCAGGCAGGGGTAAAAGTGGGATTTGGTGTTGATGGTTCAGCTTCTAATGATTCTTCCAATCTATTATTAGATTTAAAAATTATGAACCTGCTCCATAATCTTCAGCATGGAACGACAGCGCTAAGTTCTGAAGATTGTTTGTCGATTGCAACGAGAGGCTCAGCTAAAGTGCTTGGCTGGGAAGATGCCATTGGTTCATTGGAAGTCGGCAAGGCTGCAGATATGTTTATGATTGATACGAATCGATTAGAATTTGCTGGTGCGCTTTTCAACGATACGGCACTTCCAATTCTAGCGGGCACACCGACAGTCGATATGACTATCGTTGGCGGACAGATTGTTGTAGATAAAGGGCGTCTTGTCAATATCGATGAAGAATCATTTGCCATGCGGGCGCAAAAAGCTGCTGAAAGAATGCTGGAAGAGGCTCTTGAGCATACAAAAGTCAATTATAAAAAAACAAGAATAAGAAACTCAGCTATTCTAACTTAGGTAAGGGGGGATAAGCAGTGGAAGCAATTCAAAACGAGATTGTCGCATTTCATCATGTTAGTAAGATTTACAATACCGGCACAGTCGCTTTAAGCCAATTCCATTTTTCCATCACAGAAGGAGAATTTATAAGCTTCCTCGGTCCGTCTGGCTGCGGGAAATCAACGGCATTAAGAATGGTGGCAGGTTTAGGCGATGCTACTGAGGGCAAGGTAGAGGTATTTGGGCAAAATCCGAAAGAAGTTATAAAAAATACAAATGATGTTGCGTTTGTATTCCAAGATGCCAATTTGCTTCCATGGAGAACGGTGCTGGAAAATGTGATGCTGCCTTTAGAATTAAGGGGTTCGGATAAAAAAAGCCGCAAAGAGGATGCGATCAAAGTATTGGAGATGGTTGGACTAAAGGATCATATAAAGTCGTATCCTAGGCAGTTGTCAGGCGGAATGAGAATGAGGGTGTCTATAGCTCGAGCGTTGGCTGCAAAACCTAAATTGCTGTTAATGGATGAACCGTTTGCTGCATTAGACGAGATTACAAGACAGACCTTGCAGACGGAGCTGCTTGAAATATGGAAAAGGGAGAAAATGACAATTTTGTTCGTTACTCATAATGTATTTGAAGCTGTCTATCTTTCTACTAGAATTGCAGTGTTGTCAGCTCGGCCCGGACGATTATCATCTATCATCGATGTCGATCTTCCTTATCCGAGGGAGCGGACAGATGAACGGTTTACAGAATATGTCGATATTTCCTCGCAAAGTCTTGAGAATAGTTCAACCCGAAGGGAGTTGGTATAAATGTCTGTACAAACAGCAACCACTCAAACAAAGGAAATTGTCGCTCAATCAAATAATACTGGCAAACTGAAAATATGGAGCAAATCAAAATGGAAGATTATTGGTCCGATTGCTGCGCTTGTTGTTTTTCTTTCTTTATGGCAGTTTGTACCGATTATGGTTGGCGTGCAGCCGTTTATACTTCCAAAACCGACGGACGTCCTTCAAGCGGCGGTTGAAGATTGGGAGTTATTATGGCCAGCCATACAAATAACGGTGGCTGAATCTGTGATCGGATTTGTAATAAGCGCCATCATTGGAATTGGCTTTGCGGTTTTATTAGCAAGCTCAAAAATTTTAGAAATAAGCATTTACCCGTATGCGGTTATTTTACAAACGATACCGGTTGTAGCTGTTGCACCGATCGTTGTTATCTGGTTCGGCTCGGGCTTCAATTCGATTGTGATGATTTCATTTTTAATTGGATTTTTTCCGATTATTTCAAATACGTTAATGGGATTGAATTCAGTCGATAAAAATATGAGCGAATTATTTACTTTATATAATGCGTCAAAATGGCAAAAAATGTGGAAGCTCCGAATTCCGGCTGCTATGCCTTACATGATGACCGGCTTAAAAATATCCAGCACGCTATCGATCGTTGGAGCTATTACGGGTGAATATATAGCTGGAATTGGCGGAGGAAAAGGCGGTTTAGGGTATGCCATTACGGTAGCAGCCGTTCAATTAAAAACACCATATTTATTTGCTTGCGGAATTGCCGCTGCTATTTTTGGGATTGTCTTTTACTTACTCGTAAGTTTGTTTTCTCATTTCATGCTGAGATCATGGCACGAATCCGCGATGAAGGGAGAAAAATAAAAAACGAAGCTATTCAATTTTTAACTCGACATAATCGCTGTTGCTGGCATGATCCGAATGAATTGTGCCATTTTTTTGCATAAAAAATAAAGATGCTGTTTGGATCCAATTTGAATTAACGATTTTTTTACAAAAGATTACCTTGCTGAGTTTAGGCTGCAGCTTCAATAAAAAATTAATTTTGCGGAAACAAAGTGAAAAAAGGGGGAAAAAGAATTGAAAGCATGGTGCAAAGCGAGTTTTCTATTAATCGGGATTATATTCATGTTCTTCCTCACCGCCTGCGGCGGACAAGAGTCGAGCAGTTCAACAAACGAGGGAGACAGCGCTTCGAATGAAGAGAAAAAAGACTTAAAAGATGTAAAAATTGTATTAAATTGGTTTCCGAAGGCGCAGCATGGCGGTTTGTATGCAGCACAAGAAAACGGATTGTTTGAAAAAAAAGGTTTAAAAGTCACGATCGAACCGGGCGGGCCGCAAGTCTCGTCTATTCAAATGGTTGCATCTGGAAGTGCTGACTTTGGGCTTGCACATGCTGACCAAATGGTTATTGCTAGAAATCAAGGAATTGAATTAGTCGCTGTAGCTGCTGCCATGCAAGGAAGCCCGCAGGCATTAATGTTCCATAAAGGAAAGGGAATTGACGATTTTGATGAATTAAATGGAAGAAAAGTATATATTCAGCCTGGTATTACGTATTGGGACTTTTTGAAATCTAAATATAATTTAAGTAATGTACAAGAATTGGCTTATACAGGACAGCATTCGAATTTTATTAGCGATGTCGAATCCGTAAGCCAAGCCTTTGTGACTTCAGAGCCGTTTTTCTTAAAAAAAGATGGAGTAGATGTAGAAACGAAGCTCATATCTGATGCAGGTTATAATCCTTATAACGTTGTGTTATATGTTACAAAAGACTATTTAGAAAAAAATAAAGAAACTGTCAAAGCATTTGTGGATGCCTTTGTCGAAGGATGGTATTTATACAAAGATTCTTACGAAGAGATTAATAAAGTGATTCAGAAAGACAACGCTGATATGGAATTAGAATCATTAAAATTTGAAGCCGAAACACAAGTGGATTTTGTATATGGAGGAGATGCAGCAGAGCATGGAGTCGGATATATGACGGAAGAACGCTGGGCAACATTAATTAAACAATTGCACGATCTCGGTTTATTAGAAAAAACATTTGATGCAAAGGAAATTTTTACGACAGAATATTTGCCAAAACATGAATCGAAATAAAAACGAAAACGAAAGCTGGGCAGCTTATATTTGCTCAGTTTTTGTTTTAGCCAAAAGTTTTACTGCAAAAAAAAGAAATCGGCTTATATGCCGACTTCAAAAACTGATCTCATACATTAAAATTTAAAAGTCCTTTTATTCCTCGTTTTTTACTTGATTATATGCTTGATCAAGATTTTGCAGTCTTTTCAATATTTCAGCATTTTTGGTTAGCTGGTCGTAAATTAAAGTTGAGACGACAGATCGGTAGTAGCTGTTCATGGCATCAATCTTTGAAGATTTTTCTTTATTCATTTCAATGTACTGTTTAAAGTTTTCTTTAAAATAGGAAACAGAAAAAAGCTGTGTCATTTTCGTTCCTCCAAAATTTTAGATTCTTTTTTTAAATTCTTCATGTAAAATAGAACTAAAGGGGGGGAGTTCTGATGCATATAAAAATGGACTTAGTCCAAAACCAATCCTTGAGATTGGCGATGACGAAAGAGCTGAAGCAAGCCATTGGGCTTTTGCAATATTCTACAATCGATTTAGTATCTTACTTGAGGGAAATTACGCTTGAAAACCCCTTTGTGGAATTGGAAGAATCCCATCCAACGATATTTTATCATAATCAAAGAAAGCAGCAGAGGGCAAACAAGGAGGATGGCCGCTGGATCGAAAATATGCCGAAAAAAGGGATGGGGCTAAAAGATCATTTGCGAAATCAGCTCGTAGAATTTCGTTTTACCGAAAACGAACGGCGTGCTATTCATATTTTAATCGATGCAGTGGACTCAAATGGTTATATGTCAGAAGACTTATCCCGCCTATCGGAAAAGTTCCAAATTTCGATCGATCTTTTGGAAAAACAGCTGTCTGTACTGCAATCATTAGATCCAATTGGCGTCGGGGCACGTTCGCTTCAAGAATGCTTGCTTTTGCAGGCTAAAGAAATCGAGGAAAAACCTGAAGGCTCCGAGTTCGTGTTAAAAGAGCATTTTCATCTGTTTGCCACAAAAGCTTGGAAGGATCTTTCCAAAAAGACAGGTCTGTCGCTGAATGCTCTTCAGCAAATTTTCGATTTTGTTCAAACATTGAATCCAAGACCTGGTCTGCAATTTGATGAGGAAACCCCGAATTATATCATCCCTGATTTAATGATTGAAGAGCGAAATGGAGATTGGATTGTATATTATAATGAAGATCTTTTGCCGCAAATTAAAATCAATCGGGACTATGAACCGATTGTACAAACAGAAAAAGATGTAAAATCTTATGTACAGACTAAACTCCATCAAGGACGCTGGCTGTTAAAATCGCTTGAGCAGCGGAAGGAAACGCTTGTCAAAGTTATGCAGGAAATTATACGATTTCAGAAAGACTTTTTCTATTTGAAAAACAACGTTTTGAAACCGCTAACATTAAAAGATATCGCTGATTCTCTTAACATTCACGAGTCGACTGTAAGCAGAGTGGTCAATGATAAATTTGTTCAAACTCCTTTCGGCTTATATGAGTTGAAATATTTTTTCACTAACAAAGTGGGAGAAGAAGATACATCAAGTGCGAATGTTAAACAGGTCATTCAGCAATTAATTGATCAAGAAAATAAGCAAAGACCGCTTTCAGATCAAAAAATTGCCAACCTGTTGAAAGAGAATTATAATATGAATGTTTCGAGAAGAACAGTGGCCAAATACCGCGATCAGCTCAATATCCCTTCGTCCAATTTGCGAAAAAGATATAATTAGAAAGGAATTGGATTCGTGAATCAAGTGGTTCTTTATACGAAGCAAACATGTCCATTATGTGATGAAGCAAAGGAATTGCTGTATAAGCTGCAAGCTGAAATACCCTTTGATCTGAAAGAAAAAGATATTTATCAAGATGACCGGCTGCTGGAAAAATATCAACTAATGATTCCAGTGATTGAAGTGAATGGAAAGATTGTTATTTTTGGGAAAATTGAAGAAAATTCTTTAAGAAAACGTTTGCTGGAACTTGTTTCTGTTGATTAACATTTGCGCTCCTGCTAAAATAATATATGTAGCAAGGGGTGAATTTTTTTGCTATAATTGGGACATAATTTGTCTTACAGGGACAAAAAAAGTCCCGGAAAGAAAGAGCTGAAGGGTTTTGAAAATGCAATCATTAATTGAAGCTCAAAAAAAATTATTGCCTGATCTTCTCCAAACTATGCAAAAGCGCTATCAAATTTTGCAGTCCATTCGACTGATGCAGCCTGTAGGAAGACGAAGCTTGTCAAACAATTTAGGCATCAGTGAAAGAATTCTGCGTGGAGAAGTGCAATTTTTAAAAGAACAAAATTTAATTCATATTCACCCCTCGGGAATGACCTTAACGAAAGAAGGGGATGATCTTCTTTCATCATTGGAAGAAATGATGAAAGATGTTTTAGGTTTAACTTTTTTGGAAACTACATTAAAAGAGAAGCTTCATTTAGACGAAGTGATTGTTGTTTCAGGTGACAGCGACCATTCGCCCCTCGTGAAAAAAGAAATGGGAAGAGCTTGTGCACAATGCATTATGAATCATTTGCAGGATGACGAGGTTGTTGCTGTGGCAGGCGGCACAACGCTGGCAGCTGTTGCTGAAATGATGATTCCGTTAGGTCATCGCCGAAATGTTTTATTTGTCCCTGCAAGAGGCGGACTAGGGGAAAATGTTGAAAACCAGGCGAATACGATTTGCGCCAAAATAGCTGAACGTGCACATGGGAAATACAGGCTGCTTCATGTTCCTGACCAGCTAAGCAAGGAAGCATATGAATCCATTATCGAAGAACCGGAAATAAAAGACCTTTTAAAAATTATACGTTCAGCGAAAATGCTTGTTCATGGCATCGGGGATGCTCAAACAATGGCGGAGCGAAGAAAGACTCCGAAGGAAGATTTCGAAAAAATTAAAAAAGGAAATGCAGTAGGCGAAGCTTTCGGTTATTACTTCAACCAAAAAGGTGAAGTCGTTCATAAAGTTCAAACGGTTGGAATGCAGCTGGAGGACTTAAAAAACATACGAAATGTGATCGCGGTTGCTGGAGGAGCCTCTAAAGCAAAAGCGATCAAAGCGTATATGAATCAATCATTAGCCACGATTTTAGTAACTGACGAAGTGGCAGCTAAAGAGTTATTAAGGGAACTGTAAAGCTCCCTCAATATAAACATCATTCCTAAAATTGAAGGAGGACTTAAAGATGGCAGTGAAAATTGGTATTAATGGTTTTGGTCGTATTGGACGCAATGTATTCCGCGCAGCATTAAAAAATCCTGAAGTAGAAGTAGTAGCAGTAAACGATTTAACAGATGCAAACATGCTTGCACATCTTTTACAATACGATTCTGTTCATGGAAAACTCGATGTGGAGGTCGGGGTAAACGGAAATAACTTGGTCGTGGATGGGAAAGAAATTCAAGTATTATCCGAGCGCGATCCAGCTCAATTAGGCTGGGAAGACCTTGGCGTAGAAATTGTAGTAGAATCTACCGGTCGCTTCACAAACCGTCAAGATGCGGCAAAACACCTTGAAGCAGGTGCGAAAAAAGTAATCATTTCTGCGCCGGCTAAAGAAGAAGATATCACAATTGTTATGGGCGTAAACGAAGACAAATATGATCCAAGCAATCATCATGTCATTTCCAACGCTTCATGTACAACGAACTGCTTAGCTCCGTTTGCAAAAGTTTTACATGAAAAATTTGGCATTGTTCGAGGCATGATGACAACTGTGCATGCTTATACAAATGACCAACAAATTTTAGACTTGCCTCACAAAGATTACCGCCGCGCTCGCGCTGCAGCAGAATCTATTATTCCGACGACAACTGGTGCGGCTAAAGCAGTTGCGCTCGTATTGCCTGAATTAAAAGGAAAACTTAACGGTATGGCAATGCGTGTTCCGACACCAAATGTGTCCATCGTTGACTTAGTTGCAGAGCTTGAAAAAGACGTAACAGTGGAAGAAGTAAATGCGGCGCTTAAAGAAGCAGCTGAAGGAGAATTGAAAGGTATTTTAGCGTACAGCGAGGAGCCGCTTGTATCCAGAGACTATAATGGTGATACTCATTCTTCTACGATTGATGCGCTTTCTACTATGGTGCTTGAAAACCGCATGGTGAAAGTTGTTTCTTGGTACGATAACGAAACAGGATACTCAAACCGTGTGGTAGATTTGGCGGCTTACATTGCAAAACAAGGTTTATAATCTTTAAATACGGACTTGTGGCTTGCCTGTTTAAAAAGCTATAATGAAAAGCGGGAAGGGGAAGGGGACGTTTACATTCCCCTTTCCCTTTCAACATGTAGGAAGAATTTTTTCCTGATCGTTATTGTGAAGGAGGAGCTTGAGCCATGAACAAGAAAACGATAAAAGATGTCGATGTGAAAGGGAAAACGGTATTTTGCCGAGTTGACTTTAATGTACCGATGCAGGATGGCAAAATAACCGATGATACACGCATTCGAGCTGCACTCCCAACGATCCAATACTTGGCGGATCAAGGAGCGAAAGTATTGCTTGCCAGCCACCTTGGCAGACCAAAAGGACAGGTTGTGGAAGAGCTTCGATTGACGCCTGTAGCGAAGCGTTTAGAAGAACTGTTAGGCAAAAAGGTGGTCAAAGTAGATGAAGCTTACGGTGCGGCTGTAAAAGCGGAAGTAGACAAGTTAAACAATGGCGACATTCTCGTTCTGGAAAATGTACGCTTTTATCCTGGCGAAGAAAAAAATGATCCTGAGCTTGCTAAAGCTTTTGCTGAATTGGCTGATCTATATGTTAACGATGCCTTTGGCGCTGCTCACCGCGCACATGCATCCACCGCAGGCATTGCGGAATATTTACCATCTGTTGCAGGATTTTTAATGGAAAAAGAAATCAATGTTTTAGCGAAAGCGCTTGATAATCCTGACCGCCCATTTACAGCGATTATCGGGGGTGCAAAAGTAAAAGATAAAATCGGAGTTATCGAAAATTTATTGGAACGTGTAGATAATTTGATTATCGGCGGAGGACTTGCTTATACGTTTGTAAAAGCGCTGGGTCACGAAATCGGCAAGTCTTTGCTTGAAGAAGATAAAATAGAACTGGCAAAATCGTTTATGGAACGTGCCAAAGAAAAGGGCGTTCGCTTTTATATGCCTGTAGATGTTGTGGTAGCAGATGATTTTTCAAATGATGCCAATACAAAAGTAGTGGATATTGACAGTATTCCGGCTGATTGGGAAGCACTTGACATTGGACCTAAAACGGCTGAAATTTATGCGGATGTCATTCAACAATCAAAGCTTGTTGTTTGGAACGGACCGATGGGCGTTTTTGAAATGGATGCTTTTGCAAAGGGAACAAAAGCTGTAGCGGAAAGCTTGGCGAAAGCAGAACATACTTATACGGTCATCGGCGGCGGTGATTCAGCAGCAGCAGTAGAAAAATTCGGCCTTGCGGATAAAATGAACCACATCTCAACCGGAGGCGGAGCATCTTTAGAGTTCATGGAAGGGAAGAAACTTCCGGGAGTTCAAATATTGGAAGACAAATAACCACAACCATTTCCGTAAAAAGGAAGGTGTAAAGATGAGAAAGCCGATTATTGCAGGGAATTGGAAAATGCATAAGACGTTGGAAGAAGCAAAAAGCTTTGTAAAGGAAGTCAAATCACTCGTTCCCCCACAGGATAAAGTTGATTCCGTTATATGTGCACCTGCCTTATTTTTAGGTCAGCTTGTGGAATTGGCTGAAGGCTCTGAACTAAAAATTGGCGCTCAAAATATGCATTTTGAAGAAAGCGGAGCTTATACAGGGGAAATCAGCCCTGTTGCATTGGCGGATATCGGTGTTGATTATGTGATCATTGGACACTCCGAACGCCGGGAAATGTTTGCCGAAACAGACGAAACCGTGAACAAAAAAGTATTGGCTGCTTTCAAACACGAATTAACTCCGATCGTATGTGTAGGCGAATCATTAGCTGAGCGTGAAGCTGGAAAAACGAATGAAATTGTTGGCGATCAAGTCAAAAAAGCGTTGGCTGGAGTCGATGCTTCGGCTGTGAAAAACATAGTGATTGCTTATGAGCCGATTTGGGCGATTGGCACAGGAAAATCGTCTTCTCCTGAGGATGCCAATGAAGTATGTGCCCATATTCGGGGTGTAATTGCCGATATTTATTCCGATGATGTTGCAAACGAAGTTCGCATTCAATATGGCGGCAGTGTTAAACCGGAAAATATTAAAGATTTTCTAAACCAGCCGGAAATTGACGGAGCATTAGTCGGAGGCGCAAGCCTAGAACCACGCTCTTTCTTGCAGCTATTGGAGGCAGGCCAAAATGAGTAAAAAACCAGTAGCGTTAATTATATTAGACGGTTTTGCTCTGCGTGACGAAGTGAAAGGAAATGCTGTGGCTCAAGCGAACAAGCCGAATTTTGATCGATTTTGGAATACATACCCGCATGCAACGTTAAAAGCATGTGGAGAAGCTGTCGGCTTGCCGGAAGGTCAAATGGGAAATTCTGAAGTTGGACATTTAAACATCGGTGCAGGCAGAATTGTATACCAAAGTTTGACACGCGTTAACATAGCGATTCGTGAAGGCGAATTTTTTGAAAATGAAACATTTCTTTCAGCTATGAACCACGTGAAAGAAAAAGGAACGAACCTTCACATTTTCGGCTTATTATCGGATGGCGGTGTTCACAGCCACATTAACCACTTATTCGCCTTGTTAAAATTGGCGAAAGATCAGCAAGTGAAAAATGTGTTCATTCATGGATTTTTGGACGGACGCGATGTTGGTCCGCAAACGGCGAAGCAATATATTGATGAGCTGAATGAAAAAATCAATGAATACGGAGTAGGACAGATCGCAACGATTTCAGGCCGCTATTACTCGATGGACAGAGATAAAAGATGGGATCGAGTAGAAAAAGCATACAGAGCGATGGTGTATGGCGAAGGACCAGCTTACAAAAACGCATACGAATGTATTGAAGATTCTTATGCACACGGGATTTATGATGAGTTTGTCATCCCTTCTGTTATGACAAAAGAAGACGGCAGTCCTGTTGCAACCATTCAAGATGATGACGCGGTCATTTTCTATAATTTCCGTCCGGATCGCGCTATTCAAATTTCGAATACATTCACAAATGAAGATTTCCGTTCCTTTGATAGGGGACCGAAACATCCAAAACGTTTATTCTTCGTTTGTTTGACGCATTTTAGCGAAACGGTGAAAGGATATGTTGCCTTCAAGCCGGTTAACTTGGACAACACAATTGGCGAAGTCATTTCCCAAGCCGGATTGAGGCAGCTGCGCATAGCAGAAACAGAAAAATATCCGCATGTTACGTTCTTTATGAGCGGAGGCCGGGAAGAGAAGTTTCCTGGCGAAGAACGGATTTTAATTGATTCACCGAAGGTAGCCACGTATGATTTAAAACCGGAAATGAGCGCATATGAAGTAACTGAGGCGCTTTTAAAAGAAATTGAGGCTGACAAGCATGATGCGATCATATTGAATTTTGCCAATCCGGACATGGTCGGCCACTCCGGCAAACTTGAGCCAACGATAAAGGCAGTCGAAGCGGTTGATGAATGTCTCGGAAAAGTGGTGGATTTGATTCTCGAAAAAGGCGGAACAGCTATTATAACTGCTGACCACGGAAATGCGGACGAAGTCGTCACACTTGACGGAAAACCGCAAACCGCACATACGACAAATCCAGTGCCGGTTATTATAACGAAAAAAGGAATCGAATTAAGAGAAGACGGAATTTTAGGCGATTTAGCACCAACGATGCTCGAGCTGCTCGGGCTGGAAAAACCGAAAGAAATGACAGGGAAAAGTCTTATTAAATCATAAATAAAGGAGATGAAGCAATATGCCAGCTATTACTGATGTTTATGCACGTGAAGTGCTTGATTCAAGAGGAAATCCGACAGTTGAAGTAGAGGTGTATACAGAATCAGGTGCATTTGGACGGGCGCTTGTACCTAGCGGTGCATCCACAGGTGAGTATGAGGCTGTTGAATTGCGTGACGGTGATAAAGAACGCTACCTTGGAAAAGGGGTTTTAACAGCAGTTAAAAACGTGAACGAAATTATTGCCCCAGAACTGTTAGGCTTTGATGTGACGGAACAAAATGCCATCGATCAATTATTAATTGAACTTGACGGAACAGAAAATAAAGGAAAGCTGGGAGCAAACGCAATTTTAGGTGTTTCTATGGCCGTTGCTCGTGCTGCAGCTGATTATTTAGGTGTTCCGCTGTATCAATATCTCGGCGGCTTCAATGCGAAAACTCTTCCTGTGCCGATGATGAACATTTTAAACGGCGGCGCTCATGCAGACAACAATGTTGATATTCAAGAATTCATGATTATGCCGGTCGGCGCGGAAAGCTTCCGGGAAGCACTGCGGATGGGAGCGGAAATTTTCCATTCATTAAAATCTGTATTAAAAGGAAAAGGATATAATACAGCTGTTGGTGATGAAGGCGGATTCGCTCCAAATTTACAATCAAATGAAGAAGCTTTGCAAACTATTATCGAAGCAATTGAAAAAGCCGGCTACAAACCTGGCGAACAAGTTAAGCTTGCGATGGATGTTGCTTCTTCTGAACTGTTTAATAAAGAAGACGGCAAGTACCACCTAGAAGGAGAAGGCGTTGTAAAAACGTCGGAAGAAATGGTGCAATGGTATGAAGAGCTTGTCTCCAAATATCCGATCATTTCGATTGAAGACGGACTTGATGAGAACGACTGGGAAGGCCATAAACTGTTAACAGAACGTTTAGGCGGAAAAGTTCAGCTTGTCGGAGACGATTTATTTGTAACAAATACAAAAAAATTAGCGGAAGGCATTGAAAAAGGAGTAGGCAACTCTATTCTGATTAAAGTTAACCAAATCGGAACGTTAACAGAAACGTTTGATGCGATCGAAATGGCAAAACGCGCCGGCTATACAGCGGTCATCTCCCATCGCTCAGGCGAGACGGAAGACAGCACCATTGCAGACATTGCTGTGGCAACAAACGCAGGCCAAATTAAAACAGGCGCACCTTCCCGCACGGACCGCGTTGCGAAATACAATCAATTGCTTCGCATCGAAGATCAACTTGGCGATACTGCAATTTACCAAGGAATTAAATCTTTCTATAACTTGAAAAAATAACACTATCTATGAAAAGGTCTAACCGAGTTATTTGGTTAGACCTTTTTAATTAAGCTCAAAGCACACAAAATCATAGCCTAGACGATGTGTAAATATTTTCTTATTGCCAATAAACAAACATATAATAAAAACATAGACAGCATAAAAACACAGTCCCGGTTGGTAGTCCGGGCGCACTCCGAAAGAGTGTCAGTATCCTTCCCCTCCTTGGGATGTCCATCGCTGTCGTTACGTTTTACAAGGAGGGACCTTTCATGAAGTTGACTTTTTTTTACGATGGACAATTCTGGATCGGTGTGGTTGAGCAAAAGGAAGGTGAAGCTTTAAAAGCGGTTCGCTACGTATTTCGTCCAGAGCCAAAAGATGATGAAGTTTTGGCATTTGCGAATGGTCCGATGCTATCGTTACTGCACAAGTGCCGCACAACAACCGCCGTGCCGCTTGAAATGAAAAAGCGCAAAAATCCGAAGCGACTGCAGCGTGAAGCTGCAAAGGAAATGAAAACAAGGCCGCTTTCCACATATGCACAAACAGCCCTTCAGCTAGAATTGGAGCATCGTAAAAAAGAGAGAAAAGTTTTGCGCAAGGAGCTTTCGCGAAGCTCTCATCAAGCGAAAAAGAGAGTTAAAGCGTTTAAAAGCGAAGGCAAAACATCGTGGAAGGTAATACAGAGTTGGATGACTTGGTTCAATACATCCGCTTTCGTATTTTCTGAATGGATACGCTATTGTGTAATGAGCCAATTTATGATACATTAAAATTATTGTAATGTGCGTTTTTTTAGGAGGTGGAGTGGACATGCATACTCTGCTTGTCATACTATTAGCAATTGTATCTATTGCGCTGATCGCTGTGGTGATACTGCAGTCTGGAAAAAGTGCTGGATTATCTGGAGCCATTTCCGGTGGTGCTGAACAGCTTTTTGGGAAGCAAAAAGCGCGTGGAATAGATTTAATCTTACATCGTATTACAATCGTTCTTTCTGTGTTATTTTTTGTTTTAGCAATTGCTGTTTCATGGTTTGGATTATAATAGCTAGAAAGGTCTGTCAAACAGGCCTTTTTTCTATGGGAAATTAAAGCAGTTGAATGAACAATGTTTTTGGTATATAATGGAATTTAAACTTTTTTCATACTACGGTTCGTTGTAAAAAATAAAGAATTTAAAAAGAAAAGGAGATTTTAAAATGAAAGTTTTACCGCCGAAACCTTTTACGTTTGAAGGTGGGAATCGTGCTGTACTGCTGCTTCACGGCTTTACTGGAAATTCAGCAGATGTGCGGATGCTTGGGCGTTTTTTGCAAGATAAAGGGTATACTTGTCATGCCCCTCAATATAAAGGCCATGGGGTTCCTCCGGAAGAATTGGTTCATACCGGTCCCGATGACTGGTGGCAAGATGTGATGGGCGGCTACGAACATCTGAAAGACTTAGGTTTTAAAGAAATTGCAGTTGCCGGTTTGTCTCTTGGAGGAGTTTTTTCTTTAAAACTGGGATACACTGTACCTGTAAAAGGAATTATTCCAATGTGCGCCCCGATGTATATTAAAAGCGAAGAAACGATGTATAAAGGGATTTTAAAATATGCCCGCAAATATAAACAATTTGAAGGAAAGCCGGAAGAACAGATTGAGGCGGAAATGGAAGAGTTTCAAAAAACACCAATGAAAACGTTGAAAGCTCTGCAGCGTTTGATTTCTGATGTGAGAGAAAATGTCGATATGATTTATGCCCCGACATTTGTGGTTCAGGCGCGGCACGATGAAATGATCAATCCGGATAGTGCAAATATTATTTATAACGAAGTAAGCTCAAATATAAAAAAAATCAAATGGTATGAAGAATCGTCGCATGTTATTACGCTTGACAAGCAGCGAGATGAACTGCATCAGGACGTCTATGAATTTTTAGAGAGCCTTGATTGGCAGGAGTAAAAGGAGGTTATCGTATTGGCAGAACCCGATATGCAATTAGCTGAAAGGCTTCTTTCTTTTATGAAGGAAGAGGCCTATAAACCTTTGACTGTGGAGGAATTAGAAGAAGCTTTTCAGCTAGAGGACGCAGACGAATTTAAAAAGCTGATTATTACTTTAAATAAGATGGAAGAAAAAGGCCTCATTGTGCGAACGAGAGCAAATCGATACGGTGTTCCAGAAAAAATGAATTTGATCCGCGGAACACTGGTCGGACATGCCCGCGGATTTGCTTTCGTTGAACCGGATGAACCAGGTTTTGATGACGTGTTCATTCCGCCCGGCGAGCTGAATCATGCGATGCATGGAGACAAAGTTCTTGTGCGGCTAAGCCCGAAAACAAGCGGAGCGAGACAGGAAGGCACGGTCATACGCATTTTGGAAAGAGGAATAACGGAAATTGTCGGAACATATACGGAAAGCAAAAACTTCGGATTTGTCATACCTGACGACAAAAAGATTGTCAACGACATTTTTATTCCGAAAAATGCATCAAATGGGGCGGTTGAAGGTCATAAAGTAATTGTCCGACTCACGTCATATCCTGAAGGACGAATGAGTGCAGAAGGAGAAGTCGTACAAATTTTAGGCCATAAAAATGATCCTGGCGTCGATATTTTATCAATCATTCATAAGCATCAGCTGCCATTGAGCTTTCCGGATGATGTATTAAAGCAAGCAAACGAAACACCTGATGAGATTAAGAGCGAGGAAATCAAGAACAGACGAGACCTTCGCAACGAATTAATCATTACTATTGATGGTGAAGATGCAAAAGATTTGGATGATGCCGTAACAGTAACAAAGTTAAATAACGGCTGCTATAAGCTTGGCGTGCATATCGCAGATGTCAGTTATTATGTAAAAGAAGGAACTCCGATTGACAGAGAGGCATTTGCACGCGGGACAAGCGTATATTTAGTTGATCGCGTCATTCCGATGATACCGCATCGTTTATCAAACGGAATTTGTTCGCTGAATCCGAAGGTGGATCGTCTGACATTATCGTGCGAAATGATTGTGGATGAATATGGGAACGTAGTTCAGCATGATATTTTTCAAAGTATTATTCGCTCCGCTGAGCGGATGACTTATTCAAATGTCAATAAAATTTTGATTGAAAAGGATGAACAGCTTCGGGAAAAATATCAAGAAATTGTCCCCATGCTGGAGGATATGGCGGAGCTTGCGGCGATTTTACGGAAAAAAAGAATGCTTCGCGGAGCTATCGATTTTGATTTTAAGGAAGCGAAAGTTTTGGTGGATGAGAAAGGCAAACCGTATGATGTCATTATTCGGGAACGATCTGTAGCGGAACGGTTAATTGAAGAATTTATGCTGCTTGCAAATGAAACAGTAGCAGAACATTTTCACTGGTTAAATGTACCGTTTATATATCGAATTCACGAAAAACCGAATGAGGAAAAACTAAGACGTTTCTTGGAATTTATTACAAATTTCGGTTATGTCGTGAAGGGAACAGGAAACAATATTCATCCGCGCGCTTTGCAGCAAATTTTAGATGAAGTACGGGGAAAACCTGAAGAAATGGTGATTTCAACTGTCATGCTTCGGTCTATGAAGCAAGCGAAATATCATCCGGAAAGCGTCGGGCATTTCGGATTGTCGACCGAATTTTACACCCATTTTACTTCCCCGATTCGCCGTTATCCCGATTTGATAGTTCATCGACTCATTCGCAAATATTTGCTTGAAGGGAAAATAGACGAAAAGACACAGATGAAATGGGCATCAATTTTGCCGGAAATTGCAGAACATTCTTCCAATATGGAACGGCGGGCTGTTGATGCGGAGCGTGAAACGGATGATTTGAAAAAAGCAGAATTTATGCTGGATAAGATTGGGGAAGAATTTGATGGAATCATCAGTTCTGTCACAAACTTCGGCATGTTTGTCGAGCTCCCGAATACTGTTGAAGGTCTCGTTCATGTAAGCTATATGACGGATGATTACTACCATTATGATGAACGTCATTATGCGATGATCGGCGAAAGAACGGGAAATGTTTACCGCATCGGCGATGAAATTACCGTCCGCGTTGTGAATGTTGATAAAGAGGAACGATCCATCGATTTTGAAATTGTCGGTATGAGAAAAAAACGAAAAAAATCAACACGGCCTGAAACGGTGAAGGTGATTAAGAGCAAACATCAGGAAGAAGAGGAAGAATGGTCAACGAGACCGCCGAAATCAAAAAAGAAAAAGTTTTATAAAAACGTATCGAAAAAGAAGCGGAAGAAGAAAAAGCGTTAAAGCGAGGCCAGATGTCTAAAAAACAAACTCATTGAAACAGCAAAAGTTCACTTAGAAAGAATCTTGATTGAGGCGAAAATGTTCATTTGCTATAATAATCTTTACCCCTAATTTTCACGAAAGGGTGACAGAGAATGTCAAAGGGAGAAGGGAAACTGATTGCCCAAAATAAAAAGGCGCACCACGACTATTTTATTGAAGAAACGTATGAAGCTGGGATCGTCCTGCAGGGAACAGAAATTAAATCGATTCGCGCCGGCCGCGCCAATTTAAAAGATGCGTTCGCAAGAGTGGAAAAAGGGGAAGTTTTTCTTCATAACATGCATATCAGCCCGTATGAGCAGGGAAATCGATACAACCATGAGCCGTTAAGAACGAGAAAGCTTCTTTTGCACCGAAGAGAAATCAATAAGCTGATCGGGGCCACAAAAGAACAGGGTTATTCATTAGTTCCGCTGAAGCTTTACATTAAAAATGGATTTGCGAAAGTGCTTATCGGGCTAGGAAAAGGGAAAAAGAAATACGATAAGCGGGAGGATTTAAAACGAAAAGAAGCGAAAAGAGAAATTGAACGGGCATTTCAACAAAAACAAAAAGGGATCTATTAATGATAACAATAAATGACAATTGAAAAATATATTGTTTTTGTTATAATAATATATGTCGTTGCCAGTTGAATATATTTCTCAAGCACTAGCTCGAATAAAACGGGGACGTTTTGGATTCGACAGGGATAGATCGAGCTTAAGCTGCGAGCCGGAGGGATCGTCTCCGTCATCAACGTCGCCTAAAGATAACTGGCAAACAAAACAACTACGCTTTAGCTGCTTAATGCTAAAGGCTCCTTTCTTCCATCGCCCATGTGGAGGAAAAGGGGTTCAACTTAAGTGGGCTACGCCCGATTCCGCCGTCTGAGGAAGAGGGAAGAGACGAATCAGACTAGCTGTCCGGATGCCTGCCGACAGGCTAAGGAACAGTGAAATGTTAAATATGTCGGATACGCTCGTAGATGCTTAAGTGGCGATATCTCTGGACGTGGGTTCGATTAGGAAATAGTCGCCTTGTGTGGCAACACACAAGTGAAAATCCGGCTTAATCGGTGAAACCTAAGTCGTTTCTGCGATATGGCAACACCGAGCGGTATGTGGAGCAATCCAACAGCCGTGTATCGACTCATAGGCTGCCTTCAAGGTAGTACTAGGATGCGAAATTCTGCCGTACGGCAAATCTAAATTTCGCATAACACGCCGGAGGACCTGTTTAGGTTCAAGATATAGTCAGTGCCATTGCGAAAGCATGGATCAGCACGTCCCACCGTCTCCATTCTTAATATCCGATCGTTTCAGAACGAAAATCGTGAAACCATTGATACGACTGCGTTTGCGGTCGTTTTTTATTTTTCGAGAATCCGGAAGAATCCCGTAGAATTTGAAAAAATTTTGCATTGTATAGTTTCCCCATCGTTAGATCGACTTGGCGGGATTCTTGTAATATCTGTCACCCACTTCTCGTTTGGCTTTGACACGTGGAAATCTCGGTTTAGATGGTTGTTAATATTTTGATGAGATAAATTCATAGATGGAAAACCAAAATCTATGAAAAATTGTTATAACAGAAAATTTTCAAACATAAAAAGAAAATAAGTTTTATTAAAAAATTATGCAAATTTTATTTAATTTGTTTTATTATTTTCTTTTTTAATTTTTCAATTCTAATTAAATCTTTAAATTGTGAGATTAAATCTTTACGCACTGTTCGCTTTTATATCCTTTTTCCGTTCTCCACAATATCTAATCTCATATAAACCTGTTTTAATACAGTTTTAGCCTCATCTTCTGTCAAAGAATCTATGTTTTTTAAAACTTCATCGTATTGTTTTACCGCATTTTCATCGGCTAATTTTTTTTTTTTCTTAGACGGAATAAATAACACCAACATTAAATTTAGGTTATAATAGACCTGAATTTTATTTAAGTTGGTGATTATTTATGCGTACCAAAAATAGATTAAATCCAATCGAATCAAAATACTTTAGACCCGAGATAACTAATTGTCCAGAATGTGGTAATAAATTAGTATACTGTCACCCTGTTTGGAGAAAAACAATTTCTACCCTAAAAGGTGAATTTAAAATCATAAATCTAGGATACCGATGTGAGAATAACTCCTGTTCTAATGACACCGTATATCGTTCAGCTGAAGCCGAACAATTAAGTATGAAGCACATTACTTATGGAATGGATGTCATCGCATATATCGGATATTTACGGTTTAAAGAACATAAGACTCGATCTGAGATAGCTACTATATTATCGGAAAAAGAAGTGAAAATTTCTGAGAGGCAAGTACAGAAACTTTATGAAAGATATGCGTTATTACTGCGGGCAAGCGTTAAAGAAAATATGAAAGAGACATTAGAAAATATTGTGAAAGAACATGGAGGACTTGTCTTATCTATTGATGGTGTCCAACCCGAAAAAGGTAACGAAACATTGTATGTCATCCGTGAAGTTCTTAGTGGTACTATTTTAGCTGCACATAATTTAAAAAGCAGTGCTTCTCAAGAACTGATAGGTATTATTCAACCCATTTTAGACTGGGGTTATCCAATCCAAGGTTTTATCAGTGATGGGCAACAATCCATTCGTTTAGCAATTGAACAAATAGCTCCAGATATTCCGTATCAATATTGTCAGTTTCATTACTTTAAAGACATAGCCAAACCATTAGTTGAAAAAGATAGAAAACTAAAAACGAATATCAAAAAGAAGCTAAGGGGAATAAGGGAAGTTGAAAGAAAAATTGAAAATTCTCCATCTAAAAACATAGAAGAAGAGGTAGCAAGTGACTATATTGCGGCTATTCGATCCGTTCTTCTAGAAGATGGTAAGCCACCATTCGAATTACCAGGCACTTGTGTTTTTGAACGAACGAATGCGATTAAAGATTCGATTGAAAAATGCCTGGATAAAAAAGGGGACTCCTCTACTTGAAAAGTTGTTCAGAATAGTCAGAAATGTGGATAACTATAAGGAAGATTATCAACTCGTAAAACGTTGGGATACACGATTTAAAAGGATTACCACCATTATGGAACCTTCTGAGAATAAAACAAGTTTTTGGGTCGAAAACAGATTGAAGCAATATTTAAACCAAATGGAAAAAGAGCTCAATCGGAAAGAAGATCAACCGTTTGTAGAGAACCTATTAAAGTATAGTAAAGGATTTTGGAAAGGACTTTTCACCTTTTATGATTATCCACTTATACCGAGAACGAATAATGATTTAGAACTCTTTTTTAGAAGAATAAAGCAAAAACACCGAAGAATCACAGGTAGTCGGACTTGGAATCGATATATTATCCGACACGGTGAAAACATTGTATTTGTAGAAAATGTCTCTAATGAACAGGAAGGGCTACAAATGATAAAAAATGTTAATTATTCAGCATATAAAACTGAAGCGAATAAATGGGAACAACGTATTGGCGAGCATATAAAACAAAGAAGATTCAAAAAAGAACCAAATGAATATTTAAACACTATTGAAGAGAAATGGAAAAGGCACAACTAATTTATTGTGTTGGTTGTGCCGTCTAAGTTTTTTTTCAAACATCAAACTCCTCCTTTAAAATTTTTCTTTTATTAGTTATTATTAACAGGAAAAAATGTAATGATATACTACTTTTACCTTAAATTGGGGGTATAAAAAATGAATAATAAGTTGTTATTTGTAATTATAATGTCACTACCCAAAACATTCGTAGAAAATAACTATGAATAACGATATTTTGTGACTTTTAAAAAAGAAGTGGTTACGGATTACATTAGAGAAAAAGGTGGAAAAATCATATTATAATTTAATTAATAGTTTTTAGGAGGTGTATTTTATGCTTTTATATTTATTATCTTTAATCATATGGATTTTACTTTTTCTAGAACTAAAGAAGAAAGAAGATATTAATACAAAAAAAATAGTGGTATTACTTTTAGCAGGTATTGTAATAACTGGATTTTTGGTAGTCTCACTCTATCAAAACTTATAGTTAATGCAAAAATAGAACAAGTGACAGAATTATGACATTTTTGATAGGAAGTATTGCCAGTATCTCATTAATCATTGGTGGTATTGGTGTAATGAATATCATGCTAGTCTCTGTCACAGAGAGAACAAGAGAAATCGGTATACGTATGTCTTTGGGTGCTACTCGTTTTCAAATTTTAACTCAATTTTTAATTGAATCTATGATAATAGGCATAATATTTGGTTTAAGTGGATCAGCATTAATTTCTTATTTTGTAGGATGACCGTCATTGATATCTTTGCCAGTTATTATAATTGGAATACTTTCTATGCTTATAGGTGTAATTTTTGGAATTCTTCCTGCAAGCAAAGCATCAAAAATGAATCCTGTTCAAGCCTTGGGATAAGAATAACAAAGTAGATTATTTAAATAATATATTTACTTATTACGTTTTTTTGTAAATAATGTTAAAATTATACATGAAAATTAGCAAAAGGTTTTTATTATGGTAGAAACAAAAAATGGAAAGTCATTTGCAATTTTATCTCTTACACTTCTTGCCATATCTATGGTTGCCCTGGCTATTGGTAATGCACCTTTTCTTGCAGGACAATTAGGTATCTCTACTGCATCTGCATGGGCTGTTGTTGATTTATTAGATAAATACCAATCGGTGACCTTTGTGATTTCGATTATTGGAGCAATAACTGGTGTTGGTTCTATAAGTTCAGCTTTACTTGCATCAGTCCCATATATATTAAAGAAAAAAGGAAAGGCTAAAGCGGAGGCTTTTTAAGAAAAATGGCAAAGAAGTTATTTAAATTACATGATCGAAGCTTATTAGGTTACCTCAATTATTTTGGGGTGATCTTTTTCTCTTTTTTAATTATCTTGACTTTAATTTTCTATCATAATAAAGTAGACGCCAGTTACCTTTCCTTGTATTCTTCTATTTCTATATATATGATAGGGACAGCGAACATCAATCGATGTATATTACCTTATGGAAAACAACAGCCGGGGCTTGTAGCAATTTCTAATACATTACTATTGAAGCATTTGTTTTTCACAATTACAAAAGGATATGCTCTTCAATTATTTTTGGCATTTTTAATATCACTCACTTACATATTAGTATTAAAAGAGTATCTTGTCGTTATTTTCTCTTTGGGTGTAATTGTAATTTCATTTTTATCCCAACTGACATCTATCTTAGTCAAGCTTATTATCAGATTGACTTTTTTATTACAAATGTGGCTTATATTGAAATCATTAATAATTTTTTCTATCATTCTACTAATTATACAATTGTTTATCATCTTTATTTATCTTAATAATTATTATCGTATGCCATCTGGGGTTTCTTTCCTGAAAAAATCCGATAATAGCTATATTACTGGAAGTATGACACGGATTTTTTTATTATATGCAGCAAATAATAAAATACTTTTGATTTTACTTGGCATTATTGCATCTTTAATCCTATACTTTGGTCAATATCTTCTGAGTAATGTACCAGGAATTTCTGCGTTAATAATTATTTATATAAATTTTATTACTGTTTTGGAAATATTAATTGGGTCAAATAGGGAAGAAATCATGATTGACAAATCAAGAGTAGAAACAATACAATCTTCTTTAATTGTTAGCCCATATAAACGATTTAAAGCAAGTTCTATCTATTTGTATTCTTTGGCATTAATTTTAACAGCTATAATGGGGTTAATAGGAATCATCCTTAGTAATTCCGATATCACAGTAATTTTTAAAAGTGTTTTATCCATCCCTATAATTCTTCTGATAGGAATAGTATATTACAGAAAAACCGAATTGCTATTAATTGGTAATGAATCGAAAATA
Organism: Aeribacillus sp. FSL K6-2833; assembly: GCF_037965815.1. Taxonomy (GTDB): domain Bacteria; phylum Bacillota; class Bacilli; order Bacillales; family Aeribacillaceae; genus Aeribacillus; species Aeribacillus composti. Next base: position 3,125,724 of record NZ_CP150189.1, on the reverse strand, counting down.
TTAAAGTTTACTCTACCTATATTAATCCTAATATTAACCATACTTTTTACTATTGGATCAAAAGGAGGGACGAATTGATACAGAGAAGATTAAAAATATTTCTTATATACTATTTTTTCTATTGTATATTTGCTGTGAGTATTGGTGTTTATTTGGCATTTATATTAGATACGGATTTATTTATTTCAGAACCCCAAAAATTGGGGAAAGACTTTATGTTTCTTGTTTTAGAACATAACTTAAGAAACTTTATAATGTATATATTAGGTTTTCTCGTTTCTCCAATTCTACAGTTGACAGATTTTGCAGGTTCAGCTTTTCATATTGCAATCGCCTACAGAAACCTAGGTTCAGAAGAAACCATCAGCAAATTGATTCCACACGGGTTATTAGAATTTCCTAATATGTTACTTTATCAAGGAATGAGTCAGTATTTGCTTTTTACATTGCTTTTTACAAAATCTATTAGAGCTACTTTAAGTTTAATGAAAAAAATGATTCCTCTTTATTTACTATCATTAATCATATTAGTAATTGCTGCAGTGCTTGAGGGTTATTTTTAATAGAAAGGATATCGTATGTGTTTGGCCATTCCAGGGAAGATTGTCGAATTGCTCGATGACGACTATCAATATGCGATGATTGATGTTTCCGGCGTGAAGCGGAAAGTGAATGTCAGTTTGCTGAAGAACGAAGGTTTAAAAGAGAACGACTGGGTATTGATCCATGTCGGCTTTGCGATGAACAAAATCAGCGAAAAGGAAGCGACCGAACAGTTGGAGCTGCTCAAGGCGATCGGTGAACAGGAAGAAGCGATGGAAGAAGTGAAAGGATACCAGTTTGAGTGACTGTGCCACATGAAATTTGGAGGTGACGAAGTTGAAATTCATTGATGAATTCAGAAATCCGGAACTGATTCGAAAAACGTTGGAAGAACTTGAAAAAATCGTCGAGCCGGACGACCATTTCCGCATCATGGAAGTTTGCGGCGGCCATACGTACGCCATATTCCATTTCGGGTTGCATGAATTGGTGCCAAAAAACATCGAGTTCATCCATGGCCCGGGCTGCCCGGTTTGTGTGCTCCCTCCAGGGCGGGTGGACGAAGCGTTGTCTTTGGCGGAAAAACATGAGGACGTCATCTTCACCGCATTCGGCGATGTGATGCGCGTGCCGGGCAAAAACGGTTCGCCATTGACGTACAAGGCGATGGGCGTCGATGTACGGATGATTTATTCGCCGCTTGATGCGTTGGATATCGCCATCAAAAACCCAGACAAAAAAGTCCTTTTGGTTGCCATCGGTTTTGAAACGACCGCACCATCGACAGCTTTGACGGTGTTACGTGCGAAAGAATTGGACGTGGACAACTTTTTCGTCTATTCCAATCACGTCAAAATCATCCCTGTACTGGAATCGATTTTGGCTCAACCGGGCATGAAAGTCGACGGCTTCATCGGTCCTGGACATGCTTCGGTCGTCATCGGCGCTGAACCTTACAACATCGTTGCCGAAAAATATAAAAAACCTGTCGTCATTTCCGGTTTTGAACCGTTGGATTTGTTGCAGTCCATCTTAATGTTGATCAAGCAGCTGAAAAATGGCGAAACGAAAGTCGAAAACCAATATAAACGTGCAGTCGCGGATGAAGGAAATGTCAGAGCGTTGCAGGTGATGGACCAAGTGTTTGAAGACCGTACGATATTTGAATGGCGCGGGTTGGGCGGCATCCATAATTCTGCGTTGAAACTGCGCCCGGAATTTGCCAAATGGGATGCGGAAGTCCACTTCAACATCGAAAAAATCAATATCGAAGAGAACAAAGAAGCCCGTTGCGGCGATGTGTTGAAAGGGATCATCAAACCGAATCAATGCAAATTGTTCGGCAAAGTTTGCACGCCTGAAAACCCGGTCGGTGCACTCATGGTTTCATCCGAAGGGGCATGCGCAACATATTACAACCATATGTTTTCCACGATGAGTCAATGATCGTTGGACGATGAACGCAAGAAAACTTGATGCAAAGGGGATGCGATCATTCTGAAAGAAAAAGTCACGTTCACCGATGCGAAAATCCAATTGCAGCACGGCGCCGGCGGAAAAGCGAGTCGCAAGTTGATCGACGGATTGCTCGCGCCGTATTTCAATTTGGAGACGTTAAACGATTCGGCTTACATCGAAACGGGGACGAATAAACTGGCATTTACCGCCGACAGTTTTGTCGTAAATCCGTTACGCTTCCCAGGAGGTTCGATCGGGGAACTGGCCGTAAATGGAACCGTGAACGACATCGCCATGGGTGGTGCAAAACCTTTGGCGATCGTTTCAACGCTCATCATTGAAGCCGGTTTGGAAACGGAGATTTTGGAAGCGGAAATTAAAGCGATGCAAGAAGCGGCTGAAAAAGCGAACGTTGCGATCGTCGGCGGCGATACGAAAGTAGTCGAGTACCAGAAAGCCGACAAATTGTTCATCGCGACAGCCGGAGTCGGACTCGTCGACCCGCGGGTGAATTTATCCGCGGACCGTGTGAAACCGGGAGATAAAATCATCCTTTCCGGTCCGATAGGCGATCACGGCATCACCATCCTTTTTGCCCGTGGCGAACTCGATTTGGAAGCAAACATCCAATCGGACACCCGATCCGTTTGGCCGTTCGTATCACGTCTCATCGAACTAGCGGCGCCCGGGCTCAAATGGATGCGCGATCCGACGCGTGGCGGCGTCGCAACCGCGCTGAATGAATTGGCGAAAGATATAAAAGCATCCATCGTCTTGCAAGAAGATGCGATCAAAGTGCGTCCGGAAGTGCGTGGGGCTTGTGAAATTCACGGTTTGGATCCGTTGCATATCGCCAATGAAGGGCAATTCATCGCCGTTGTGGCGGAGGAATATGCCGATAAAGCGTTGAACGCCATTCGGCAAGTTCCGGGCGGAGAAGATGCGGCGGTGATTGGAGTCGTCGAAGCGAGCGAACGACATATCGTCCTTGCGCGCTCGAGTTTTGGCGGAACCAGGGCGGTCGATATGTTGGTCGGAGATCCGCTTCCGAGAATTTGTTAAAACACCTTTTAATGCGGATACCATCTTCAGATATGTATGACGGTCAAATCAACTTGTATTTTAAATCAAATTTATTCCATAGATGGGAAGAGGCGCAGAAGTTTATGAATAACAAGGAAATGCTTGAACCGTTCATCAACGAATCCGTGTTTTCCGATGAAGCCATTTGCGAAGACTGTCTTTTGGAGTTGTTCGACCGCAATAATCGACGGTACTTATACCCTTATACGAGTTGTCCTTCGTGCGGACCAAAATATACGATGTTGGAAACATTGCCATTTAAACGGCAACATACGGCGATGAAACATTGGGAAATGTGCGCTGCCTGCCGCAAAGAATATGAAGATCCGAACGATCGCCGTTATCAATCAGAAATGAATAGTTGTCCAAACTGTGGCCCGGACTATCGTTTATATCATTTAGGAAATGTATATGACGGTGAAATGATGTTTCAAATAGCGGTCGGTTTGCTCCATTCGGGAGAGATGATCGCCGTCAAAAGCAATGGCGGCTACCATTTGGTATGCGACGCGACAAACATTGATGCGATCAAACGGTTGAGGAAGAAGATCCATCGTGAACGAAAACCTTTTGCCATGATGGCAAAAGACATGGAAGCGGTTGAAAGGATCGCACATGTTTCAGACAAGGAGCGCAAATTGCTGACGTCCCAACGACGGCCGATCGTTTTGTTGGCATCAAAAGGCGTTCTTCCGGACGTCATAGCGCCGAACAATAAAGACTTGGGCATCATGTTGCCGTATACGGCTTTGCACCATATTTTGTTTCATTTTGGCGCTCCCGAGTATCTCATTATGACAAGTGCGAACTATCCGGGTGAGCCGACGATCCATCAAGATGAAGACATTTTTCGATTCGCTGAAGCGATCGACTGTGCTTGTCTGGTGGGTGAACGGCCAATTGAACGGAGTGTGGATGATTCGGTCGTCAAACAAACGAAACGAGGGATGCTCCCGATCCGCAGATCACGTGGATTTCAAACGGTTTTTCCGATCGCATTGGCGACAAAACGGCCGATTTTGGCGGTCGGAGCCGATTTGAAAAATACGATTACGCTCATCAAAGACGATAAAGTTATCATGAGCCACCATTTGGGGGATATGACGAAATACGCCGCACAATTGAAGTTCGAAAAGACGCTCGAATCCTATTTGCGAATGTTCAACATTTCCTTAAAAGACACGGTCATCGCCCACGATTTGCACCCAAGTTATTTTACGACACAATATGCCGAAGAGATGAACGGATATAAACATGTCGCCATTCAACACCACGAAGCGCATTTGGCATCCGTGTTGGCCATGAAAGGCGAATTTGAACGCCCAGTGATCGGGATCATTTTTGATGGAACCGGATATGGCACAGATGGTGAAATTTGGGGCGGTGAAATGTTTGTCGGCAGCCTGAGCCGAGGCTTTGAGCGGGTCGGCCACTTGCGGAAAGCGGTGCTCGTCGGCGGTGATGCAGCGGCGACAATGCCGGTGCAAGCCCTCGCCGGTTTTGTCGACGATAAGGATGATATAAAAATGCTCGAGGAAAAGTTGCGTTTGCCGCCGCATTTTACGAACGCGCGGAAAATTAAAGCGAAAAACATCCACTGCTTTCCGACGACTTCCGTCGGCAGACTGTTCGATGCCGCCGCCGCCATCTTAGGTTTCCACCATGACATTTCTTTTGAAGGGGAAGCGGCCATTTGGTTGGAACATATCGCGACAAAAGGCGAATGGGAAGAAGTTTATCGTTTTCCATGGACGGGAAAAGAACTCGACTATCGTCCGTTGTTGCACGATATGATTCTAGCGAAAGTAAAGGGGAACTCGCCGTCATCGATCGCACGGGCATTCCATCGCGGCCTCGCCCAAGGCGTGTCGAACGCGATCCGCTCGTTAAGCCGACAATACGAAATCGATCGCGTCGTTTTATCGGGAGGTGTCTTTCAAAACAGTTTATTACTTGCCGACCTTTCCGAAATGATGGAAGCTGCGGGCATCGAAATGTTATTTGACGGCCAAACGCCGGTGAATGATAATGGCATCAGTTTGGGGCAAGCGGCAATTGCGGCGATGAAATGTTTGAAAGATTGACGGGAGGAGCTATCGATGACGATTCTTAATCGAACCTTCATTTTCCATATGTTGTTCATGATCACCATTTTGGCAGCCTGCTCAGTTTCGAGCTCGCATGTGGACGAGGGGCATGTCGGTTCAAATGAGAAAAATCATTTAGTATTGGCAATCGGTTCCGAACCGGATGACGGTTTCGACCCGACGACGGGTTGGGGCCGTTACGGTTCGCCGTTATTTCAAAGCACATTGTTGACGTTAAACCGTGATTTCGAAGTCGAATATGATTTGGCGACGGATTATGCGGTGAGCGATGATGGTCTGGAATGGACGGTGAAAATCCGTGATGATGCCAAATTTTCCGATGGGGAACCGGTTACGGCCGACGATGTCGTTTTCACTTTTGAAACGGCCAAACATGCCGCATCCGTCGTCGATTTGCAACATGTAACGTCAATTGAAAAAACAAACAATTATGAAGTGAAATTCACTCTTGAAAAACCGCAATCAACGTTCATTTACATGCTTGCTATGCTCGGGATCGTTCCGGAACACGCTTATTCGGAAAACTACAACCAGGAGCCGATCGGTTCCGGACCGTATCAACTCGTCCAATGGGACAAAGGCCAGCAACTGATCGTCGAACAAAATCCGTATTATTACGGTAAAAAATCACCTTTTGAACGGTTGACTTTCCTTTTTTTGGATGAAGATGCCGCGTTTTTAGCGGCGAAAGCCGGGGAAGTCGATACCGCCGCTGTACCGGCAAACTTGGCGAAAGAAGACATACCCGGAATGAAGTTGGTCCGATTGGAAAGTGTCGACAACCGGGGGATCATGTTTCCGTATGTCGAACCAACCGTCGATCCGGAAACGGGTAAGGAAATCGGCCACGAAGTGACGTCCGATGTTGCCATTCGAAAGGCGATCAATCTAGCTGTCGACCGGGAGCAATTAGTCGAAGACGTGCTTGAAGGTTTCGGCACGCCAGCTTATTCCATCGCGGACAAATTGCCGTGGTGGAACGAAGAGACGGCATTTGAAGACGGAAAGAAAGAAGAAGCGGAAAACATGTTGTATAAAGCAGGATGGGAAAGAAACGAAAACGACATTTTTGAAAAAGACGGCATCGAGGCCCGCTTCACGTTGGTTTACCCTGCAAACGACCAAACGCGGCAATCGTTGGCGGTTGCTTTTGCGCAAATGATGAAAGATTTTGGCATACTAGTGGAGACCGAAGGGAAAAGTTGGACGGAAATTGCGGAAGTCATGCATTCGACCCCGGTATTGTTCGGCTGGGGAAGCCACGACCCGATTGAAATCTATTACGTCTATCACAGCAGACATCAAGGCGTCGATTTTTTCAATCCGAATTATTACAAAAATGAAAAGGTCGATAAGTATATTGAACTAGCCCTCAACGCTTCAAGCGAGGAAGAGGCGAATGAATATTGGAAAAAGGCGCAATGGGACGGTGCGACCGGTTTTTCGACACTAGGCGATGCCCCATGGGCATGGTTGGTCAATCTCGAACATTTGTATTTCGTCAATGAAAATTTGGATATCGGGGAACAAAAAATCCAACCGCACGGGCATGGTTGGCCGATTACGGAATTTATCGCGGACTGGAAGTGGGAAGAGTAATTACAATGGAAAGAAGGTAGGCAACATTGCAAATTTCGCAGTTAATTAAAACAATCATGCTTCGTATGATCAAATTCTTTTCCATCTTAATCATGGTCATCGTCCTCTCGTTTACATTGGTCAGTTTTTCTCCGGTCGATCCCATCCAGTCATATTTGGGTGCGGAAATGATGGTCGTCAGTGAAACGCAAAAAGAGCAAATTGCGGAATATTACGGTTTGCACGAGCCGAAGTTGAAACAATTTTTCAAATGGTTCAGCACATTCGTCCAAGGGGATTTTGGTGTGTCGCTCCTTTATCGGCAAGATGTTTTAACGGTCATTAAAGAACGATTTTCCCCTTCATTTTGGTTGATGAGCTTTTCTTGGACGTTATCCGGCGTTGTCGGATATGTTTTAGGTGCCATCGCCGGGATGAATGAAGGCAAGATGGTTGACCGGGTGATTAAAACGTACAGTTTCATCCTCGCTTCCACCCCGGCGTTTTGGATCGGCATTTTGTTTTTGATTATTTTTTCCGTTTGGCTCGGACTGTTTCCGATCGGACTCGGCGCGCCTGTTGGCATGTTGAAAGCGGATGTAACATGGTTCGATCGGCTCAAACATATCGTGCTTCCGGCGCTTACGCTCAGCGTCGTCGGAGGAGCGAACATCATTTTACATACACGGCAAAAGATGATTGAAACGTTAAACAGCGAATTTATTCGTTTTGCGCGTGCAAAAGGGGAATACGGGTTTACGCTGATTTGGCGGCACGGTTTTAGAAACACATTGCTTCCGGCGGTATCCGTCCATTTTGCAACATTTGGCGAACTGTTCGGCGGGGCAGTTTTGGTCGAACAAGTTTTTAGTTATCCAGGTTTGGGCCAAGCGCTCGTCCAAGCAGGTTTGCACAACGATGTCCCATTGCTGTTGGGAATCGTCGTTTTCAGCACTGCATTCGTCTTTATCGGCAATTTAATGGCGGACGGATTATATACGGTCATCGATCGGCGCATAAAGCCTGGTGAGACGGTATGATGAAAGAAAAACGCATAGTCGAAAAAGTGAAACAATCAAAGACGCAACCGAAATCAAATCGATCGATCGTTGTCTTAAAATTGGTTGGCTTATTATCCGTATTTTTGGCCATCATCATTTCCGGTTTTGTCATCGGCACCGATCACATTGAGGCAAATATGAGCGCAAAAAATTTAAGCCCCTCCTTGATGCATCCGTTCGGAACGGACTGGCTCGGGCGGGACATGTTCATGCGGACGTTGAAAGGATTGAATGTAAGTTTTCAAGTCGGATTGTTGGCGGCTGCAGCAAGTGCCGTCATCGCATTTCTTTTGGCCGTTTTCGCTTCTTTGAACAAATGGTTTGATCATCTCGTTACGATGATGATCGATTTGTTTTTAAGCGTACCGCATTTAGTCACCTTAATGTTGATTTCGTTCGTTTTAGGTGGTGGCTTAAAAGGGGTCGTCATCGGCATCGCCTTGACGCACTGGCCGACGTTGACGCGCGTCATCCGGGCCGAAATCATGCAATTGAAGACGGCGGAATATGTCCATATTTCCAGAAATTTGGGCAAGAAACGAAGCTGGATCGTCAAACGGCATTATCTTCCACACGTTTTGCCACAACTGTTTGTCGGTTTCATCTTGCTGTTTCCCCATGCGATTTTGCATGAATCGGCGATTACGTTTTTAGGTTTCGGCTTATCGCCGGAACAACCGGCCATCGGTATTATTTTGGCGGAGTCGATGAAATATTTGACGGCCGGAAAATGGTGGCTCGCTTTTTTCCCGGGCTTGTCCCTCATCTTCCTGGTTGCGCTGTTCGATGCTGTCGGAAACAATTTGCGAAAATTTTTCAATCCGAACTAAAGAGAGGATTTGTGCAATGAACATATTGCCTGATGCAAATTTTTTTCAAAAAAGAATGCCACAAACGGAAAAAAATGAATATCTGCTCGAAGTGGAGCATTTGTCGATGACGATTGAACGCTACGAAAAAGGGTTGAATCCAATTCGCCAAGCCGTCATCCGTGATTTCCACCTGACCATCCGCAAAGGGGAAATCATCGCCATCGTCGGTGCAAGCGGATCAGGGAAAAGTTTGCTCGCTGACGCCATTTTGGGGATTCAACCGAAAAATGCCGTCGTCGAAGGCGTCTTGAAATATAAAAATGAACCGCTCTCGGATAAGAAGAAAAAAGAGCTGCGCGGCAAGGAAATCATGCTCATCCCGCAATTGACGAATGCGCTTGACCCTTTGATGAAAGTCGAGAAACAAGTTAAATCGTTTTTGAAAATAAAGAATAAACGGAAGCTTGAAGAGATATTTTTTCAAGTGGGCTTGGACAAAAAGGCAATGAAACAACTGCCATCCAACTTGTCGGGCGGCAAGGTGCGTCGTGTATTTGCCGCCATGGCATTGGCAAGTGATGCAAAATTGATCATTGCGGATGAGCCGACGAACGGATTGGATGAAGAAGCGGCAAACGACATGTTGCGTTTGTTGAAAATGTTGGCGGAACAAGAAAAAGGGATCATCTTCATCACGCACGATATCGAAGCCGCGTTAAAAATCGCCAACAAAATTGCCGTCTTTTATGCCGGGGAAACGGTGGAAATCGTCGCACGCAAACACTTTATAATGGGAGGCGCACACTTGAGGCATCCATACACGAAAGCCTTGTGGTACGCGTTGCCGCAAAATGGTTTTCAACCGTTTTACCATTTTCAACCGTCAACGACGGAAAACTCGAGGGGATGCCTGTTTGCCGAACATTGTCCAAAGGTCAAAACGGTATGCAAAGAAAGGCATCCGGATTTAAAAACAATTCATGGGGGCGACAAGGTCAGGTGTTTTTATGCTTGAAGTCATCGATTTGAGTTTTAAATACGATAAATCCGATTGGCTGTTTAAACATGTGAATATTACGATTCGACCTGGCGAAATTGTAGGGATGTACGGGAAAAGTGGAAGTGGGAAAACGACCATGTTGAAAGTGATCGCCGGTTACATGCCGCCAAGCGAAGGTGCAGTCACCGTTGACGGCAAAAATGTGATTGAAATCGTAAACAAATGTGCTGTTCATCCGGTGCAGCTCATTTGGCAACATCCCGAAAAAGCGATCAATCCGAAATGGAAAATGAATGACGTATTAAACGAAGTGGAAGGGCTTGATCATGACATTTTGGACATGATGGGCATTCAAACCGAATGGTTTAACCGCCAATCTCACGAATTGTCCGGCGGAGAATTGCAACGTTTTTGTATTGCCCGGGCGTTTAGTCCTGAAACGAGGTACATTTTGGCGGATGAAATGACGAGTATGTTCGATGCGATCACCCAAGCGCAAATATGGCACCATTTCATACATCTAATAAAAACCCGACGCATCGGTATATTAGCTGTAAGCCATCATATCCATCTACTTGAAAAAGTAAGTGACCGCATCATTCATTTTGAAGCGTAATTAAATTAGCAAAAATGAACCTCAGTATGAACGATTGAAAATTGCTTGAACATTTGTTTCTTTGTCATTCTAGGACAAAGTCCGCTCAACGATGCAAATGAAAGCCCTTTCATAACAGTATCAAGTCGCAAAATCAAATTCTCTCAAAGATCGCTGCTTTGAGAGAATTTTTCATATGGAAACTCAAACGGGTTTATTAATTCGATATTTTTGGATTTTTCTTACTAAAGTGGATTGGTCAACTTTCAAGGCTATTGCCGCTTGGCGAATACTTGGAAATAACGGCAATGTTTCTTCGATAATCTTCTTCTCATAAGCTTCGACTTTTTCTTTCAAGGAAATGGCGGTAGGGTCAATATGGATGGCATCTGGTTTTGATTCGATCAATCGTTCATTTCCGATTTGCAATTCATTCATAATATCATCGACGGTGATTTCCGTATGGGAACTCATGAGAGCTGTACGTTCGACGAAGTTTTTCAACTCTCTTACATTGCCCGGCCAATCGTACAGTGTAAACATATGGAGAGCGTCCTGTGAAAATTGGCGATTGATGCCGTATTTTTTATTAATGTCTTTTAAGAAATGATATGTTAACGGAATGATATCTTCTTTTCTTTCCTTCAATGGCGGAATTTTGATCGGGATGATGTTCAAGCGATAAAATAAATCTTCGCGGAATTCCCCTTTTTCAACCATTTCTTTCAAGTTTCTATTCGTAGCAGCGATGACGCGGATATTGACGGGAATTGGTTTCGTGCCCCCGATACGTGTAATTTGTTGTTCTTGCAACACGCGCAGCAATTTCACTTGAAGATCCAACGGCATTTCCCCGATCTCATCCAAGAAAAACGTGCCATTGTTTGCCGCTTCGATTAATCCTCTTTTTCCTTTTTTATGCGCGCCGGTAAATGCACCTGGTTCATAACCGAACAACTCTGATTCCAGCAATGAATGAGGAATAGCTGCACAATTGACTTTGATCAATGGGTATTTACTGCGATGGCTATGATGGTGGATCAGCTCGACGATCTTTTCTTTTCCTGATCCCGACGGCCCTTCAATCAATATGCCCGAATCGATGCGTGCAACTTTTAGTGCCCGATCGAGCACCTTATGTATCGCTTCGGAGTTTGCGACGATCGAAAGGGTAGGATTATTCTGCAATTTTAACGCCTCTAACTCCTTCTGAATCGCTTTGTTTTTTTCCTCCAGTTTTTTCTTTTCTGATTGTAAATTGTTTAAATATGTCAAATCCCTCACGTTGTTGACGACTTTCGTAATATTTCCGTTTTTATCTCGAATAGGTACGGCTGAAACTAAAACGGTTGCACCGGTGTTGATTTTTTGGGTAATCGTCACTGGCCGTTTTTCTCTTAAAGCGATTAATGTAGCCGAGCGGTCAATGACGCCTTCTTTTTCCAGATCGCCCAAATGCCGTCCGATGCATTGTGAAGCTGGCAAACCGGTGATTTTAGCATAAGACGGGTTTTGGTGGATGATGACGCCATCAGCATCCGCAATGACGATTCCATCATAGGCTGAATTGATGATTTCATTCAGTTCGTATCTTAACTCTTCCAACGATTCGTTTTCTTTCCACAGTCTGACAAGGTCGTTGATCGGTTTGATCAAAATGATTTGTTTCCCGTCATATAAAGGAAACGTTTCCACTTCGGCAGGATATTGCAAAATGCTGAAATACGTCCCTCCATGACGGCATACGAGGTCAACGATGTCATTTAAGTAATAGGAGAATTTGTTCGCCAACTCATTGACAAACTCAATTTCCCCCATGGAATCGATGATGATGACCCCGATGATGTTCGCATTTGCAAATGGTATTGGATTCATGCAAGATCACCTCATTTTGTGATGAAAAATTGCATCATTGTTTCAAATGCGCATCACGTTTGACTTGATTTTAATACAAAGCGTTGAAAAAAATCAACAAAATGACAACGCTTACCCAAGAAAAACATTCTCTAGAAAGTTGGCATGATTTTTGCATGTGTATAAGGGTGGCAATACAAATAATGGGAGGATCGCGCATGATTCAAATTACAGCAGAGGATAAATTGCAAATGTTATACGACATGTTGCTCATTCGTCGTTTTGAAGAGAAAGTGGAAAGCCTCTATCAGCAAGGGAGGATTCATGGAACCATGCATTTGTGCATTGGTCAGGAGGCGACGGCGGTCGGTGCATGTTTTCCTTTATCAAAGGAAGACAAAATAACTAGCACGCACCGCGGTCATGGCCACAGCATCGCAAAAGGAACGGGTGTCAAAGGCATGATGGCCGAGTTGTTAGGTAAAGAAACGGGATATTGCAAAGGAAAAGGCGGTTCGATGCACATCGCCGATTTGGATGTAGGCAATTTAGGTGCAAACGGAATCGTAGCAGCGGGACTGCCGATTGCAACGGGAGCGGCATTGGCTTCGAAAATGAAAAATCTCGGTTATGTCGTTGTCAGTTTTTTCGGTGATGGTGCAACAAATGAAGGCGCTTTTCATGAAGCATTGAATTTAGCTTCGATTTGGAAATTACCGATCATTTTCTTCTGTGAAAACAATTTGTATGGCATGTCAGGTTCCATTAAAGAAATGGTGAATATCAAACATCTTTCCGAACGTGCGAAAGCTTACGGTATTCCAGGAGTTACGATCGACGGCAACGATGTCATCAAAGTTGCAGAAACGACTGCAGAAGCTGTAGAGCGCGCAAGAAGAGGAGAAGGACCGACGCTCATCGAAGCGGAAACGTACAGATGGAGAGGGCATTCCCGCAGTGATGCGCGCAAATACCGTACGAGGGAAGAAGAAAAGTACTGGAGAAACGAAAAAGATCCGATTAGGCTTTTTAAAAACCGTTTGTTGGAAGAAAAGATCCTTACAGAAGAAACGTACGACGAAATGGAGAAAAAAGTACAAGACGAGATTGAAGAAGCGGTAACGTTTGCGGAAAAAAGCAAGGAACCGAGCTTAGATTCTTTGACAGAAGATATTTATGCATAAAGAGAAAGGATGGTATAGATTGCGGGAAATAACTTATGCTGAAGCGATTCGAGAAGCGATGTCACAAAGAATGCGTGCAGATGAAGATGTCTTTATCATGGGGGAAGATATCGGAATATATGGTGGAGCATTTGGAGTAACAAACGGCATGTTGGAAGAATACGGACCGGAACGAGTTCGTATTACGCCAATTTCGGAAGCGGCGATCAGTGGGTGTGCAGTAGGTGCTGCGATGATGGGGATGCGCCCGATTTTGGAAATTCAATTTTCGGATTTTGTCGTCATTGCCATGGATAATATCGTCAACCAGGCAGCCAAAATGCGCTACATGTTTGGTGGAAAAACGAAAGTGCCTGCCGTCGTTCGTTTACCTAGTGGTTCTGGATTAGGGTTTGCTGCGCAACATTCCCAAAGTTTAGAAGCATGGATGACGCACATCCCTGGCTTGATCGTTGTCCAACCTTCAAACCCTTACGATGCAAAAGGATTGATGATTTCAGCAATTAAAAACGATAATCCAGTTCTCTTCTTTGAACATAAATTACTCTACAACGAAAAAGGTGAGGTTCCGGAAGAAGAATTTGAAGTCCCGATTGGTGTGGCAGATGTAAAAAGAGAAGGAACCGACATAACGGTAGTTGCTACAGGAATCATGGTAAATCGTTCGTTGGAAGCCGCTGAACAATTGGAAAAAGAAGGAATCAGCGTTGAAGTGATCGATCCACGGACATTAGTTCCGCTAGATGAAAAAACCATCATTGAATCCGTCAAGAAAACAAACCGTGCGTTAGTCGTTTATGAAGCAGTGCAACGCGGCGGCTATGGCGCTGAAATTGCCAGCATTATTGGCGAAAGTGAAGCATTTGATTATTTGGATGCACCGGTCAGTCGATTGGGCGGCGTGGCAACACCGATTCCTTATAATCCAAAATTAGAAAGAGCGGCGGTTCCACAAGTTGAAGATATTATTGCAAAAGTTAAGACAATCATGAATTTGTAAGGAAGTGAGATGATGGCAGAAAAAGTGGTGATGCCAAAATTGGGGGCGTCGATGGAAGAGGGAACGATTGATAATTGGCTCGTGGAAGTCGGCGACAAAGTTGAAGCGGGCGATCCGATTGTGGAAATCCAAACCGATAAAATCACCATCGAAGTGGAAGCGGAAGTCGATGGGGTGTTATTGAAAAAATTATACGATGTCGGTGATACGGTCCCTGTCTTGGAAGTCATTGCCTATATCGGGGAAGAAGGTGAAGCAATCGATCATCTAGTAGAAACACCAACTCAAACGGAAAACCAAGTGGAACCGGAACAACAAGAAACAGTTGAAACCAATCAAACGGCTAGTCATCTAAGAGATGGACGAAAAATAAGAAGAACGCCGTTAGCCCGCAGATTAGCTGAAGAATATGGCATTGATTTAAAAGACATTGTCGGTACGGGACCAAAAGGCAGAATTCAAAAAGTGGATGTCGAACGTTATATCACAAATATGAAGAAAAAGATTACTCCACTGGCTAAGAAAATAGCTGAAGATAAACAAGTAGATTACAGTGGAATCACAGGTTCCGGAGCACGTGGAAAAATTGTCAAAGCTGACGTCCTCAAGGCGAGCGAGCAAGTTGTACGAGACGCTTTTCAAGACGAGCGTGTGCCGCTTAGCGGAATCCGTAAAGTCATCGCTGAACGGATGTCGCAGAGCTTCTATACCGCGCCGCATGTTACATTGTTTTCGGAAGTCGATATGACAGAAGTGATCAAATTACGAAAACAATTGCTGCCGGAAATCGAAAAAGAAACCGGATTGCGGATATCATTCAATGAAATCATGCTTAAAGCTACGGCGGTTGTTTTAAGAAAACATCCTAACATCAATGTCTCATTAGTAGATGATAAAGAAATTGTATACCATCGAAACATTCATCTCGGTTTTGCAGTTGCAATGGATGACGGCTTAGTCGTTCCGGTTATTGAACATGCAGACCAAAAAGGGTTGGCTACTATTACGAAAGAGGCAAAAACACTTGCCGAACAAGCGAGAAATAAGTCGTTGTCACCAGAAAAAATGCAAGGAAGCACGTTTACGATTAGTAATTTAGGGATGTACGCAGTGAACGGTTTTACGCCGATTATCAATCCGCCGAATGCGGCGATTTTAGGTGTAGGACAAATTCAAGAAAAGGTTGTCGTCATAAATGGAGAAATGAAAGTTCGTTCAATGATGGAATTAAGTTTGTCGTTCGATCATCGTGTCATTGATGGAGCGCCAGCGGCAAGATTTTTGACCGATTTAAAAGATATATTGGAACATCCATATAAATTGTTGATGTAGGGGGATGGCAATTGATTTCATATGATCTCATCGTCATTGGAGGCGGCCCCGGTGGTTATGTTGCCGCCATCCGCGCAGCAAAAGATGGAAAGAAAACGGCAATTGTTGAAGCGGATCAATTTGGAGGTACCTGTTTAAACCGGGGATGTATCCCTTCAAAAACGTTGTTGAAACATGCAGAAGTAATCGAACAAATTGAAAAAGCAAAAGAGTGGGGCATTCACACAAGTGAAACGACCTTTGATGTTGCCAAGATGATCGAACGAAAAAATAATGTCATTTCCACGTTGCAGCAAGGGATCCGTTCATTATTGCGTGCAGCAAACGTTGAAGTGTATCACGGCTTTGGAAAAGTTTATCCGAAAAAACGTGTCGTCGTCGAACATAAAGGGACCGCGACTGAACTAAAAGCAAAAAATATCATCATTGCAACGGGTAGCCGTCCAATTGTCCCCGATATACCAGGCTTGGATTCCGTTTCGTACCATACGACAGATACGATTTTTGATTTGGAAAACATACCTGAATCGCTTGTCATCATCGGCGGCGGTGTAATTGGCGTCGAAATGGCAGAGATTTTCTCCAGCTTACGCACGAAAGTGACGGTGATTGAACGGAGTGAACGGATCATTCCCATGGAAGATGAAACAGCTGCAAATGCATTGGCAAAAGCGTTAAAGCAAAAGGGAGTCATGTTCTTATTCGGTCATGAAGTGATGGAATTTGAACGAGGTAGATCGGGAAGAACCAAAGTAATTGTGGTCAATCGGGACAAAGAACGTACAACGATAGAAACAGACGAAGTCTTAATTGCAATCGGCAGACAACCGAATCTCGACGCAATTGAGCATTTAAATCTGACCATGAACGGTCCGTTCATTCAAGTTGACGATTATTTAGAGACTAGTGAACGCGGCGTGTTTGCGGTCGGTGATGTGATCGGCAATTGGCAGTTGGCGCATGTAGCCAGCTGCGAAGGTTTGACGGCTGTATGCAATTTAAATGGGTCAAAACAAAAAATGGATTATTCCGTCATTCCACGATGCATCTATACATCGCCGCAAGTCGCTTGCGTCGGAATGACAGAAGAAGAGATGAAGAAAAGAAAACTAAAATATAAAGTGCATCAATTCAATTTCTTGGCAAATGGCATGGCTTTGGCAAACGGTGAAACGGATGGATTTGCAAAAATCATGATAGATGAAACATATGGAGAGATTTTGGGAGTTGTCATGGTCGGTGCGAATGTGACGGAGATCATCGGCCAAGTTTCAGCTTTTATGTATCTTGAAGGGACGGTTGATGAACTGGCGACAATGGTTCAACCTCATCCATCCCGGTCTGAAGCGTTGATGGAATCAGCAAATTCGTTGATCGGTAAGGGTATTCACACTGTAAGGTAAATGCTTTGATGCGTTTTCGCATCTTAGTCATTTATAAAAATGTTTTGGGGGTATGTGAGATGAAACGATTAACAAGTCTTATGTTGATCGCACTTATGCTCATGTTAGCGGCTTGTAGAGGAGGTGAACCGTCCTCAGCGTCAAGCGGCGGTACAAAAGATGGAAAAGAAAGTGATCCGATCAAAATCGGCACACTGTTTCCGCTGACAGGTGAATTAGCATTGCTCGGGGAAGAAAGCTTCAGGGGAGTTAAACTCGCTGTAGAAGAATTTAACAATAATGGCGGATTGAATGGACGAAAAGTTGAATTGGTTGTAGGGGATGCAGTCGACTCCGATGCAGCACAAGCGGAAGCAAACAGACTGATCAACCAAGCAAACATCACGACGATTGTCGGCTCTTATTCCAGTGGCGTCGCTTTTGCAGGTAGTGAAGTAGCGGAAAGAAACGGTGTATTGTATTGGGAGTTAGGTGCTGTGGCAGATGATATTACGGGAAGAAACTACCGATCGATTTTACGGATCAACCCGATGGCCTCCATGCTTTCTGTTGTTCACATCAATTTTATTAAAGAAGTGGTGGCAGAAAAACTTGGCAAGGATATAAGCGATTTAAAAGTGGTCATTGCTCATGAGGATTCTTCTTACGGCACAACCATCGCGGATGAGGCGATTAAATTAGCTAAAGAAGAAGGTATAAACATTGTATCCGTATTGCCGTATGGTGCTTCATCAAATGACTTGTCATCGGTAGTCTTAAACATCAAAAAAGCAGAACCTGACGTTTTAATTTCTGTAGCCTATATCAATGATGCCATTTTATTGTCAAAACAAATGAAAGAACTCGACGTTGAAGTTCCGGTCATCGTTGGTTCAGGAGCAGGACACACGACTTCCGACTTCAAAGATGCCGTTGGAGAAGAAAATGCAGAAGGTATCTTTGATATCGCTTACCCACAATACCATGTCAATAAAGAATTTACACCAGGAATGGACAAGTTTATCGAATTGTATCAAGAAAAATATAATGGTCATCCAAAATCTGGCCACTCCTTAGCCAGCTACATGGGAATGAAAGTGGTGCTTGATGTGATTACACAAACAGGCGGAGATGTCGATCCTGAAAAACTCCACGAAACTGCTTTGGACTATAAAGTTGAAAGAGGTACGACAGCAACAGGATGGGGCGTTGAATTCGATCCAGACACAGGTCAAAATATGTTAGCTGAATATTATGTGCACCAATGGATCGATGGTAAGCTTGTAACCGTTTATCCAGAAGAAGTAGCCCTTGAAGAACCGAAGATCAATGAATAATGAAGCAGCACAGCTATTCTGAACAGTGGATTGGAATAGCTGTGTCTAAAAAAATCATTTGAACGTGTTTGGTGAAAGTGTGATGCGAAAGTTCAACATTATGAAATATCGCATCAAAATGAATGCAGATTTATGAAAAAATGCAAGATTTATGGATTTCTGAAATTGGCATGAAACTTGCAAAGTAAATTATGGATGAAAACGATTCGCATCTAAAACCAAACACAGAGGAAGGTAGATGCAGAAATGAAAGCGATCGTAAAGCGAAATCCAGGAATGGAAGGTGTCGGTTTGGAAGAAGTGGCTGACGTTGAGCCGAGAGAGGATGAAGTAAAGATCAAGGTGAGCGCTTGTGGTATATGCGGAACGGATTTACATATTGTAAAAGATGAATACCCATATGAAACACCCGTCATTTTAGGGCACGAGTTTTCCGGAATCGTTGAACTGAAAGGGAAACAGGCGAATCGATTCAAAAAAGGCGATCGTGTCGTTTCTCTTACTGCAGCGGTCACGTGCGGAACATGTTCGTATTGTCGCAAAGGATTGATCATGCTTTGTCCAAAAAGAAAGTCGATTGGTTCAGGGGTCAACGGAGCGATGGCTGAGTATATCGTTGTTCCTGAAAGGAATGTACTCTCGCTGCCCGCGAATATATCGATGGATGCCGCTTCTTTGACGGAACCACTCGCATGTGTTGTCAGAGGTTTGATGGAAAGGGCGACGATACAAGCGGGCGACAACGTACTCGTATCCGGGTGCGGAACCATTGGATTGTTGGCGTTGCAAATTGCGAACATCCATGGCGCTTCTGTCATCGTTTCAGGAACTTCCCATGACAAAAACCGTTTTGAAGTCGCGGAAATTTTGGGTGCAAAAGCGGTAGTTAATGTAGAAGAACAATCGGAAAGAGATGTATTGCATCTCAATGGCGGCAAAGCTTTTGATGTGGTCATAGAATGCGCGGGAGTAGAATCCTCTTTACATACATGCCTTTCTTTGGTGAAAAAACAAGGAACGTTCATTCAATTAGGTTTGTTCGGAAAGAGAGTGTCCTTTGATTTTGATCGCATGTTGATGAAAGAGGTAAACTATGTCAATTCGTTCGCGACCACACCTTCATCGTGGGAAACTGCCTTGACTTTGATCGAGCAGGAAAAAGTCGATTTAGAGGCGTTGATTACGCATAAATTTTCCATCGATGAATGGAAAGAAGCTTTTCGTGTCAGTTTTCAAAAAGAAGGGATCAAAACGATCATTCAACCAAATCTTTCATAACACCCTCCTCCCAAATATTTCTCGCTTTTTGCCCAATTTTGAATTGGATACAAAACTATTCGAAAAAATAAAAAATTGGATACTATTTAAAATATATTTTTATAAAAGTTAAGAAAAAAGCACTAAAAAACAAACAAAAAAACGTTTAAAATATGACTTGACAACTAAAAAATGATTTTGTAACATAGAAAACAAGTTAAAAATTGTATCCAAAATGATATTTCATTGTATCCAATTTGAAGGTGTGAGAGGGTCGATGGTGAGTAAAAGCAGTGAAAATAACTCTACGATTGTAAACAAAGTTTTAACAAAATTAAGAAAAGAAATTTTAAGTGGAAAATTAAAAGAAGGTGAAAGACTCATTCAAGATGAATGGGCGAAAAAATTAAATGTTAGTCGGATGCCGATACGTGAAGCATTGACGCATTTGGAGATAGAAGGACTTGTTGAAATCATTCCGCATAAAGGAGCGATTGTCACTTCGATAACACCCGAAGATATCGAAGAAATCTATTATTTACGCTATTTACTCGAAGGGATTGTCGTAGAAAAATCGCTTCTGCATTTGACTGATGAAGATATTGAGCAACTAGGCGACATTTTGCATGAAATGGAAACGCTTCAGCTCACGGATGATACGTATGACCGATATGCTGCTTTGAACAAACAATTCCATGAAATTTTGCGGAAAGGAAGCCCGTGGACAAGAGTAAACAAAATTGTCGATAACTTAGGTATTTCACCGATTGCTCCAAAATTGTTGGCCAAATATTACGAAAAAACACAGCAAGAACATAGACGGATTTATGAAGCGGTTTTACGCGGCGATCCGCAAGAAGTAAAACTAGCCATGCAATATCACTTGTTGCGAACCAAAAACAACTTGCTTGAAGTATTGCAAAAAATGAATGAGGAAGAAAAAAACGATCAGGATGACGACTAAGTTGCGTCATCCGACCATCGTTTCGAATTAAGACGATTAACGAATAAAAAGGGTAAGGGGGAGCGATAACACAAAAGGCAGCCAATTAATATCATTTGTAAGCGTTATCCAAGTTTCGGCATCCTTCAATAATCTTTTCAAAAAAAATAAAGCGTTATCAATTATTATTTTCTAAATATTTCCAATATTACGATTATTTCACGGGAGGATAGGGTGATCATATATGCAAAATATCGGTGTGTTTAAAACACCTACCGAAATCACTTATGGGCCGAATTCGTTGAAAGAAGTGAAAAACATCATCGACAAACAAGGTTTTAAAAATGCACTCATCGTTACTGACCCTGGAATTAATAAAACTGGTTTAACTGATAAATTGATCAAACATGTGAAACACATCAATTATGACATCTATTACGAATGTAAGCCGAATCCAACGGTGAAAAACTGTAACGATGCGTTAGAAAAATTGAAAGCTATAAACGCGGATGTCGTCATCGCCATTGGCGGCGGTAGTTCGATCGACGTTGCCAAGGCAGTTGCGCTTTTAGCGACAAATGGTGGAAAAATTGAATCATACGAAGGTATTGATACGTTTGAAAACGGTTTATTGCCTTTGATCGCCATACCTACAACGGCAGGCACGGCAAGCGAAGTCACAAGCTTTACCGTAATTACGGATGAAGAAAGAGAATACAAGTTTACCATCGGTGGTGTGAAAATTTCTCCGAAATGGGCAGTAGTGGACCCGGTATTGACATTGACACTTCCGCCAAGCGTAACAGCTGCCACCGGTCTAGATGCTTTAGTGCACGCGATCGAATCGTATACGTCCAAAATGGCTAATCCGATCACGAAAGCGTTGGCGAGGGAAGCCATCAGAAAAATTAGCCGAAATTTAAGACAAGCTGTGTATAACGGAGATACACTCAAATACCGCGATGAAATGTTGATGGGCAGTTTACTAGCTGGATTAGCTTTTAACAATACACGATTAGGAAATTGTCACGCGTTGAGCCATCCTATCAGTGCAATTTACGGAGTGCCACACGGAATAGCCAATGCCGTTTTGATTCCACATGTCATGGAATTCAATATGAAAGCCGTACCAGAATTATTTGCTGACATCGCGTTAGATATGGGTGAAAACTTGGAAGGCTTAACCATGATGGAAAAAGCCCAAAAAGCGGTCGATTCGGTTCGCCGGTTAGCGAAAGACGTTGGTATACCAGAAACGTTTGAATCTTTTGGTATCGATGAGCAAAACATCAAGAAAATGACGGAAGATGCGCTTTTAAGCGGAAACATCAAAGTGAATCCTCGTATTACGACGTATGATGATGTGGTCGAATTATATAAAAAGGCGATAGGAGGGGCAAAATGAAGCTATTTGATTTAACCGGTAGAACAGCTATCGTAACCGGTGGTGGAAGAGGTATTGGCAAGTCAATCTCTTTGGCATTAGCGGAAGCTGGAGCAAATGTCGTTGTCGCAAGCCGAACTGAAACCGAATTGAAACAAGTATGTGAAGAAATCGAAACAACATATGGTCGAAAGGCTTACTATCGAACTTTAGATATAAGAGATCAACAATCGATACAAAATTTAGTTGATTACGCCATCCAAGAGGAGGAAAAAATCGACATTTTAGTTAACGGAGCAGGTACAAACGTCAGAGGAAGATTAGAAGATTATGACGAAGCTGATTGGGACTTTGTCATGGATGTAAATTTGAAAAGCGTCTATTTAATGTCAAAAGCGGTCATACCACATATGAAAAAACGGAAATATGGAAAAATCATTAACATCGCTTCTCTGACGAGTGAATTAGGTTTTGTCAACATGCCAGCATATGCAGCTAGCAAAGGAGGTGTATCACAGCTTACGAAAGTCATGGCTGTCGAACTCGCGGATGATGGGATTTTGACGAATGCCATTGGTCCGGGTTACTTCAAAACCGAAATGACAAAGCCGGTATTTGAAGATGAAGAAAGAGTTAAGTGGATGTTGTCGAGAATACCACTTAAACGTATCGGAAATTTAGAAGACTTAAAAGGAACAGCAGTCTTTTTAGCTTCCAGTGCATCTGATTATATAACTGGACAAACCATCTATGTCGATGGTGGATGGTTGATCAGTTAAGAAATGATAGGGAGGAATCAAACAATGTCAAAATTTACAAGAATGAAAAAAATTACAAGCATCATCTTAATCGCACTCATAGTGTTGCTTGCCGCTTGCGGCGGCGGTGATAAGACTTCTGGAGACTCAGAAGGCTCAAGTGATGAACCAATCAAAATTGGTGCGCTTTATCCATTTACGGGTGACTTAGCACTACTAGGTCAAGAAAGTTTTAGAGGAGTAGAGTTAGCTGTTGAAGAAATAAATGCAAATGGAGGAATCAATGGAAGACAGATTGAAATTGTAAAAGGAGATGCGGTTGATCCAGACGCGGCACAATCAGAAGCAAACCGTCTCATCAACCAAGAAAACATCTCCATGATTGTAGGTTCTTACTCGAGTGGTATTTCATTTGCTGCAAGCGAAGTTGCAGAGCGTAACGGTGCACTTTATTGGGAGTTGGGAGCGGTTGCAGACAACATCACGGACCGCGGATATAAGTCGATTTTAAGAACGAACCCACCTGCGTCAAAGTTCTCAGCTGTTCATATTAACTTCATTAAAAATGTCGTAACGGAAAAGTTAGGCAAAGGTTTAAACGAATTGAAAGTTGCAATTGCACATGAAGACTCATCATATGGTACAACGATTGCAAATGAAGCAGTAAAATTGGCTGAAGAAGAAGGAATCAATATCGTTTCTGTACAGACTTATGCATCCGGTTCCAACGATTTGAGCTCAGTGATTTTAAACATTAAAAAAGAAGAGCCAGATGTGTTGATCGTCGTCTCGTATATCAATGACGCAATCATACTCTCACGTCAAATGAATGAGTTAAGTGTTGACGTACCAGTATTCATCGGTTCAGGTGGAGGTCATACAATGGTCGACTTCCAAAAAGCGGTCGGCGAATTGGCTGAAAATGTGTTAAACGTTGATTTCCCTCAGTATGAAATCAACAGAGAAGCAACTCCAGGCATGGATGAATTTATCGGAGCTTACAAAGAAAAATATGGCAATGAGCCTAGCTCTGGACATTCTGTAACTAACTACATGGGTATGAAAGTCGTATTGGATGTGCTAAAAGAAACAGGCGGAGACTTGGATCCAGAAAAAGTAAGAGAAGCTGCGATGAATTACAAAGCTGAAAAAGGAACGACTGCGACAGGTTGGGGCGTCGAATTCGATCCTGAAACGGGTCAAAATATTGCAAGTGAACCTTACGTAACACAATGGATTGACGGTAAATTATTGACCGTTTATCCAGAAGAAGTGGCGATTGAAGAACCACGTATTAATGAATAAAAATGTAGTGTGCAGCTATTTCAAGCTGCAGGATTGAAATAGCTGCACATATTAAAAACAAGGGGTGAGACAACTGTGATACTTGTTCAAACCATCATTTCCGGTCTGATGATCGGCGGCATCTATGCCCTCATCAGTATGGGGTTGAACTTGATACTTGGTGTAGTGCGCATCGTCAACTTCGCACACGGTGAATTCCTGATGATTGCGATGTATTTGAGCTTTATTTTTTATTCAACTGTAGGTTTGGATCCATACGTAGCGGCCATTGTCGTCATCATCGCTTTGTTTACACTTGGAACCATTACGCAAAAGTTCATCATCGAACCGATTTTGGATACTCCTGCATCAACGAAGATTTTCGTGACGTTGGGTCTTTCCATTGCACTGCAAAACTTGGCACTCATGTTGTTTAACGCCAACCATCGCTCGGTGCAGACGGCTTATCAAAGTAAACTTATCAAAATCGGCGGTATCACGATGAGTGTACCGAATGTTGTCGCCTTCCTCGTGACGATTATGATCGTTGTAATGCTCTTCTTGTTCTTGCACAAGACGATGGTCGGGAAGGCGATTCGCGCAGTGGCGATGCAACAGGATGCGGCATATCTTACCGGAATTGACGTGAAAAAGATCTACATACTGGCATTCGGTATTGGCTTAGCGCTTGTAGGGTTGGCCGGCTCGTTGTTGATGCCAATTTATTCCGTCTATCCAACGATCGGAACGACATTCGTGTTGATCGCGTTCGTCGTCGTTGTCCTTGGCGGATTAGGCAACATGTTCGGCGCCTTTTTAGGTGGACTATTCATCGGTGTTGTTGAAGCACTTTCAGGGCTGTTGGTGTCGCCAGGATTGAAAGAAGCGATTTACTTTATTATTTTCATCCTTGTGTTGTTGGTTCGACCTCAAGGCATCTTCAGTCGAGGCAAGGGTTATGAGGAGGTTGGATTAGAATGATGAAACAACTATGGTCGAAAAAATATTTGTGGCTTGGTATCTTGATAGCAGCTCTCCTCCCCCAGTTCATTGAAAACCGTTTTTATATGAATATTCTCATTTTGATCTTGTTGTTTGCGACAGTTGCCAATGCATGGAACGTATTGGGAGGCTATGCAGGACAGCTGTCGTTGGGACATGCGATCTTCTTTGGCTTGGGAGCTTATACGTCGTCCTTATTGTTCTTGAAACTAGGCGTTTCGCCGTGGCTTGGCATCATTGTGGCGGTCATCTTGTGCGTCATTGTCGGTGTCTTGATCGGTTTTCCAACATTCCGTTTGAAAGGGACATATTTTACATTGGCCACGATCGCCTTTGCGGAAGTGGTCCGCCAAGTGGCACTCTTTTGGCGCAGCTTGACGAACGGTTCGATGGGCGTCAACATTCCGTTTGATCCGTCATTTGGAAACATGATTTTTCGCGAGTACAGCGTCTATTATTGGATCACGTTGGTTCTGTTTTTAATCAGTTTAGCGGTAATGCACTGGATTGATGGTTCCAAACTTGGCTACTACTTGCGGGCGATCCGAGAAGACCAAGACAGTGCACAGACACTGGGGATCAATACGACGAAATATAAAATGTATGCGATGATGATCAGCTCTGCGATAGCGGGGGCTGCGGGAGTCATATATGCGCAGTACATGCTTTACTTTGAACCAGACAACATTTTCAATTTGAACTTATCGATAGAGTTTGTGTTGATTGTCATCGTGGGCGGCATTGGAACGATTTACGGGCCGTTGCTTGGCGCGGCGATCATCATTCCATTGAATGAGTTTTTGCGTTCGTTGTTCCCGTCACTGAATGGGATGAATTTCTTCATCTACGGGGTCGCCTTGATGCTCATTGTTGCCTTCTTGCCGAATGGATTATTGCCGTTCTTGAAGGAGAGGCTTGCCAAGTTGACGAAGCGTAAAAAATTAGAAGAGTCAAAAGCTGCATAATCGAATAGGGGGTGTAAGAAGATGTTTTTAGAAGTAAAAAATGTTTCCAAACATTTTGGCGGGGTCAAAGCAGTAAACAATACAAGCTTCCATGTCCAAAAAGGTGAAATCCTCGGCATCATCGGACCGAATGGAGCCGGGAAGACGACGCTGTTTAACTTGATTTCAGGCAACTATCCGGTAACGAGCGGAGAAATCTATTTCAAAGGAGAAAACATCACAAACCAAAAGCCGTATGTACTTTGCAAAAAAGGGATTGGACGTACGTATCAAGTCGTTAAACCGTTTGGCAATATTTCCGTATTGGATAATGTGATCGTCGGCGCTTTCAATAAATTCAATAATAAAAATGAAGCAAAGGAATTTAGTCTTGAAATCTTGAAGAAAGTAGACCTGTATGAAGAACGAGATCGAATTGGAAGAAGCTTGACACTAGCTAAGAAGAAACGTTTAGAAGTGGCAAAAGCGTTGGCGACACAACCGGAACTGTTATTGCTTGATGAAGTCATGGCCGGATTGAACCCTACCGAAGTGAAAGAAGTGCTGCCGACGATCGAGTCCATTCGCGATTCAGGTGTGACGATCATTTTGATTGAACACATCATGGAAGTCGTCATGACAATTTGCGATCGCATCATCGTCATCAACCATGGCGAAAAAATCGCAGAAGGCACTCCAGAAGAAGTGGCTAACGATAAGAGGGTCATCGAGGCTTACCTAGGGAGTGAGACGATAAATGCTTAAATTAGAAAACATCAATTTATCCTACGGCGAAGTGCAAGTGCTTTGGGATGTGTCGTTGGAAGTGGAAGAAGGAACAATCGTCGCATTGTTGGGTGCCAACGCTGCGGGTAAAACGAGCACAATCAATGCGATTTCTGGATTATACAAACCTTCTTCCGGAAAAATCGAGTTTATGGGACAAGACCTTACAAAATTGGAGCCGAATAAAATTGTAGAACTGGGCGTCGTACAAGTTCCGGAAGGGAGAAAACTGTTCGATTACATGACGGTTCAAGAAAATTTGGAATTGGGGGCGTACAGTAAACGAGCGAGAAAACATCTGAAAGACAACTTGAAAAAAGTGTATGAACTGTTTCCGGTACTTGAAGAAAGAAAACATTCCCTTGCCGGGGAAATGAGCGGCGGTCAGCAACAGATGTGCGCCATTGGCCGCGGTCTCATGTCCGAGCCGAAGCTGCTCATCATCGATGAACTATCGTTAGGTTTGGCACCGATCTTAGTGCAAGAACTGATGAAAAATTTGGTTGAAATCAAAGAAAAAGGAATCACGATTCTATTAGTCGAGCAAAACGTCAACTTGTCATTGCAAATTGCGGACTATGCATTCGTGTTGGAAAATGGAAGAATCGCTTTGGAAGGAACGGCAGAAGAATTGTTGAACAATGAATATTTGAAAAAAGCTTATTTAGGAATATAAGTGAGGAGAACTTATGTTAGCGGCTTTGACGAAAAAATCTCCCAATGAGATCGAATTACGAGTTACTTCTCCCCCTGTTTTGTGCGAAGATGAGATTTTAATAAAAGTAGCTTATTGTGGTATATGCGGCAGTGATCTTCATGCTTACAATCATGCCAAAGGTTATGAGTTTGTTGACCATCCACGTATCCTTGGACATGAAATCTCAGGGACCGTCATCGAAGTTAATGATGAACGCTATCAAAAATTGATCGGTAAACAAGTGATCGTAGAATCGATGAACTATTGTGGAAAGTGCGAAAATTGCTGCAATGAACGCTATTCGATTTGTTTAAACAATAAAGTAATCGGCTTACATTTTGATGGTGGCATGGCCCAATATGTAAAAACAAAGGCAAAATATGTTCGAGTCATAGAAGATGTACCAATGGAAATCGCTGTATTAAGCGAACCAATGAGTGTCGCTGTCCATGCAGTAAAGAGGCTTGACCGCGACATTACAAAAAACGATGTCATCTTAGTCCAAGGACCAGGGATCATTGGTTTTTTCGTTGCCCTTTTATGCGTTGAAAGAGGGGCGAAAGTTTACATTTCCGGTTTAAGGAAAGATTTTGAGAGCAGATTGAAAAAGTTTGAACCTTTTAACATGATTCCACATGTGGTTGAAGATGGATTGATTGACGAAAAAGTAGATGTTATATTTGAGTGTTCCGGCTCTAAACAAGCTGTCATATCGATGTTTGATCAATTGAAAAAAGGCGGTTCTGCTGTCGTTGTCGCCCTTTATGAGCAAGAGTCGGAACTGTTCCTGACGAATTTGGTCAGGAATGAATGGATGTTGATTCCTAGTTATGGTAGTGATCCTGTCGATTATGATGAAGCCATTCAAGTTCTTAAAAAACATGCTGCGAAAATAAAAGACATCATCAACTACTACCCATTTAATCAAGTAAAACGGGCTTTTGAGGATGGATTGCATCAAGAGGTGTTGAAGCCTGTCCTTGAAATTGACACAAAATCGACGTAGAAGGGTGTTTGTATGACAGTAAAAACGGCAATCATTACCGGCGCAGCCCAAGGGATTGGAAAAGCGATCACCTTTCAACTGGCAAAAGATGGATTTCACACGATCATTTGTGATCTTAACGAAGAAAAACTTGTTACAGCAAAACAAGAGTTAAAAGATCAAGGATTTGATTGTTCCACTTACGTAGTAGATGTTAGCCGACGGGATGAAGTTTTTCAAATGGTGGATGATGTCGTAAACAATCATGGCGGTCTCGATGTCATGGTTGCCAATGCAGGCGTCGTTCAAGTAAAACCGCTCATTGATATCACCGAAGAAGATCTTGACCGCATGTTTAAAGTAAATGTGTACGGAACATTGTATTCGATACAAGCCGCAGCAAAACAAATGATAAAACAGAAATACGGTAAAATCATCAACGCAAGCAGTACATCAGGAAAACGGGCGGTTGAATTGTTAGGCCATTATGCAGCGACTAAATTTGCCGTCATTGCTTTGACGCAAGCGGCTGCAAAAGAGCTAGCCCCATTCGGCATAACAGTGAATGCTTATTGCCCAGGCATCGTCGGAACTTCGATGTGGGAAGAAATCGATCGACAAATGGCAGCATATTTAAATGTTCCTGTTGGCGAGACGTTTAAAAACAAAGTTGACAGCATCCCCTTAGGCAGGGTGGAAAAACCGGAAGATGTAGCAGGATTGGTGTCTTATCTAGCAAGTGAAAAAGCGGATTACATGACTGGTCAGGCGATTGTCATTGATGGTGGAAATGTATTTTCATAGAATACGTTAACGATTAACCTAAGCGCATTACAACATCATTATTCATATAAAAATTTTTTTGGGAGGATGACAGATGACAAAAGTGAAAGATTTCAAATTGGTCGATTTGGACAATGTTGCATTGTACATCAATGGAGAATGGGTTTCATCTGTTGCGGGAGGACATTTTGAAGTTTACAACCCAAACACACAAGAATTAGTCGCAAAAGTGCCTAAAGGCGGTACGGAAGAAACGAGAAAAGCGATTGAAGCTGCGAAAGAAGCATTCCCTAAGTGGTCCAAATTAACAGCTGAACAAAGAGCCAACTATATTTTGCGTTTAAGAGACTTGCTCCTTGAACATACAGAAGAAGTAGCAACGATCATGAGCATGGAAATGGGTAAAGCTTACAAAGAAGCAAAAGGTGAAGTGGTATATGCTGCAAGCTTCTTGACTTGGTATGCAGAAGAGGGAAAACGCATTTACGGTGAAACCATTCCTGCTTCTGTAGAAAATAAACGATTGCTCGTCATTAAACAACCTGTAGGCGTCGTCGCAGCCATTACACCATGGAATTTCCCGATTGCGATGCTGACAAGAAAATTGGGTCCAGCACTTGCAGCCGGTTGTACAGGAATTGTCAAGCCTGCAAGCCAAACCCCATTAACTGCATTGGCATTTGCGAAGTTGGTTGAAATGGCTGAAATTCCTAAAGGCGTCATCAACATCGTTGCAGGTTCAACCAAAGCCATTTCCGATGAAATTTTCAACAACCATGCAGTCAGAAAAATTTCATTCACTGGTTCAACAGAAGTAGGAAAACAGCTGGTCGAACAATCTGCGAAGCAGTTGAAGAAATTATCGTTGGAATTAGGTGGACATGCTCCGTTTATCGTCTTTGATGATGCGGACATTGAAAAAGCGGTTGAAGGTGTTGTAGCTAGCAAGTTCAGAAACGCTGGACAAACTTGCGTATGCGCCAACAGAGTGTTTGTCCATAAAAATATTAAAGAAGAATTTGCTAAAACGTTCGTAGAAAGAGTAAAACAATTAAATGTCGGCAACAGCTTGAAGGAAGATGTCGATATTGGTCCATTGGTGAACAAAGCTGCCATTGAAAAAGTAAAAGATCATGTTGAAGATGCCGTCAGTAAAGGAGCAACCATTTTGTGCGGTGGTGCCGAAAAAGCAGACGAACCAGGGTACTTCTTTGAACCGACTGTTTTGGACAACGTGACTGAAGAAATGAAAATCATGAGCGAAGAAACATTTGGTCCGATTGCTCCTATCACCGTATTCGAAGATGAAGAAGAAGTCATAAAAGCGGCAAATAACACACCTTATGGTTTAGCGGCTTACGTTTATACTAGAGATATTTCAAGGGCTGTAAGAGTTTCCGAAGGACTTGAATTTGGAATTGTAGGATTAAATGATGCCATGCCTGGAACAGCACAAGCACCGTTTGGTGGGGTCAAAGAAAGCGGTTATGGCCGTGAAGGTGGTCATCAGGGTATTCGCGAGTATCTTGAAGAGAAATACATTTCGCTTGGTATTTAATTACCAAGCGATCCCCCTTATTTTATTTTTATACTGAAATTTCGATGAAACTTCGATGTTTAACGTTGTAAGGAGAATCCTAAATGACAGACTTTATCATCATCGGTGGAGGTATTGTAGGTTTATCAGTAGGAAAGGCATTAATCGAACAATTTCCAAATGCGAAAATAGTCGTCCTTGAAAAAGAAAGAGAATTGGCAAGTCATCAGACCGGAAATAATAGCGGAGTGATCCATTCGGGCATCTATTATACACCTGGCAGTTACAAAGCTAAGTTCGCTAAAGCGGGAAACGAAAGCATGAAGCGCTTTTGTGAAATGCATGGTATCGACTATGAAGAATGTGGAAAAGTGATCGTTGCAACAAACGAAAATGAATTGCCCAATTTACACAAACTGTATGAAAGAGGACTGCAAAAC
The DNA here is from genome assembly GCF_037965815.1 of Aeribacillus sp. FSL K6-2833. Classification (GTDB taxonomy): domain Bacteria; phylum Bacillota; class Bacilli; order Bacillales; family Aeribacillaceae; genus Aeribacillus; species Aeribacillus composti. The sequence goes on along the minus strand of NZ_CP150189.1, from coordinate 3,094,597 downwards.
GGTTTAGATGTCCAATTATTAAAGAAAGAAGAATTGTTAGAAAAAGAACCACATGTCAATGGTTTAGAAGGTATTTACGTACCATCTGCGGGAATTGTGGATTACAAACAGGTATCTTTCAAACTTGCTGAACTGATCCGTGAAAACAACGGTGAAATTCATACAAATGAAGAGGTAAAGGCGATTGACGAACGAAGCGGAGAAGTCGTCGTCGAGACGGGAAACAAGACGTACCGAGGCAAATTTCTCATCAATTGTGCAGGTTTGCAAAGTGATCGCATCGCACGGATGGCAGGCTATCAAATTGACATGAAAATTTTCCCATTTCGAGGTGAATACTACTATATTAATGAAAACAAACGCCATTTGGTGAAAAATTTGATTTATCCGGTACCGAACCCAGAGTTTCCATTTTTGGGAGTCCATTTCACAAGAACGATTTACGGTGAAGTAGATGTTGGTCCGAATGCTGTTCCTGGATTTAAACGTGAAGCATATACGAAGACGTCATTTGATTTCAAAGACTTTTTAGAAATTTCCACGTTTCCGGGATTTTGGAAACTTGGCATGAAGTATTACAAAGTAGGCATTGAAGAAATCGTCCGGTCTTTCAGCAAAAAATTGTTCGTCAAAAACGCACAACAGTTAATCCCTGAAATTACCGAAGACGATTTAACACCTGCACCAGCAGGAGTGAGGGCGCAAGCATTAAAAAACGATGGCACATTAGTGGATGACTTTTACATTGTAAATGGAAAAAACAGCATCCATGTATGTAATGCACCATCACCAGCGGCAACAGCTTCATTAGAAATCGGCAAGGAGATCGTTAACAAAATTACTGACATCAAGGAGAATAATAAAGCGATTTGATGCTGAAATCATTTGGAGATGTCTAAAGAAATAAACATTGGACATCTCTAAATGTCAATAATTTTGTAAGCACTTACATCTATCATAATAAAGAAAGGGAAATATGCAATGGCTAAACGTACGTCGATTCAAGCAGAAAAAAGTACCATGGATGCCGTCGTACAAGTGCTCGAGGAAGCGGATGTCGAATATGTTTTTGGTGTTCCCGGCGGCTACATGATGAAATTATACGATTCCCTTGCCAATTCTTCGATTAAACCTATCCTTACAAGACATGAACAAATTGCCAGCATCATGGCTGAGGTGTATGGCCGTTTGACAGGCAAACCAGGAATCTTCACTTCTCAAGGTGCATGGGCCGTCAGCAATGGCCTCATGGGAGCGGTGGAAGCGATTCAAGGCAGTTCACCTATGGTCATGTTAACGGATATGACCGACAACGCACCTTATTCACACCACGGTTCTTATCAGACTGGTACTGGCGAATATGGCAGCTATGATGTAAAAAAAGCGGTAGAAGCGGCTACGAAATATTCCACGGTCGTCCACATGCCCGAACAAGCTGTCCAAAGTGTTCAACTTGCCTTGAAACATGCTTTAGACGGCAATCCAGGTCCATCAGCTGTCGTATTTCATAGTTCTGCAATCAATGGAACGGTCAAACCGGACGGTTCACCAGTCATTTATCATACAAAACATTACTTGTTGGATCAAACGCAAACGCCCCATCGCGACGAACTCATGAAGGCGTTACATACGTTAAAGGAAGCGAAAAATCCGTTTATCATCGCTGGAAATGGCGTGAAAGTGTCAAAAGCCTTTGAAGAATTGGAAAACTTTGCAGAGTTGTTGGGGGCACCAGTCGGAACGACAACGATGGGAAAAAGTGCATTGCGTGAAACGCATCCTCAATCCGTTGGTGTTATTGGCAACTGGGGTACACCGGTAGGAAACAAAATATTGTCGGAAGCAGATGTCATTTTGGTTGTCGGTTCAAAACTTGCGCCAACCGATACATGCAACCATCATAGGCAGTTGATCGATCCACAACGACAAACCATCATCCAAATTGATATTGAATCGAAGCATGCGAGCTGGACATTACCTGTCGACCAAGCGATCATCGGCGACGCAAAACGAGTCCTTTACGAAATGATTCAACTATTGGAACATAAAATCGAAATCGATCGTAACAAAATAGAAATACGGATCGAAAGAATTGCTCAATTGAAAGAAGATTCGGAATATATTTTTGTCGACGAATCATACGCCGACGCTCGACCAATCAAACCACAACGGGCGTTGAAAGAAATTTATGATGCGATTGATGAAAATACGATGATTACGCTGGATGCTGGTGAGAACCGTGTTTACACGATACGCCATTTTAAATCGAAAGTTTCCGGAAGCATCATTTTACCAGGTTCGGCAGGAGGCATGGGATATGCGATTCCATCTGCGTTAGTCGCAAAATTAGTTTACCCGGATAAGAATGTGTTGGCAATTGCAGGAGACGGCGGATTTTCCATGACGATGAACGGTTTGATCACCGCGGTTGAACACGACCTGCCGATCGTCACAGTGATTTTTAACAATTCTTCTTTAGGTTGGGTAAAAAATGCCCAAGGAGAGAAAAAAGTCGCTTCTGAATTTATGGACATCGATTACGGAAAAATTGGGGCAGCCATGGGATGTCTCGGGTATACTATCGATGACCCGAATGATATCAAGGGAGCATTAACCGAGGCGTTTCACAGCAATAAGCCTGCAGTGCTCGATATAAAAACGACGGATGAAGAATCTTATCATAAAGTCATGTCCGAATTGGCGACTTCTTTAGAATAAGTGTAAAACCTCGAGTCGATTTCATACGGCTCTAGGTTTTTTGTTTGTAAAGAAGAAATGGGCGGAGTGACATCATTTCCTTTGCTCCGTATCGAATTAACTATGATAGATCCATCGGCTAGACGATTTTCGATTCTATTCGCTTTCGTATTGGTGATGGAAATCACTTGCATGATTTTCTTTCAATTTTTACTTCGAAAAAGAAACCTCTTACATTCTCTCCCAAACAAGAAGAGATGAGATTTCAATAAAATAAGTCATATTCTTATTACAGTGAACACAGCGAATATGGCTTCATACAAGCTTTACAACGAGTGCGAATTTTTAAATCTTGTTGAAGATGTTCCAAGCTCAAAAATTAGCAAATGACATGCTTGATCGAATTCTTCATCATATGGACAGTTGTCAATATTGTGGTTTAGATGACATTCATTCAAAAAATTTGTAAACTTCAATCATTTAATCCTATATGACTGAATCTATACCGGATTATTCAAAATGGTACATTACTAAACAATCGAAAATATATATTCCTGAATCCGTGACAAAACATCTTTACAATGGTCGCAAACCGTTGATACGATAAGGGAAAACGACGTTGACGATTCTTCATCAAGTAGGTGATGTGATGAAAGATTTCCCGATTCGGTTTGTATTGACAGATGAAGCGATTACCCCAAGTGCTGGGCTTGCTCTCGTTGGCTACTTACTCCATCGAACGAAACTGGATAAACGGGTAAACGCACTTCGGCTTCCAACGGTTCGTCGAGAAGTGCACATTTCCCATAGCGATGTCATTCGCTCGATGATTGGCTTGCTTGCCACAGGAAAAACGGATTTCGATCATATCGAAGCGTATCGTCAGGACGATATCTTTTCGGCATCGATGGGGATTCAGCACGTGCCTTCCTCTCCAACCTTGCGACAACGACTCGATCAGCTCGCTTGTCTTCCGATGACCGAAACGATTCTTTGGGAGGAGTCCATACGTCTGTTGATTCAACGACATGCCACTTTGTCCCCTTGTTGGACCAAAGGAAAGACGACATGGCTTCCCCTTGATATAGATGGTTCCCCATTTGACAACTCCGATACGAAAAAAGAAGGAGTCAGTCGAACGTATAAAGGATTTGACGGTTTTACACCGTTGTTTGCGTATGCAGGGAAGGAAGGGTATCTCGTTCATGCCGAGTTGCGTCCAGGGAAACAACATGTGCAAGACAACATGCCCTCGTTTTTAGTCACCGCTATCCGTCGAGCTCGTCAACTGACTTCATCTCGTCTGCTTGTTCGCATGGATGCAGGAAACAATGCAGAAGCGAATGTGCACGTATGCCTAAAGGAAGACGTGGACTTTGTCATCAAGCGAAACTTACGCCGAGAATCGAAAGCGCTTTGGTTCCAGATCGCTTCGCAAAAGGGCAAACGTGTCGATGATGGACAAAGCGAAGGAGTACAAACCTATGAGCTATGCCTTCCACAGAAGGCAGCGATCGATGGAAACACGTATACGTACGTTCAAGTCACCCAAGTGACGGAACGGACGATGGAACGCAATGGACAGCTGATGCTCGTTCCTGATTATGAAGTGGAAAGCTATTGGGTGCGGCTCAAAGGATACGAGCATGTTCGAATGAGCGATGTGCTCGCGTTGTATCATGACCATGCGACATGCGAACAGTTTCATAGCGAACTGAAGAGCGACTTAGATTTAGAGCGGCTTCCATCTGGGAAGATGAAAACGAATGCGCTCGTGTTGGTCATGGGAGCCTTCGTTTACAATCTTCTTCGTCTGATTGGACAAGATCTATTAAGCGATCCGAGACATCCGTTGCACCACAAAGTGAAACGCCGCCGCATCAAGACGATTATTCAGACGGTGATCACGATGGCAGGGCGACTCGTCCGTCGATCACGACAGATCTGGATGAAACTGACGCGAAGGAGTGGCTATAGCGAGCCCCTACTGAACGTCTATCAGAAATGGAGAGAGGCAAGATAACGAACGAATGTTCGGGCACTGATGTCCAACGTCACTCCCTGTGCTTTTTTGTCTATTTTTTTGGTTCGTATACCTAAAAAAGAGATTTGTTCCATTTTCGGAAATAGAGATGACATAGGTCATAAGCATAAAAGGGTTTTATGGATTATCAATCCATCAAAATTACAACAAAATCAAAGTCGATTTCAATTCATCACGGATTCAGGTATATTCTTATATTTACATTTAATGTAAAAACACAAAAAGTTCATAAAATGTCTAAATTAATTGTATTTTAATATTTTATTCAATTTGTTAATTGATATAATTAAAATAAGAAAAAATATCTATATAAAACAGGCAAAAATTGAGACTAAAGTATGAAGTAACAAAAGACCAGCTATAAAAAGTCAAGGGAATTTTAAGAAATATTTTTAGGCAGTATAAAACGGAGAATTTGTTAAAATTGGGCACACCAAATAAACCTTAATTTAGTCATTTTTAAATTAAGGTTGAAGAAACATTAATTTTAATCAATATTATTAAGTATCTAATTGTGGTCTTGGTTCATATGGCTTGTTATCACGAAGTATTGCGAAAATAATATGAGTTAATTTGCGTGCAACCGCACCAATGGCAGTTCCATGAGCTTTTCCACGCTTACGCAGTTTTTGATAGTATAAAGAAAGTGCTGGATCATGATTGCTAGCGACAAAAGCAGCTTGCCAAATAGCTCGTCGTAAATAAGGCGAACCACGTTTAGAAATCCTTGTGTTACTGCTGTTAAAATCGCCTGATTGGTGAACTGATGCATCTAAACCAGCATAAGCAACAAGTTGTTCTGGTCGTTCAAAACGATCAATAGAACCAATTTCACCAAGAATTACACAGGCAGTTACATCGCTTATGCCCGTAATCGTTGTAAGATAATGCTTTTGTCTGTTCGATATTTCAATCATGACTTCTTCAATCTCTTTTAGATGTTTTTCAATTAATTGAATTTGTTCAAGGAGAAGTTGAATCTGTAGCTTGAACACATCTGTACCAATAGTTATGCCAAAGGTATTTAATGTGCTTTCTCTTAGTTGATCGGCTTTCTTTAATGCTCGTGACTCGCCATATCTACCATTACTAGCTTCCTGTAAAAGGTTTGCTAATTCTTGGGGGTCAATTTCAAGCAAATCTTCAGGTAGCGTGTAATTCATTAAAACTTCTGTAGAGGATTTACTAAAGGTATCAGAAAACAATTGTTCATATTCGGGAAATACTTGATCAAGTAACGAAATCACTTTTCGCTTAATATCAGAAACTTGATCCACAAAACTATAACGCAGACGTTCTAGATGTCTTAATTTAAGTAAATCTTCTTTTATAAATGGCGTTTCATCTGGCGAGTCAATTCTAATCACTTGAGCGATAAGATAAGCGTCCTTTACATCGTTTTTTGTTTTGCGTAAATAAAAATTACGTAATGAATCTGATTGAAGAGGGTTAAATACAGTTGTTTTAAACCCTAATTTATGCACAAATGAAAAAATAGATAACCAGTAGTGACCTGTGGCTTCAAGCCCGATTACTGAGTTATCAGGTGCTAATTGATGTTGGTTAAAGAATTCAAGTAGTTTTTCACTACCAGATTTTGAATTCTCAAATCGTAAGGTTTTACCAATTGGTTGTCCCTTTTCATCAATTACACCAACTTCGTGATGACGTTTACCAACATCGATACCAATATAAAACATAAAGATACACCGCCTGAAAATATTTTAATCAGATGGAGGAATCCTCTAATCTTTATAGATATCCAACCTCGTCCGATATGCGACAACGAATGTGTCATCCAGCTCATTCGAATAATTCTATAAAGACAGAGGTGCCAGTCTTTTCAACGAAGACAATACTTCAAGGAGGATAACGACAACCTCTATCTGACTAAATACATTATATCTTAAAAAGATATAACGATTTAAACTAGTTAAAAACTAGCTAATAACAATATACGAGGAGATTACAGTGAGTATAGAATTTAAAGGCTGTACTAAAAAATTCAAAGAAAAAACGATATTAAGTAATGTTAACTTTACAATACAGAAAGGTCTTTATCATCTAAAAGGTCGAAACGGTGCTGGTAAAAGCACTGTTCTTAGAATGATTGCTGGCCTTGATAAGAAATATTTAGGTCAAATTGCTGTCAGCGGAAATTCTATTCTGTATTTAAATGTTGATCCAATTGGAATTCGCCCTTTTACAATTAGAGAAAATCTTGAGATTTTGTGGAATACCTTTAATATTAAGTTGTCCGAAGAGCAGCTCTCAAAAGTAGATGAGTTTTTTGATGGTAATTTGGACATATCATATAGTAAAGCATCTACTGGGATGAAAGCTAAAATAGGATTATCTTTAATTTTAGTGAAGGATTGGGAAGTTATACTTATTGATGAAGCCATGTCAACAATAGATTCTGAAAGTATCAAAATACTTTCTGAAAGATTAATAACTCTATCAAACAAAGTAACGATTATATATGTGTCTCATAGTATGATAAACAAAGAATTAATTGATAATTCGCGTGCTATTTATATAGAAAAAGGTGAACTTTCGTGGGAAAATATCCAAAGTTAATATCGTTTGTCTCGTTCATTCTATATGTATTACTAAATTATTATTTTTTATCCTTCGCTGTTTCTTATAAAATAGTAGGATATCTTGAAGAATTTGAGGAAATTAGAGAATTAAGAAAAATATTATCTGATAACATTAACTTTGAAGAAATAGTTACAAATTTCTCATTATTCTTAACGTTAATAAGTTTTTTAGTCCAATATATTATCGCAAAGTTTTTATTGACTATTTTTTCACCTGATATTAAAGTATACCTTTATTATGCTTTGGTACCTAAACTATTTATAACAATGGTTAACATAATTTTTATAGGGTTATTCCAAATATATAATCTCTTATTATATCAATTTACAGCTCTATTAGGAGCCTTTTTAATAATGTTTTTTCTTAAATGCAAAAAAGCCAACTGGACAGCATCTATACTTTTTTCGTCAATTTTCTTGTTAGATTCTTTATACACATTTGGTAAATCTTTATATTCATTATTATAATGCCATTTATACTGTTAAATATTATGTCTCATCACCATATTCTGTGATGTTCACACAATTCCGGAAATAAGTTAGCGAGATTGATACTCAATCTAGAGTAGCTCCTTCGTCAGCTTGCAGACCACTAAGTTGGTAGATGGAAGCGGTCAAGTGCTTTCCTTGACGGATTCCATTCTACCAACTACAATGCGGAAAGCTGATGAAGGGCATGGTTAAGCAACCTGATTTTTATAAGTTTTACCTGTACATTCCAAAAATACACGTAGCCGAAATCTTTCAAGGTTTCTGAAGCCAAAAGCACGTCTTTTGATGTTCTTTATCTTATGGTTTGTCCCTTCAATCCGGCCATTCGTAAAAGGGGTAAGAAAATATTGTAAAATTTGTGCCTTCCAATTTTCTATCGTCTTGGCAACTTGATGAAATGAAGGAAATGGGCTGCTCCATGCGAGTTGAATCCATTCTTCTAAGAGTGAATCAGCTGTATCATAGTCATTCACTTGGTATATTTCTCTAAAGAGTTCTTTTAGAAAATAGGCATATGACAATTCTGAATGCTCTTTGAGCATCTCGTCTAATTGTTGTTTTTCATTAGCCGTTAACTTTTCAGAACCTTTCAAGAGTTTAAACCGTCCCTTTTTTAGTCCAGGAGTTTTCTTTCTAACTTGGTCAAGTGCATGTGTCACCTTTTGCACCACATGATATTTATCAATGACGATACAGGCCTCTGGGAATATAGATTTAACAGCTTTATGGAAGGGATCCCACATATCCATAACAACGGTATGAACACATTTATTAGACAGAATCTTCTTGGCAAGTAAGATCTGAGTTGAATGATAACTCCGTTGATGTTCCATACCAAGCACACTCCCGGATTGGGTATCCATAAGAACTGTTTCATATCGGTGACCCTTTCGGACAGCGATCTCATCAAGGCTAAGGATTAATTCATGGTTTTCTAAAACACTTTCAAGAGTTTCTAAATGCTCCTTCTCTTTTTCTTTAGCAACGGAATAAAATATTCTTTCAACAGTTGTATAAGGTATTCCTTTCGACTCACTTCTTGGATAGTAGAGCCAATGCACATTTCGTACAGATATTCTCTGTACCGATTGGTCTGATGCTTATTAGGACGGATAGATTCAAATGTTTGTGAAAATACCTCATTACAGTTGTGACAACGGTATCTATACACTCTGACAAATAAGAAAAGGGGCTTACCTAATACGGACAAGTCACGAACCTTTCTTGTCCGCCAGTCATGGACATGACTAGAAAAAAAACCGCAGTAAGAACAGCGTTCTTCTGTAGTATTTTTCTCAACATGTAACAAATTGCAATCTTCAAGAAACACTTGTTTAACAACTTCAAATTCTGGCAAATCTAGTGATACGGAAAACACTTTAGAACCTCCTGTTATGTAAAGTCACGCTAACATTATTGCCAGGAATTCGTGAGTGTTTTCCTTATTTTTTGGGTTAAATCACAAAATGTGGTGATGAATCAATATTATTTAGTACTAATGTTGGAGGATTAATTAATATTTTTATACGTTGAGCGTTTTATTATTAAAAGTGTCATGTTGAGAGATTCACTGGTACTGTCAAGAATTTTGTGTAATGTAAGATAGATAGGGTATCTCTGAAATGGATTGGGAATGGACAGGGGACTCGTTTCTTCCGCCCAGGGGCAGTTCATTCCTTGATAAGCCTCTATCGGATTTGTGTCATTCGAAAACGGTTCCCAGAAAGAGAATAAAACGTTTTATACATCGCTTTCTCCCTCCTTCGCTAAGAGTCGCCGTACACGGTGACCGGTGGCGTTTTACATAGGCATTGTTCTGTAGATGAAAGAAGACGGCTTCGGTTACCCGTTGGCCGTCTTCGTACACATATACACCGTGTTCGTCATAGAGGAGTTCAATCAATTGTAATGCACCCCTTTGTCAAGACACAAATTGATAATATTTAAGTTATCCATTCTCTCCTTTCGCTATGAATGTGGTGCGTGTGCGATAAAGGCTTGACATGGAGCCTCTACGGGCACGATTTTTTGCGCTGGAGCGATGGACAGATAACATCGCATGGCTAAAACAGCCTATCATGCCCGTCTCTCCATATAAAGCCTCTCATCACGTTCGATGGTTAGGATGCTTGAGCCATCTTAGGTTGCTTGTACACTGTTGCTGGCGTCAAATAGTCCAAGGATTGGTGAGGTCGGTCTGTATTATAGAACGTAACATAGCGTCGAATGCCTTTTCGCAACTCTTTAGGATTATCGAATTCATTGAGATAGATACATTCATACTTTAAAGCTCTAAAGAAGCGTTCCGTACGACTATTGTCTGTTGCTCGTCCTTTGCCATCCATTGATACCTGGATGCCATACTCTTTCAACAGCCCGAGATAGTCAGCGTTTGTAAAATGGCTGCCCTGGTCACTATTGATGATGGTCGGCTTACCATGACGCAATGCCCGCTTCAGACAGTTGATGACAAATCCTTTCTCCAGCGTACTAGATAACTCGTAATCGATCACTTTGCGGCTGAACCAGTCGATGATGGTAAACAGATACATAAAGCCCCGTCCCATACGAAGGTAGGTGATATCCACTCCCCACACATGGTTCGGATGGGTGATCTCCAATCCACGGAGCAGGTAAGGTCGGCAGTACTTGGCATGTAGCCTCTTACTAATGTTGGGTTTAGGGTAAATAGCTTGTATACCCATAAGGCGCATGAGACGGCGTACGCGTTTACGATTCACATCAAATCCTTTCTCACGAAGTTTCGCAGTCATGCGCCTGTAGCCAAAGTAGGGATGAACTGTATAAAGCATATCCATTTCGTGCATGAGCATGATGTTTTCTGAGCTTTCTGTTTGCCCCTTTGATTGGCGATACACGCTAGTACGATGAATACCTAATAACTGTGCCTGACGCTTGATGCTGATCGATGGGTGATTGAATTCGACCATAGCCTTTCGTTCGTCAACAGACTTATTTGAGTCCAGATTTTTTTTCTTAGACGGAATAAATAACACCAACATTAAATTTAGGTTATAATAGACCTGAATTTTATTTAAGTTGGTGATTATTTATGCGTACCAAAAATAGATTAAATCCAATCGAATCAAAATACTTTAGACCCGAGATAACTAATTGTCCAGAATGTGGTAATAAATTAGTATACTGTCACCCTGTTTGGAGAAAAACAATTTCTACCCTAAAAGGTGAATTTAAAATCATAAATCTAGGATACCGATGTGAGAATAACTCCTGTTCTAATGACACCGTATATCGTTCAGCTGAAGCCGAACAATTAAGTATGAAGCACATTACTTATGGAATGGATGTCATCGCATATATCGGATATTTACGGTTTAAAGAACATAAGACTCGATCTGAGATAGCTACTATATTATCGGAAAAAGAAGTGAAAATTTCTGAGAGGCAAGTACAGAAACTTTATGAAAGATATGCGTTATTACTGCGGGCAAGCGTTAAAGAAAATATGAAAGAGACATTAGAAAATATTGTGAAAGAACATGGAGGACTTGTCTTATCTATTGATGGTGTCCAACCCGAAAAAGGTAACGAAACATTGTATGTCATCCGTGAAGTTCTTAGTGGTACTATTTTAGCTGCACATAATTTAAAAAGCAGTGCTTCTCAAGAACTGATAGGTATTATTCAACCCATTTTAGACTGGGGTTATCCAATCCAAGGTTTTATCAGTGATGGGCAACAATCCATTCGTTTAGCAATTGAACAAATAGCTCCAGATATTCCGTATCAATATTGTCAGTTTCATTACTTTAAAGACATAGCCAAACCATTAGTTGAAAAAGATAGAAAACTAAAAACGAATATCAAAAAGAAGCTAAGGGGAATAAGGGAAGTTGAAAGAAAAATTGAAAATTCTCCATCTAAAAACATAGAAGAAGAGGTAGCAAGTGACTATATTGCGGCTATTCGATCCGTTCTTCTAGAAGATGGTAAGCCACCATTCGAATTACCAGGCACTTGTGTTTTTGAACGAACGAATGCGATTAAAGATTCGATTGAAAAATGCCTGGATAAAAAAGGGGACTCCTCTACTTGAAAAGTTGTTCAGAATAGTCAGAAATGTGGATAACTATAAGGAAGATTATCAACTCGTAAAACGTTGGGATACACGATTTAAAAGGATTACCACCATTATGGAACCTTCTGAGAATAAAACAAGTTTTTGGGTCGAAAACAGATTGAAGCAATATTTAAACCAAATGGAAAAAGAGCTCAATCGGAAAGAAGATCAACCGTTTGTAGAGAACCTATTAAAGTATAGTAAAGGATTTTGGAAAGGACTTTTCACCTTTTATGATTATCCACTTATACCGAGAACGAATAATGATTTAGAACTCTTTTTTAGAAGAATAAAGCAAAAACACCGAAGAATCACAGGTAGTCGGACTTGGAATCGATATATTATCCGACACGGTGAAAACATTGTATTTGTAGAAAATGTCTCTAATGAACAGGAAGGGCTACAAATGATAAAAAATGTTAATTATTCAGCATATAAAACTGAAGCGAATAAATGGGAACAACGTATTGGCGAGCATATAAAACAAAGAAGATTCAAAAAAGAACCAAATGAATATTTAAACACTATTGAAGAGAAATGGAAAAGGCACAACTAATTTATTGTGTTGGTTGTGCCGTCTAAGTTTTTTTTCAGCCAGTCAACTTCAACCGTTAACTGACCTACCAATTTCTCTAAATTTTCTTGTTTGGCCTCATATTCTTTACGGATTTTATCCACTTCGCTTGAGCCTTTTTCAAAGACCATCGAGGATCGTTCTAGAAATTCTGCTTTCCAACGACTGACCATGACTGGGCTTAATTCATATTTGGCGGCTATTTCATTGACGGTTTGCTCTTCACGCAACACCTCAAGAACCACCTTAGCTTTAAATTCTGCGGTATATCGGTTTCTTTTTTTCATGGTATCATTATAACTTATTTATCACGCTCATGTGTCTCACCTTATGGGAGCATTATAAATTGCCCGATGAAAGGGTGTCAATTCATGCAGCTGTTTCGTTTTTTATTTTGAATGCTGCGCACGAAAAGAGCCGGACATAATTTTTCCAGCCTAGCTCTCTTTAAAAGACAATCGTTTTGTTTCCGTGAACAATGATGCGGTCTTCCAAATGCAATTGTACAGCGCGGGCGAGAACGTCGCGTTCAATCGTTCTTCCGACCCTTTTTAAATCTTCAACATTGTACCGATGGCTGACCTCTTTAACCCCTTGTTCAATAATTGGTCCTTCGTCCAAATCTTCCGTCACATAATGGGAAGTGGCTCCAATAATTTTGACTCCGCGTTCATATGCGCGCTCATACGGTCTTGCACCGACAAATGCAGGCAAGAACGAATGATGAATGTTAATAATTCGATGCCGGTAATGCTTGATGAAATCTGGAGATAAAATTTGCATATAACGGGCGAGAACGACGAAATCAATATTATATTTCTTCAACAGTTCAAGCTGCTGCTTTTCCGCTTCCGGCTTATTGTCTTTATTGACCGGTATGTAATAATACGGAATTCCAAGCGATTCAACTGGTTCACGCAAATCTGGATGGTTGCTGATTACCAAAGGTATTTCGCAAAAAAAATCGCCTGATTGATAACGCCAAAGAAGATCGAGAAGGCAATGATCTTGTTTCGATACGAAAATCGCCATTCGCTTTAATTGGTTCATATATGAAAATTGCCATTTCATTTGCAATTCTTTTCCGATCGGCTCAAAGTCTTTTTCAAGCTCGCCTTTTTTGTGTTCTATATCCGGCAATTCAAATTCAACGCGCATAAAAAAAGTGCCGCCTGAAGGGTCTGTTGAATATTGATCTGATTGGACGATATTGGCGCCATGTTCATATAAAACTTTGGAGATTTTTGCAACAATCCCTGGCTGGTCGTTGCATGTAATAAGAAGACGTGCGCGATCTTTATATTGATGTAAAAAAGATTCAAGATTCGTTTGTTTCGTATGTAGCATAAACCTTTCCTCCAACCCAAATGTGATCTGTACAAAGGATACTAATAGTTTGCTTTCTTGTCAATTTGAACAAGGAAAAAATTTTTAAGTATTCAATGTAAGAAAATCTAACAACAAAAATAAAAAAATGCGAAAAAAAATTGTATAATAAAGTTAATGGCTGAAAATGTTATAAATTTTCACGTAATAACGTTATAAAAGGAGGTATAACAATGTCAGAATCATATAAGGATAAAAAAGTCATTACGATCGGTATCGTTAGTGAACTAACAGGACTATCACCAAGAAAAATACGATATTATGAAGAACGAAAATTAATTTTTCCCGAAAGAACGAAACAAGGAACGAGAAAATATTCCTTTTCAGATATTGAAACATTAATGGAAATTGCAGATAAAATCGAAGACGGCGTTCAAACGTTTGAAATTAGAAAAGAAATGCTGAAAAAAGAAAGAGATAAAATGCTCGAAGATAAGAAAAAAATGATTCAAGGCCAGCTGAATGCACACTTCAAAATAAGAAAACAATAGTTCAGGGCGGTTAAAACCGCTTTTTTTTTGATTTAAAAAAGTTCTTCATTTTTATAAAAAATTATCAGAGTTTTTTTGCTTTTAACAAAATATTAGAGGTATATTTAAAATAGATGATTATTTAAAAAGGAGGAAGAAGAAAATGGACTATCGTATAGAAAGAGATACGCTGGGAGAAGTAAAAGTTCCCAAAGACCGCTACTGGGGTGCACAGACGGAACGGAGCAGAAACAATTTTAAAATCGGTACTGAAACGATGCCGATTGAAGTCATTCGTGCATTTGCCATTTTAAAAAGAGGTGCAGCGATTGTTAATGAAAAATTAGGAAAGCTGCCAAAAGAGAAAAAAGATGCGATCGTTCGTGTTTGCGATGAAATTATAGAAGGGAAGCTTGATGAGCATTTCCCGCTCGTAGTATGGCAAACCGGAAGCGGAACGCAGTCGAACATGAATGTCAATGAAGTGATTTCGTTTAAAGGAAATGAATACTTGAAAGAAAATGGGTTTGAATCATTAAAAATTCATCCAAATGATGATGTGAATATGGGACAAAGCTCAAACGACACATTCCCTACAGCAATGCATATTGCAGGTGTAATAGCGATAAAAAACAAGCTGTTGCCGGCAATTGATTTGTTGACAGAGACGCTTGATAAGAAATCCAAGCAGTTTGAGAATCTTGTGAAAATTGGCCGCACCCACTTGCAGGATGCAACACCGCTCACGCTTGGACAGGAAATCAGCGGATGGGTACATATGCTGAGAAAAAGCAGAAAAATGATTGTCGAAGCAATGGATAACTTAAGAGATTTGGCGATCGGCGGAACAGCAGTCGGAACAGGAATTAATACGGATCCTCAGTTTGGACAGCTTGTAGCAGATGAAATAAGCAAGCAAACGAATGAATCATTCCGTTCCTCTGAAAACAAATTCCATGCGCTAACTAGCCATGATGAAATCGTTCATGCACACGGAGCGTTAAAAGCCTTGGCAGCTGATCTTATGAAAATTGCGAATGATGTTAGATGGCTGGCAAGCGGTCCAAGATGCGGAATTGGCGAGATCACGATACCAGCAAATGAGCCCGGAAGCTCCATTATGCCGGGAAAAGTGAATCCGACGCAAAGCGAAGCATTAACGATGGTGGCAGTCCAAGTCATGGGAAATGATGCAGCGATTGGTTTTGCCGCAAGCCAAGGAAATTTTGAATTAAATGTTTTCAAACCGGTTATTATTTATAACTTTTTACAATCGATCCGGCTTTTATCGGATAGTATAATTTCCTTCAACGACCGCTGTGCTGTGGGAATTGAAGCAAACAAAGAAGTGATTGATAAATATGTACAAGACTCGCTCATGCTCGTAACTGCTTTAAATCCTCATATTGGATACGAAAATGCAGCGAAAATTGCAAAGCTTGCATATGAAAAACGATTGACTTTAAAGGAGGCAGCTGTTCAACTGAACCTTCTGTCAGCCGAAGAATTTGACCGCATTGTCCAGCCGGAGAAAATGGTGTAACAGAAAACATTGAATTTTTGCTGGGAGATGAAAATATAAACCGATACTCACTACTTGATACGATCCCTCTTGTCTAGATAGTAAGAAAAAAACCTATACTGTCTATGAACTGCACCCCTTAAAGTAGATGTTGAAAAATCCCTATTTGGTCAACACTGCTTTAAGAGGTGATTTTTTATGGCAAGAAAAGGAGAAAAGTTCATAAACTATTCAGTTGAGTTTAAACTCTTAGCAGTTAAAAAATATCTTCGAAGACAGTGCTTCTTTCTTCAGCTTACAGACCTACTGAGTTGTATGGGAGGGGGGAATTATCAGATGATTTCTTTAACAGTGATTCCTTCTACAACTATTCTGTAAGCCGCTGAAGAAGGGGGGTATTTTTTTATACTGTCTATTTGATCGGGATATGTTCAATTTGTGCGTCCGATTCAATGCTTCTAGATGCAAAACCCATTATTCTTCCACATAAAAATTTCATGAATCCTACACAAAATATTCACCTTTGCAATGTTGCAATATGTATGTATTAAATTTATTCTTTATTTAATAGTTCTCAATTAATTTTTATTGAGGAAAGGAGATTTATTGTGAAAAAAATCATTATATTGCTTGCCGCCGTTTTCCTTCTTGCAGCTTGCGGTCAAAATGAAACGAAACAAGAGAACAGCGGAGAAAGTGCCGAAGTTCATCCGCTCGAAGTCAATTTGAAAGTGCCGGACCATGCGAATATTCATGAAAAAGTTTCGTTGACTGCTGAAGTGAGCTACGGAGGAGAAGCGGTTGAAGATGCTGATGAAGTAAAATTTGAAATATGGAAAGAAGGAGAAAAAGAAGAAAGTAAAATGATAGAAGCAAAACATGAAAAAGACGGCCAATATACGATTGAACACACATTTGATGAAAATGGAGTTTTTTTTGTTCAATCACACGTTACGGCGAAAAATCAGCATAATATGCCCAAAAAACAAATTGTGATTGGTGAACTACATAAAGATGGAGCTTCAACGGGCGAAAACGAAGAAACCGCAAATCATACTCATGAACATTCTCACGGATCTGTAGACATCCAATTGGAGCTGCCGGAAAATGTAAAGGCGAATGCGGAAACATTGATTCAAACAAAAATTCAAGCAGATAACGCTCCGTTGTTAAACGCAAACGTCCGTTATGAAATTTGGAAGGACGGTTCTGAAAAGCATGATTGGGTAGATGCTGCAGGAGACGAGAAAGGTACTTATGAAGCGAAATATACATTTTCTGATCCAGGGACTTATCAAATCCAAGTTCATGTCAACAATGATGAAGGACTACATGAGCATGTCACGAAGAAGGTAACGGTTCAAAAATAAAGATCGGAATGAATATTGTTTTTGGTAGAAAAGAATTGAGAAAGAATCGCTGAAAAAGTGTATATGTATGGACAAAAATAAGATCGGGGAAAGAATTCAATTAAGTCCGTGGCGAACTAATTGAACGGCAGGAACTAGATATGATCGAAGCACGTAACGTCGATACGTATGAATAGATTAATTAAAAACATGAAAAGCCACCCTTCCCTTAAAAAGAGAATGCATGGCAAAAGAACTTTAAACGAAATAATTGATTGGCATTGAATACGAAAAAGAATTCTTTTTATAAATGAATGAATGAAGATTCGTCCAGTACAACTTGCCCGAACATAAGTTAAATAACAAATGCAAAGTAGTCTTATAAACCGAAATAAAGCGAAAATGCAGTTAAACGAAACAAAAATGCCATAAAAGCTGAACAACCTTACTCCAATGAAAATTGAAGTAAGGTTGCTTTGGCTTTATTCATATTGCTGATTTTCAAGGTAAGAAAAAATTATCTTTTCGACCATCTCAATTTTATTGAGTTAACAATTTTTCTAAGTCGTCCAGCATATGGTTTGCAGCAAGTACACCGCCGGCTGTGTTCCAAATAGCGTCGTCAACTTTGTAAGCTTTTCCGTTTTTAACAGCATTTAAGTTTTTCCAAAGTGGATCGTTTGTCCACTCTTTTTCTGCTTGCAAAGCTTCTTTATCTCCTTGCGGTGCATAGGTGAAATAGAAGATGATGTCACCGTCCATTTCCGGAATTTGTTCTTTTCCGACTTCAACTGCCAAATCTCCTAATTTATTTGCATCTGTAAACAATTTTTCTTGCTGAGCAGGACGTTTAAATCCAATTTGATCGAAAATCACACCAGAAAATGAATCTTTCCAATATATTCTCGTTACACCAGCCATGAAACGAACAACTGAAACTTCTTGATTCACTTGATCTCCTAATTTTTGTTTTACTTCTTCTACATGATTATTAAAATCATCTAATACTTTCTGTCCTTCTTCTTCACGATTGATGGCTTTTGCATATAGCTTAAAGTTTTCCTGCCAGTCGCCTCTTAATGTTTCCGAAAAAACTGTTGGCGCTATTTGATTGAGCTTGTCGTAGATTGCTTCTTGGCGAAGCTTATTGCCTATAATCAAGTCAGGCTGAAGAGCTGCAATTTTTTCAACATTGACTTCACTTTCTGTACCAACGACTTCAACGTCTTTCATTTCATCTTTAATATGATCGTACCAAGGATCGCCAAGCCAAGATTGAACGGCTCCGACTGGTTTTAATCCCATTGCTAAAAGTGCTTCAGTTCCTTCATTCGTTAATACGGCGACACGTTCAGGTTTTTTTGGAATTTCAGCTGTTCCCATTGCATGCTCAACTTTGTATGATTGACTTTCAGTTGAGCTTTCTTTCTTTTCTTTTGAAGCTTCTTTACTGTCCCCATTGCCGCAAGCAGCAATTACTGCCAGCATGAGTATGGCAATGATGGAAAATAATAATTTTGATGTTTTTTTCATTATGTACCCCCCTAAAATGTAGTTGAAAATGATTTTCAATTCCTTAATAATAGTAATCAGTGAGAAATAAAAAGTCAATAATTAATTGAAAATGATTTTCACATTCAAAATGATTTGGTACAATTGGATCAGAAGTTCGACTTGTTAGGAGAGACGTGAAGTTGTCATTATCTAGTAATCGTAAAGCAATCTTACTTTTTCTTTCCTTTTTGCTTCTATTATTCAGCATGTGTGCAAGTATTGTATATGGATATACGGATACAAGCTGGAAGATGGCATGGGATGCTTTTTTTCATTTTAATGGTTCCAATGAACATATTATTATACAAAATGTTCGACTTCCTCGATCCGTCATAGCGAGTGTAGTCGGCGCTTGTCTTGCTTTATCCGGTGCATTGATGCAAGCTATTACGAAAAATCCTCTTGCATCGCCAAGCGTTTTTGGCATCAATGCCGGTGCAGGATTTTTTATTGTTCTAGCTTTTTCCTTATTTTCTGTAAACAGCTTACAAGCGTTTACTTGGATTGCTTTTGCAGGCGCAGCTTTTGCTGCCATGCTTGTGTACATGATCAGCTCATTGGGTAGTGATGGATTGACGCCTGTAAAGCTTACTTTGGCAGGAGCGGCCGTTGCGGCACTTTTTTCTTCCCTTACGCAAGGTTTGTTAGTTTTAAATGAAGCAGCGTTGGATCAAGTATTATTTTGGCTTGCAGGATCTGTGCAAGGCCGCAAAATGGAGGTAATGACAGCTGTTCTTCCATATATTTTGATTGGATTAGTTATTTGTACATTTATCGCCTCTAAATTAAACGTCTTAGTAATGGGAGAAGAAGTGGCGAAAAGTTTAGGACTAAAAGTAGGAACAGTGAAGTTTTTTGCAGCCTGTGCTGTCATATTTTTTGCGGGCGGTGCAGTTGCGGCGGCTGGTCCTATTGCATTCATCGGCGTAGTCGTGCCCCATATTGCAAAGTATGTGGCCGGAAATGATTACAGATGGATTTTGCCGTTCTGTGCAGTATTTGGTGGGATTTTGCTAGTTGCAGCAGATATTGGCGCCCGTTTCATTGTCATGCCTGAAGAAGTCCCTGTAGGGGTCATGACGGCGATAATTGGAACCCCATTTTTTGTTTATATTGCAAGGAAGGGGGTTCGTGCATCATGAAAAAATATGTTTCGCTTCGGATCGGAAATGTCATTTCATTTTTAATTGATAAAAAAGCCTTTTTCCTTACGTTCGTTTTCTTTCTTGCAGCGTTTTTCGTAATCCTTGTCAGTGCAAGTGTAGGCGAAGTGATGATCAGCCCTGTCCAAGTTTTTCAAACAATTTTTGGAATAGGGGATGGAACGAACGAGCTTGTTATTAAACAATTTAGGCTTCCGAGAATTCTTATTTCCCTTTTGGTCGGCATGTGTTTGGCTGTTGCGGGCGGAATTTTGCAAAATTTAGTTCGGAACCCTTTAGCATCCCCTGACATTATCGGAATTACCGGCGGTGCTTCGGCAGCGGTTGTACTATTTTTAATGCTGTTTTCCGATAAGAATCATTCTTTAACTGTAAGCATTCATTGGATGCCTTTGGCAGCTTTCATAGGAGCAGCCGTTACAGGTATTTGTGTTTATTTATTGTCGTGGAAAAACGGTGTGACTGCCATCAGGCTTGTGTTGGTCGGCATTGGAATCTCCTTTTTAACTAAAGCATTAACGACTTTGTTAATGATAAAAGGGCCTATTTACCAAGCATCCCAAGCAAATATTTGGATAACCGGCTCAGTTTATGCAGCAAACTGGTCTCAAGTAAAGATTTTGTTTCCAGCAACTATCATTCTTCTCTTGATAACGGTTGTTACTGTAAGAACGATCAATATTCAAAGTTTTGGCGATGAGATCGCAATCGGTATGGGAAACCGGGTACAATTAACCCGCTTTTTCCTCTTATTTCTAGGAACCGCTTTGACTGCTGTTGCTGTCGCTTTTGGAGGAGGGATAGGGTTTGTAGGTCTTATTGCTCCTCACATTGCAAGAAAGCTTGTCGGTTCAAGCTTTGGTTTGATGCTGCCGATTTCAGCCTTTGTCGGGGCACTCATTGTTATGCTTTCTGATTTATTGGGAAAAACAATCTTTTTGCCGCATGAAATTCCAGCTGGTGTGTTTACTTCAGCGATCGGGGCTCCTTATTTTATTTACTTGTTAATGAAGCACAGAAATATTTAGGAGGTGATGGCATGCATAGATTGTATACTCATGAGTTAACTTTTGCTTATGGACAGAATATGATTATTGAAGATCTTAATCTTACTATTCCAACGGGAGAAATTACTGTATTAATTGGAAGCAACGGTTGTGGAAAGTCGACCTTATTAAAATCTTTGGCAAGAATTTTAAAGCCAGCAGGCGGTTCAGTACTCTTGGAAGGAAAGGACATTGCCGAGCTACCGACAAAGGAAGTGGCAAAAAAACTGGCTATACTTCCGCAAGGGCCTGAAGCCCCAGAAGGATTAACTGTTTTGCAGCTTGTTAAACAAGGACGGTATCCTTATCAAAATTGGCTGAACCAATGGTCCAAGGAAGATGAAGAATTAGTTTTTCGAGCGCTTGAAGCAACTAGAATGAGTGAATTGGCAGAACGAACAGTGGACTCTTTATCAGGAGGACAAAAACAGCGTGCATGGATCGCCATGACTTTGGCGCAAAATACAGATATTATTCTTTTCGACGAGCCAACAACTTATTTAGATATAACACATCAAATTGAAATACTCGATTTATTATTTGAATTGAATATGAAAGAGAAAAGAACGATCATCATGGTTCTTCACGATTTAAATTTAGCCTGTCGTTATGCTCATCATATCGTCGTATTAAAGGATAAAAACATTTATAAACAAGGAAAACCGGAAGATGTAATGAATGTACAACTGGTCAAAGATGTTTTTGAAATGGAT
Organism: Aeribacillus sp. FSL K6-2833; assembly: GCF_037965815.1. Lineage (GTDB taxonomy): Bacteria > Bacillota > Bacilli > Bacillales > Aeribacillaceae > Aeribacillus > Aeribacillus composti. The sequence goes on along the minus strand of NZ_CP150189.1, from coordinate 3,072,882 downwards.
TGCAAAATTATTCGCGATCCGATTTTTGGAACACCGCTATGTATTCCGTTCGGAAAAGGGAGAAATATTAATAAAGTAGGGATGCAGGCATGGGAAAGTTGACGTTCGATGAAATAAAGGTGCTGTCAAAATTTCGATATTCAGAAGCAAAACGTGCAACCGATTCATCAATTGACATGGAGGAACTGCTAAAACCGGAAAAACTGCAGCTGTTTTTAAAAAATATTCAGCCTAAATTTAATGCACCTCTTTATGTAGCCGGGTCAATGTTTATTAAAAGATATGCTTTTTTAGCCGCTTTAGCTCTTTATACCATGACAATGTTTGATAAAGCTTTAAAAGTGGATATAAAAAATCTTGTCCTGATCACTGATGACGAAGATCCGCTTTGGCTGCCGGGCTTTTATTTCAAATCGAACGAAGTCACAATCGCTCCCCAAGAAAGAAAAAAATGGCGGGATGAAATGTTAACCTTATTATTTAAAGAAAACATCACCCGTCTTTTACAGGTTGTCTCAACAGAGGCAAAAATTTCAAAATGGATTCTTTGGGAAAATGTTGCGATCTATATATTTTGGATGTATGAAACATTGCTCAATGAAAGGCAGCATGAAGATAAACATGAAAAAATAAAAGAAGATTTTATTTATTGCGTGAAGGAAGCAAAAGGTGAATTGTTTGGGGATTTTAATCGGAACCCATTAAAAAAATTTTTTGGTCCTAAGACATATTCTGATCAATATGATGATTATATTCGAAAAAGAAAAACATGCTGCCTGTTTTATTTGACAGACGATGAAGAGAAAAAGTGCAGAACATGCCCGAATGTTAGTGAATGTACAATAAAAAAGTAATTGGAGAGATTAAAAATGGATAACCAGTTTCAAGCTCAGGTTGATGCGCTTGTTGAAAAGTATACCGAACTCTTGCTTGGAAAATCGTCTCCTGAATTAAAAGAAAAAGTGAAAATTTGGGTGTTGTATACGTACATGGCAAAATCGATGCCGCCGCTAGTGAAACATTGGAATGAAAAATTTCCAGAAGCAAAAGAACAAATGAAAGCTATTATTAATGAAATAAAAGAATTAAATGAACAGCATAGAAATAATAGAAAACGTTGATCTAAATTTGAAGTTGTCCTCCTTATAAGCAGCAGGGGGATTTTTTATGCGGACAGAATAGTATCATTCAAAATAACTTTAAGGTTTCATAGCATTGACGTTGGACGAAACAATGGAATGCTGATAAAGGTTAAAAATTTTTTGTGCTAAAGCAAAATGCTTCTTACTTTAAAAACAGCAGATAAATAGTGATCATATAGAACGGAATGAGCATTCGATCGCCTATTCAGTAATCGATTGGGAATAACATTTCAACCCGTAAAGAAATAAAACCTTACTCCGCTTGTTTACCGGAATAAGGCTGCTTTAACTCTTTATTTGTTGTCTGCTCGAATGGGGTCAGACACTTTTAAGTTCATTTTTATTGAATGTTTTGATTGTAAGGAGATTGCTGCTGCAAATAATTAGCATATTGCTGATAGCTTTGTTGTATTTTTTGATTGTCGCACGCCTCAAGGGAATACCATCCATTTTTAAACATGACATTAAATAACTGCCGCTGGCATTTTTGCGTTTCGTCGCAAATCATTTGAATATTTTCGTATAAAACGGTGTGGCTAAGCTCATTCAAAGCTGTACTATAACCTTGTGTCATATATTTTTCAGTTGCAAGCAAATCATTTATAAAGTCGCGGTCGTTCATTTGCGGGCTTTTTTGAACTGTTGTTTCCGGATTGCTGATTTTCGTGTTGTTTGATTGCTGGGCTTGCATAATAAATCTCCTTTCTACTGCATTTGTGGATTGCCATTTAATTGATTTAATATCTGCTGATAGTGGCGATGATGCATTTCTCCTACCTTTTCCAACTCAGCTTTAATTTCAGGAATTTGGCATTGTGAAGCAAAAAAATGTGCTTTTTTCATCGCAATTAAATTCCATGACATCATATCTGTTAAATATAGTTGATCTTTTACAGAAATAATTTGCGGCGGTTCGTTATAAATTTGATTTTGCTGCATATTTTGCATATTGGTTGGCATTTGATTCATCATAAAAGCCCCCTTTTTCAAAAATGTACAAATTTAATATCCCACAATTTTTAAAGAGTTATGCAAAAATTTTTTAACAGGAATATTGAACAAAAATTTTAAATATTTTATACTTTAGTAAAACAGAAAAAATGAATGAATGTTCATTCAAATGAAAGGGGATTTGAAATTGTGCGTCAAATAAAAAAAGCTGCAGTACTCGGATCAGGAGTGATGGGATCCCAAATTGCAGCACATTTAGCGAATGTCGGGATTCATGTATTACTCCTGGATATTGTACCGACAGAACTAACGGCAGAAGAAAAACAGCAAGGATTGACGCTGAAAGATCCAATCGTTCGAAACCGTTATGCTCAAAAGGCCGTGCAAAGACTGCAGAAGCAGACCCCTGCTCCATTGACTGCAAAAGAAAATATAGAGCGAATTGAGATCGGGAATTTTGATGATGACATTGAGAAAATTGCTGAAGCTGATTGGGTGATTGAAGCAGTTGTGGAAAGGCTCGATATTAAACAGAAAGTTTTTGAAAAAGTGGACAAATGGCGGCGGCCAGGCAGCATTATCAGCACAAACACGTCTGGAGTTTCCGTTCATTCGATGTCAGAAAACCGCTCAGAAGATTTCCGCAAACATTTTTTAGGCACTCACTTTTTTAACCCGCCACGCTATTTGAAGCTGCTCGAAATTATTCCAACAAAAGATACTGACGAACAAGTTGTAGCATTTATGAAGAGATTTGGTGAAGATGTTCTTGGCAAAGGGGTTGTTTGCGCAAAGGATACACCGAATTTCATTGCCAATCGCATTGGAACATATGGTTTTCTTGTAACCGTACGTGAAATGCTGAAAGGGAATTATTCTGTCGGAGAAGTTGATTCCGTGACAGGGCCTTTGATCGGCAGACCAAAAAGCGCCACATTCCACACACTTGATGTAGTCGGTTTAGACACGTTTTTTCATGTCGTAAACAACGTATATGAAAGAGTGGATGGCGAAGAAAAAGAAATTTTTAGTGTCCCGGATTTTATGAAGAAAATGCATGAAAACGGCTGGATTGGGTCAAAAGCCGGGCAAGGATTCTACAAAAAAACGGGCAAAGAAATTTTAGAATTAAATGTAAATACGATGGAATATGAAAATAGAAAAAAACTGCGTGCCGATTCTATCGAAATAGCGAGACGTGAAAAAGGCACCGGGGAGAAGTTAAAAGCAGTTGTTTATTCGAACGACCGTGCAGGCACTCTTATTTGGAAAATTCTTATTCCAACGCTTCTTTATTCCGCAGAACAGCTGGACAGCATTGCCGAAACGATCGTTGACATTGACCAAGCGATGAAGTGGGGATTTGGCTGGGAGCTTGGACCGTTTGAAATGTGGGATGCAATCGGGATAAAACGATCGGTTGAAACCATTGAACAGCAGGGCGGAACAGTGCCAGCATGGGTCAAGCAAATGCTGAAGGATGGAAATGAAACGTTTTATAAGCAAAGCGAAGGCACCACTTATTTTTATCATCGGGGCGAGTACAGACTGCTGCAAACAAATATGAAACAAATTCATGTGCAATCGTTGAAAAATGAAAAATCAATCATTAAAGAAAATAACGGGGCAAGCTTAATCGATATCGGCGATGATATCGCACTGCTCGAGTTTCATTCGAAAAACAATGCGATCGGCTATGATATTGTGCAAATGATCGATTTTGCCATCGACGAAGTTGATAAAAATTATAAAGGGCTAGTCATCGGCAATGAAGGAAAACACTTTTGTGTAGGCGCAAACCTTGCGTTTATGTTAATGGAGGCGCAGGATGAAAATTATTTTGAAATTGAGCTGATGATAAGAAAGTTCCAGCAAGCGATGATGAAAATTAAATATAGTCCGAAGCCGGTTGTAGCGGCCCCTTTTCATATGACATTGGGAGGCGGCGCGGAAGTATGTTTGCCTGCCTCAAGCATTCAAGCAGCTATGGAAACTTACATTGGCCTAGTTGAAACAGGTGTTGGACTGATCCCGGGCGGGGGAGGAAACAAAGAACTGTATATAAAAATTCTTGACCAAATCGGCAATGATATTGAAATTGATTTGCAAAAGGTCGCAAATAAAACATTTGAAACGATCGCCATGGCTAAGGTGTCCAAATCCGCACAGGAAGCGCAGCAAAACGGGTTTCTTCAACCGACAGACGCCATAACCATCAATAAAGATCACCTGCTGTATGATGCGAAGCAAAAAGCGCTGTTTTTATATGAAAGCGGATACCGTCCTCCTGTCCGCAAAAAAATTCCGGTAGTTGGCGAGACCGGATATGCCGCCATGATATTAGGGGCACAAAATCTTTATTTATCGGGATACGCTTCGGAGCACGATGTAAAGATTGCTAAAAAATTAGCCTATGTGATTGCGGGAGGCAAGCTTCCATACAGGACAAAGGTAGATGAACAATATTTGCTCGATTTGGAACGGGAAGCATTTTTAAGTTTAATAGGTGAACCGAAAACACAAGCCAGGATGCAGCACATGCTGTTAAAAGGAAAACCGCTGCGCAACTGACAGAAAGGAGTTAGAAAAATGAGGGAAGCTGTCATTGTCGCTGGTGCTAGGACACCGGTTGGAAAAGCAAAAAAAGGGGCATTAGCCAACATACGACCGGATGATTTAGGAGCATTAGTAGTAAAGGAAACATTGAAGCGGGCCGGAAGCTATGACGGACATATTGATGATGTCATTATTGGTTGTGCTATGCCTGAGGCAGAACAAGGCTTAAACATTGCAAGAAATATCGCGGCGCTGGCAGGGCTCCCCTATACAGTGCCGGGAATAACCATTAACAGGTTTTGTTCTTCAGGGCTGCAGGCTATTGCTTATGCAGCTGAACGGATCATGCTTGGGCATGCGGAAGTCATTATCGCAGGAGGAACAGAATCAATGAGTCTTGTTCCAATGACTGGAAATGTATTGCGGCCAAATGCAAAGCTTGCCGAGGAAGCGCCTGAATATTACATGAGCATGGGACATACAGCCGAGCAGGTCGCACAAAAATACAATATCAGTCGAGAGGAACAAGATGAATTTGCTGTGCGGAGCCACCAAAAAGCAGCATTAGCAATTCAAAACGAAGCATTTGCTGAAGAAATCGTTCCTGTAGAAATCACGAACCGAACAGTTGATGCTAATAACAAGCTGCAGGAGAAAAAAACAATATTTCGCAAAGATGAAGGGGTTCGACCAGAAACAACAAAAGAGGTTCTTTCATCTTTAAAACCGGTATTTGCAGTAAACGGATCTGTAACGGCGGGAAATTCTTCGCAAATGAGCGACGGAGCGGCTGCCGTTATGGTAATGGATCGAAAAAAAGCGGAAGAGCTTCAGCTAAAGCCGCTGGCCAAATTCCGTTCTTTTGCTGTAGGAGGAGTGCCGCCTGAAGTGATGGGAATAGGTCCTGTCGTTGCGGTGCCAAAAGCGCTTGAATTAGCGGGTCTTGAACTTTCCGATATTGGACTCATTGAATTAAACGAAGCATTTGCTTCACAAGCGATTCAAGTAATTAGAGAACTCAAATTAGACGAAGAGAAAGTAAACGTAAACGGAGGTGCCATAGCTCTTGGACATCCTCTTGGATGTACAGGTGCAAAATTGACATTAACTCTTATCCACGAAATGAGAAGAAGAAATGAACAATTTGGATTGGTGACGATGTGTATCGGCGGCGGAATGGGTGCAGCGGGAGTTTTCGAGCTTCTATAAAAAACCAAAAGGTTAGGTTTTCTAAACATGATGGAAAATGACATGGAGTCTTCGAACTTATTTATGAATCCAAAAGGGGGAATATTGGGTGGCAAACAAAACAGAGGCCTATATAAAGGGCGGAAGCTTCATCATGGAAGAAATTCCTTTTGATCGGATCTTCACGCCGGAAGACTGTACAGAAGAACATAAAATGATTGCGAAAACAGCTGAAGATTTTGTCCTGAACGAGGTTGTTCCTTTTATTGACCGTCTTGAAAACCATGAATTTGATATTTCGGTGAAATTGCTCAAGCAAGCTGGCGAACTTGGTCTGCTCGCCGCAGATATTCCAGAAGAATATTCCGGACTAGGTCTTGATAAAGTAAGCTCTGCTCTTATTGCAGAACAATTTTCCCGCGCAGGGGGCTTCTCAATTACATTTGGAGCCCATGTAGGCATTGGCTCGCTTCCAATTGTATTGTTTGGAAATGAAGAACAGAAGAAAAAATATTTGCCCAGCCTTGCAGTCGGTGAAAAAATCGCTGCATATGCATTAACGGAACCAGGATCAGGATCAGATGCTCTTGGTGCAAAAACTACAGCGAAGCTAAATGAGGCAGGAACACATTATATTTTAAACGGAGAAAAACAATGGATCACAAATTCAGCTTTTGCAGATGTTTTTATCGTGTATGCAAAGGTGGACGGCAAACATTTCACAGCATTTATTGTTGAAAGAGATTTTCCGGGTGTTTCAACAGGTCCTGAGGAAAAGAAAATGGGGATCAAAAGCTCTTCAACAAGGACATTGATCTTAGACAACGTTTTAGTGCCAAAAGAAAATGTTTTAGGGGAAATCGGCAAAGGGCATAAAATTGCCTTCAATATTTTAAATATCGGACGATACAAATTAGCCGTCGGGGCAATCGGAGCCTGCAAGCGCATCATCGAATTGTCGGTCAAATATGCGGTGCAAAGGAAACAATTTGGACGGCCGATAGCCCAATTTCCGTTAATCCAAGAAAAGTTGGCCAATATGGCGCTGAAGCTTTATGCAATGGAAAGCTCAGTCTATCGAACGGTTGGATTGTTTGATGACCGGATGAGTTATTTAACACCTGAAGAGCAAAAGGATGGAAATGCTGTTGCCCAATCGATTGCTGAATATGCGATCGAATGCTCATTAAACAAAGTATTCGGTTCTGAAACGCTTGATTATATAGCGGATGAAGGAGTTCAAATTCATGGCGGATACGGATACATGGCGGAATATGAAGTGGAAAGGGCCTATCGCGACTCCAGAATTAACCGCATTTTTGAAGGAACGAATGAAATCAACCGCTTGCTTGTTCCGGGAATGTTTTTGAAAAAAGCAATGAAAGGGGAGCTACCTCTTCTTCAAAAAGCACAAAGCCTTCAAAAAGAACTGTTGACATGGATGCCGGAAGAAATCGGCGATGGCGTATTGGAGCAAGAAAAATATTTGTTGAAACAAGCGAAAAGAGTGACGCTTTTGCTGGCAGGTGCTGCAGCTCAAAAATTTGGCCAATCCTTGCAGCAGGAACAAGAGATTCTTGCAAATATCGCGGATGCGGTAAATAACGTTTATGCGATGGAATCCGCTATTTTGCGCACAGAAAAGGCCATTGTGAACTCAGGAGAAGAAAAGAATAAACAGAAGCTTCTTTATACACAAGTGTTTGTGCAAGAAGCGTTTCAGGAATTAGAGGCGAATGCAAAAGAAACGATTGTTGCGATCGAGGAAGGAGACGACTTGCGGATTCTTCTCTCTGCTCTAAAAAAATTGATGCGACAAATCCCTGTAAATGTCATTAAGAAAAAACGCCAAATTGCAGCTAGAGTGATTGAAGAGGAAAAATATATAGTATAGCTGCGGGACTTAGGGGTGTCTAATAAGTCGTTTTTACGGCTAATTGACACCCCCTTTAATGTTTTAGAAACGTTGATATATTGGTGTTTATGATCTTTTGTTTTCAATGGGGATTTGACTTTCTGGACAGCTCCAAAAATTTATTGATCAAGTTATTATGTTTGTCCAATTCGGATATGATAAAATATTATTGGTGTTGTATGAAGGAGGTGAGAAGGAATGGCTTTAACAATGTACTGGTATCCGAAGTGCGGAACTTGCAGAAAAGCGAAAAAATGGCTGGAAGATCACGGAATTGATTTTCGTGAAATACATATCGTGGAAAATCCTCCTTCTAAAGAAGAGTTAAAATCCTTTTATGAAAAGAGCGGATTGGAGTTAAAAAAGTTTTTTAACACGAGCGGTCAAAAATATCGTCAATTAGGTTTAAAAGAAAAAGTAAAAACAGCAACAGATGAGGAGCTCTTTGATTTGCTCGCATCAGACGGTATGCTCATTAAGCGGCCGATTGTTACCGATGGGGAAAAGGTGACCGTTGGCTTTAAAGAAGAGGAATTTGAGAAGATTTGGGGAAATTAAATTTAGAAAAGATTCTATTTAAATAGAATTCTTATATAAAAATGATAATTGGAGGGAATGACATTGAATACACCAAAAGAATTGCGTTATTCTGAAGAGCATGAATGGGTAAAGGTGGAAGGTGACAAAGTAAGAATTGGGATCACTGATTTTGCGCAGTCTGAACTCGGTGACATCGTATTTGTTGAACTTCCAGAAGTTGGAGATGAAATAGTCGCTGACGAACCTTTCGGAAGCGTTGAATCAGTGAAAACAGTTTCTGAGCTTTATGCCCCTATCAGCGGAAAAGTTGTTGAAGTGAATGAGGAATTGGATGACAATCCTGAATATGTAAATGAATCTCCTTATGAAAAGGCTTGGATGATTGTTGTTGAACCAAATGACATTCAAGATGTTGAAAAATTAATGACAGCTGAAGAATATGAAGAAATGGTAAAAGAAGACTAATATGAAACCCCCGTCTCCCTTTGAGAAGGGGGTTTCCTTTTCTTTATAAATGGAAAAGTGCGGACAATCAAAGTATTTTGTGTGAAGGAATCAACCACTTCATTTAGAATAAGTATATATCAAAAAGCATCTATAAGCAGGTGATAACAATGGCACTGATAGAGATTGAGAAAGTTATCATTGTTGAAGGAAAGTCTGATAAGAAAAAAGTAGAGAAAATTATTAATGAACCTGCTGAGATTATTTGTACAAATGGCACGTTAAGCTTGTCCAAGCTCGATGAATTGGCGGAAAGCTTATTTTTCAAGGATGTTTATATTTTAGTCGATGCGGATGAAGCAGGAGAAAAATTGAGAAAACAAATTAAGCGGGAGCTTCCGGAAGCCAACCATTTATATATAGACAAAATGTACCGTCAAGTTGCATCCGCACCTGAACAGCATATTGCCGCCGTTTTGCTGAGAGCAAATATTGATGTACATGCAAGATATTTATCATAAATGTGGAGTGTGTTCAATGATTGAAATAACAAAAGAGCAATTAGATGCGATTAGCGATGAAGAGCAAACCATTATATTTTTATATACACCTTTTTGCGGGACGTGTAAATTAGCTAAAAGCATGCTGGAAATTGTAGAAAAAATCATTCCTTCCATAAACATATATACGAAAGATTTGAATTATATCCCTGAATTTGCTGAAAAATGGAAAATTGAAAGTGTTCCATGTTTATTGATCTTTGAAAAAGGACAAATTGCCGAAAAAATATATGCGTTTCATTCTATTGACTATTTATATCAAAAGTTAAAAAGTTTTTCTACCATATAATTATATTTCCTGAGAAATATGTCAGTTTTTTCTAGAAAGCGTCGACAACTCCCAGCAGGAAGAAGGAAAGCTAGAAAGAATGAGTAAAATAAAATATTTGCTGGGGGGTTGTCAATGTTTGATTTTTTATTAGAAAAGGCAAATGATCATCATTTTTTAAAGCCTTTATTTCCGGCACATCCTATGTTTATTGCTTTTGAGTTTGGCCAAAGCATTTATTGTTATCAATTGGATTTGGAAGGATTAAGACGAGTTGATGGAAATATCGAATCCATTGATGTAAAAATTATAGGAAATGAAGAGCAAATGGAAGAGCTCATTACAGGCCAGCTAAAGCTCCAACAACTAATGAAATTGAAAGCAGTAAAAGTTGAGGGGAGATTTCGGGATATTTTAAGATTAGAATCTGTCTTGTCTTTATTGGCCTAACAGGTTAAAATAGAGTAAATATATCGGAAAAGAATATATTGACACAATGTTTGTTGAATGGTACAATCTCTCCCAGTTAGTTTGTATTGTTTAAAATAATGTTTTAATAGAAAAATAGCGGGTGCACATGTACAATAAAGCTTTGTCTACAATTGCGTTGAAAAAAAGGAAGGTCAATTGAATGTAATCGTGCCTTTCTGCAGCTGTGCAGGAAGGCTTTTAGTATTAAACCGAAGCTGCTGCATGTGTGAAAGAAGGTGTAAACATGATTTCTCTCAACGGTGTTACAAAAATTTATCATACGAATCATAGCCAAGTAAAAGCTGTCGATCAAGTTGATCTTCAAATCCAGAGCGGAGAAATTTTTGGGATCATCGGATACAGCGGTGCTGGGAAGAGTACATTAATACGCTTGTTAAATGGTCTTGAAAAGCCAACAAATGGGACAGTTGAAGTGGCGGGAAAAAGAATAGACCAAATTAAAGGAAAAGAACTGAGATCCGCCAGAAAAGAGATTAGTATGATCTTTCAGCATTTTAATCTATTGTGGTCAAGAACAGTGCGGGAGAACATCGCTTTTCCATTAGAAATTGCCGGCATGAAGAAAAGCGATCGGCTCAAAAGAGTTGATGAACTTATTAAACTAGTAGGTTTAGAAGGAAAAGAAGATGCATATCCCTCGCAATTGAGCGGAGGACAAAAACAAAGAGTCGGCATTGCAAGAGCTCTTGCGAACAATCCGAAAGTTCTTTTGTGCGATGAGGCGACTTCTGCTTTAGATCCTCAAACGACTGATTCCATCCTAGATTTGCTTGTAGATATTAACAAGCGATTAGGTTTAACGATTGTTTTGATCACCCATGAAATGCATGTAATTCGAAAAATTTGTCATAGAGTGGCTGTGATGGAAAACGGGAAGATTGTTGAACATGGTGATGTGTTGACGGTTTTCCGAAATCCGAAGGCTAACATTACAAAACGATTTGTTAAACAAGTTACAGAACCTGATGAAACAATGGAAACGATTGATTACCTGCTTGAAAAGTACAAGCATGGAAAGGTTGTCAAACTTACCTTTGTAGGAGACAGAGCGGAGCAGCCTATGATTTCAAAAATCATTAAAGAGTTCGATGTAGAGGTTAATATTTTGCAAGGGAAAATTTCACAAACTCAAAGTGGATCCTACGGAACGTTAATCATCCATTTTGATGGAGATGAAACTACAGTTGAACAAGCCATTGAATTTATTCGCAATCAACAAGTGGAGCTGGAGGTGATTGCGAATGTTTGAGACATTGTTGCCAAATGTAAAATGGGACAAAGTCATTGATGCAACTTATGAAACGGTTTATATGACAGCTGTTTCTGTATTTGCTACATTTTTTCTCGGAATTATTTTAGGTCTTTTATTGTTTTTAACGTCAAAGGGGAACATGTGGGAAAATCGGTTTATCCACTCGTTTGTTGCAGCAGTTGTCAATGTATTCCGTTCAATTCCTTTCATTATTTTGATCATTTTGCTGCTTCCTTTTACAAAAGCAATCGTTGGTACCATTTTAGGTGCTAATGCTGCACTTCCTGCACTCATCATTGGTGCTGCGCCTTTTTATGGAAGGATGGTGGAAATTGCACTGAGGGAAGTTGACAAGGGGGTGATTGAAGCTGCAAAATCGATGGGAGCTACAATGAGCACAATTATTTTCAAGGTACTGCTTCCAGAATCGATGCCTGCTTTAGTTTCAGGAATAACTGTCACAGCAATTGCGTTGGTAGGTTATACAGCCATGGCAGGCGCCATTGGTGCCGGTGGTCTTGGAAACCTTGCCTATTTAGAAGGATTTCAGCGTAATCATAGTGATGTAACATTTGTTGCAACTGTACTCATATTGATTATTGTATTTATCATCCAATTGATCGGCGATATGATTACAAGAGCAATTGATAAGCGTTAAACGAAGGAGGAGAATAATATGAAAAAATGGCTTTTAGCGACTGTTTTAGGTGCGACGATGATATTTGCTTCTGCTTGCGGAGGTGGAAGTAATCAGGGAGGCAGCTCCGGCGGCTCTGACAATGAGAAAAATGAAGTAATTAAAGTTGGCGCATCTCCTGTTCCACATGCAGAAATTTTAGAAGAAGCAAAACCGCTTCTTGAGAAAAAAGGATATAAATTGGAAATTGAAGAATTCACTGATTATGTATTGCCGAATAAAGCTTTAGCGGAAAAGGATATTGATGCAAACTACTTCCAGCATATCCCTTACCTTGAAGCACAGAAACAAGAACATGGATATGATTTTGTCAATGCCGGCGGAATTCATATTGAGCCAATTGGCGTATATTCAAAAAAATATAAATCTTTAGAGGAGCTTCCGGATGGAGCTACTATTATCATGAGTAACTCAGTTGCTGACCATGGACGCATGCTGTCAATGCTGGAGGAAAAAGGTTTAATTAAGCTGAAAGATGGCGTTGATAAAACGAAAGCGACAGTTGATGACATAGCAGAAAACAAAAAGAATTTGAAATTCAAAACAGACATCGAAGCGCCAATGTTGACGAAAGCTTATGAAAACAATGAAGGCGACGCTGTATTAATTAACGGGAACTTTGCTCTGGATGCAGGACTTGACCCATCAAAAGATGCCATTGCTCTTGAATCGCCAAAAGACAATCCGTATGTAAACGTCATTGCTGTCCGCAGTGAAGATAAAGACTCTGAAAAAATTAAAGCTCTTGTAGAAGTGTTACAATCAGATGAAATTAAAGAATTTATTCAAACAAATTATCAAGGCTCCGTTATTCCTGCTGAATAATCAATTGGGAAGCTGTGCATATTTACGCGCAGCTTCTTTTTTTGGACCAAGCTGAGCTGGTATTGTTTGGACAAAATTTCATTTGAGAAAATGTACGAACTTAGGTGAAATTTATGCCGCCAAAAAAGCAAATAGAAAGTGCTGTTCATTTCAATTAAGCGCTTCAGCAGAACATAAGAAAGGGAATGGGGCATTTACTCAACATAATTTTACAATTGCTTGTTTCAAAAAGGTTGAGCTATCAATAGCATGAAAGATCATTGTCAAATGCAAGATGAATATTGTATTTTTTCTCTCCAGCGGGAATGCAGCCGAAAGGAAATATATGAAGCAGCAGGATTTGCACCATCTTTCGAAGAAGGACTTGTGATGAGCTTAGCGGCCGCATTTAGAACGGAATGTTTTGCATGAAAAACAAATAAAGATGTAATTTTCAGTATTTTTGAGCATTTGTAAGATTGAACCTTTAATCCTTTCTCATTGGCTTAAAATGGGTTTTAAGCTGTTTTAATCAGCGATACAGCAGGTTGCTTTCAAGTTGCAATCATTGCTAACATTAAATTGTATAAAAAATGAAAGGATTGGTTCATTATTTATTTAAACCAAGAAATGATAGACATTAAATTTACGTCTGAAATGGAAAAAGCAATGCATCAATTTCACGGAATGGGATATAACGAATATAGGAGAACACATAAGAAGCGAATGAAGGTTGAAAGAAAAAGAGAACGAAATTACCGCAGCAGCCAAATTGTAACAGCTAATCTGAAAGGGAAATTGTTTTTGTCTACGCTAAACTAAATCAGCCAGTCGGCAAAGACTGGTTTTTCTTTTTATTGAATACATACAACAAGTTTGTTTGAATGATACTAAGATGACTATATACTTTGTTCCTAAAAATTTGGTAATATGAATAATGTTGTGAGATATTAAAAGGTTGTATTCACTTTTAATTTGTTATAAAATAATAATGAGAATAAATTGAGAATGATATTAATATTTGACCTATAGATTAATGGAGGTATTGGTTATGTCAGGATCTACATTAACGATTAAAGATTTGCATGTTTCCGTAGAAGGGAAAGAAATTTTAAAAGGTGTGAACCTTGAAATAAAAGGCGGAGAAATTCATGCGATCATGGGGCCGAACGGAACAGGAAAATCAACTCTTTCCTCCGCGATCATGGGACATCCAAAATATGAAGTGACACAAGGATCCATAACCCTCGACGGACAAGATGTGCTTGAGATGGAAGTAGATGAGCGTGCGCGTGCAGGACTTTTTCTTGCCATGCAATATCCAAGTGAGATCAGCGGAGTCACAAATGCTGATTTCTTGCGTTCAGCTATCAACGCCCGCCGAGGCGAAGGCAACGAAATTTCTTTAATGAAATTTATTCGCAAAATGGATGAAAAAATGGAATTTCTTGAAATGGATCAAGGGATGGCGCAGCGATATTTAAATGAAGGATTCTCGGGCGGTGAGAAAAAACGGAATGAAATACTTCAATTAATGATGCTTGAGCCTAAGATTGCCATCTTGGACGAAATTGATTCAGGCTTAGATATTGATGCGTTGAAAATTGTTTCCAAAGGTATCAACGAAATGCGGAGCCCTGAGTTTGGCTGCCTGATTATTACACACTATCAACGTCTGTTAAACTATATTACACCAGATTTTGTTCATGTTATGATGCAAGGAAGAATCGTGAAATCCGGCGGAGCAGAACTAGCTCAGCGTCTTGAAGCAGAAGGATATGACTGGATTAAAAAGGAATTAGGCATCGAAGACGAAACAGTAGGGCAAGAAGCGTAAGCGTTAGGAGGATCAAAATGACTGTAGAAACGAAACTACCGTTTGACCAGAAATATATAGAAAATTTCTCCAAACAGTTAGGAGAACCGGACTGGCTGAAAGATCTTCGCTTGCTTGCTCTTGCAAAAGCTGAAGAGCTTCCATTGCCAAAGCCGGATAAAACCAAAATCGACAAATGGAATTTCTCACAGTTTTCTAAACATGTCGTTTCCAGCAGCACTCTATCTTCTCTTGATGAGCTGCCGGAAGAAGTAAAAACGCTTATTGAGGCAGATGAAGAACATAAAAATCTTTATATACAACGTGACAATACACCTGCCTTTTTGACAGTCTCTGAAGATTTGAAAGAAAAAGGAGTTATTTTTACTGACATTCACACGGCTGCGAAGGAACACGGAGACTTGCTTAAGCAATATTTTATGAAAGATGGAGTAAAAATTGATGAACATCGGCTGACAGCTTTGCATGCAGCCTATTTAAACGGCGGGGTCTTTGTGTATGTGCCGAAAAATGTAGAAGTGGAAAAGCCTCTTCAGGCGGTTTTTATACATGAAAACCCTGAAGCCAATTTGTTTAATCATGTGATCATCGTTGCGGATGATAATAGTTCTGTTACGTATGTCGAAAACTACATCTCGACCACCGAAACAGAGGGTGCTGTGTTTAATTTAATTACCGAAGTTATCGCCAATACTAATGCGAAAGTTTCTTACGGTGCGGTTGACAATCTGACTGAAAACATCACAACATATGTGAACCGCCGCGGGGTTGCTGGACGCGATGCAAAAATTCTTTGGGCATTAGGATTAATGAATGACGGCAATACGATTTCTGAAAACACAACAAATCTTGTCGGAGACGGTTCTATAGGCGATACAAAAACAGTTGTTGTTGGGAGAGGAAGCCAGATTCAAAACTTTACGACGAAGGTCGTTCACTTTGGCAAACATACCGAAGGCAACATTTTAAAACATGGTGTTATGAAAGACAGTGCGACGTCCATTTTTAACGGCATCGGCAAAATTGAGCACGGTGCATCGAAATCAAATGCTGAGCAGGAATCCCGCGTTTTAATGTTAAGTGAAAAGGCAAGAGGAGACGCAAATCCGATTTTGCTCATTGATGAAGATGATGTTGTCGCCGGCCATGCCGCATCTGTGGGACGTGTTGACCCGATTCAGCTCTACTATTTAATGAGCAGAGGAATTTCAAAATCGGAGGCTGAGCGATTAATTATTCATGGATTTTTAGATCCTGTTGTAAGACAAATGCCGATTGAAAGTGTAAAAAACCAATTGACAGAGGTTATTGAAAGGAAAGTTCGGTAATGGATATTAAAGAAATTCGCAAACAGTTCCCGATCCTTAGTCAAAAGGTCAACGGCCGCGATTTAGTTTATTTGGATAATGCTGCAACATCGCAAAAGCCAAATGTCGTCATTGATGCAATCACAAAATACTACCGCGAGTACAATTCAAATGTGCATCGCGGTGTTCATACACTTGGTACAAAAGCTACAGATGCCTATGAAGGTTCACGGGAAAGAGTTCGTCAATTTATTAACGCAAAATCCGTCCAGGAAATTATTTTTACACGGGGAACAACAACAGGACTAAATATGGTGGCACAGAGCTATGGAAGGGCCAATTTAAATGAAGGCGATGAAATTGTCATTACGTACATGGAGCATCATGCCAATTTAATTCCATGGCAGCAAGTTGCAAAAGAAACAGGAGCTACGTTAAAATATATACCACTAAAAGAAGACGGAACTATCTCGTTAAGTGATGTTCGAAATACGATTACAGCCAATACGAAAATTGTTTCGATTGCGCTCGTATCCAATGTTCTTGGCACGATCAATCCAGTAAAAGAAATAGGCGAAATTGCTCATCAAAACGGAGCTGTTCTTGTCGTAGATGCTGCTCAAGGAGCACCACATATGAAAATTGATGTTCAAGATTTAAATTGTGATTTTCTTGCTTTCTCGGGACATAAAATGTGTGCTCCGACAGGAATCGGTGTTCTATACGGAAAAAAAGAGCTGCTCGAAAATATGGAACCGGTTGAAACCGGCGGAGAGATGATTGATTTTGTCGGTTTATATGAATCTACATGGAAGGAGCTCCCATGGAAATTTGAAGCTGGTACACCAATTATTGCCGGAGCAGTTGGATTAGCCGCAGCAATTGACTTTTTAGAAGAAATTGGACTTGAGAATATTTTCAATCATGAACATAGACTTGCCCAATATGCATTGGAGCAATGCTCAAATATTGAAGGCATGACAATTTACGGACCGAAAGAACGGGCTGGGCTCGTTACCTTCAACCTCGAAGGCATTCATCCTCACGACGTGGCAACTGTTCTGGATGCGGAAGGTATTGCGATCCGAGCCGGGCACCATTGCGCCCAGCCATTGATGAAATGCTTAGAAGTATCAGCGACAGCACGGGCGAGCTTTTATCTATATAATACTGAAGAAGAAATTGATTTATTCATTCGCGCAATTCAAAAAACAAAGGAGTATTTCGGCAATGTCATTTGATAATCTTGACACATTGTATCGTCAAGTCATTATGGATCACTATAAAAATCCTAGAAATAAAGGCTCTCTTCAAGACAGCGTTACGGTTGACATGAACAATCCAACCTGCGGTGATAGAATTCATTTGACAATGAAAATTGAGGATGGAAAAGTCATCGATGCGAAGTTTGAAGGGGAAGGCTGCTCCATTTCGATGTCATCGGCATCCATGATGACCGAAGCGATCAAAGGACAAACGATTGAAAATGCTCTTAAGCTTTCTAAAATCTTCTCCGATATGATGCAAGGCAAGGAATACGATGATGATATTGATTTAGGAGATATTGAAGCATTGCAAGGCGTTTCAAAATTTCCAGCTCGAATCAAATGTGCAACGCTTGCCTGGAAAGCGATGGAAAAAGGTGTGCGATCTGAAGTCGAGTGATAAAATTTAAATTAGATTGGAGTGAGAAAGTATGGCGAAAAAAATGCCTGAAATAGGCGATTATAAGTATGGCTTTGTCGATAAAGACGTTTCTATATACCGAGCAGAACGCGGATTGACAAGAGAAATTGTTGAACAAATTTCGAAAATGAAAAATGAGCCTGAGTGGATGCTGCAATTCCGCTTGAAAGCTTTAGACCATTTTTATAAAATGCCAATGCCTCAATGGGGCGGCGATTTGTCTGCTTTAGATTTCGATGAAATTACTTATTACGTAAAACCTTCTGAACACTCAGGACGTTCTTGGGATGAAGTTCCAGAAGAAATTAAACGCACTTTTGATAAGCTCGGAATTCCTGAAGCGGAACAAAAATATTTAGCAGGTGTTTCTGCCCAATACGAATCAGAAGTTGTGTATCACAATATGAAAGAAGACCTTGAAAAAATGGGCATCATTTTTAAAGATACAGACAGCGCCTTAAAAGAAAACGAGGACATCTTTAAAAAATATTGGGCGACGGTCGTTCCGCCGACTGATAACAAATTTGCCGCTTTAAACTCTGCAGTTTGGTCAGGGGGTTCATTTATTTACGTTCCGCCTGGAGTAAAAGTTGATACGCCTTTGCAAGCATATTTCCGAATTAATTCAGAAAACATGGGACAATTTGAACGGACGTTAATTATAGTTGATGAAGGTGCCCACGTTCATTATGTTGAAGGATGTACGGCGCCTGTCTACACAACTAACTCGCTGCACAGTGCTGTTGTAGAAATCATTGTGAAAAAGGGAGCCTATTGCCGCTATACAACGATTCAAAACTGGGCAAACAATGTGTATAACTTAGTAACGAAACGTGCGGTTTGTGAAGAAAATGCAACAATGGAATGGATTGACGGAAACATCGGTTCGAAATTAACTATGAAATATCCTGCAGTCGTTTTGAAAGGTGAAGGTGCACGCGGCATGACATTGTCCATTGCCCTTGCCGGTAAAGGTCAACATCAAGATGCAGGAGCGAAAATGCTTCATTTAGCGCCGAATACTTCATCTACGATTGTTTCGAAATCGATCTCGAAACAAGGTGGAAAAGTAACGTACCGAGGTATTGTCCATTTTGGTCGGAAAGCAGATGGAGCACGTGCAAACATTGAATGCGACACATTAATCATGGATAACCAATCAACTTCCGACACGATTCCATATAATGAAATCTTAAACGATAATATATCTTTGGAACATGAAGCAAAAGTATCGAAAGTATCTGAAGAGCAGCTGTTTTATCTCATGAGCCGCGGCATTTCTGAAGAGGAAGCAACCGAAATGATCGTCATGGGATTCATTGAACCATTCACAAAAGAGCTGCCAATGGAATACGCCGTTGAAATGAACCGCCTCATCAAGTTTGAAATGGAAGGAAGTATTGGATAATCCTTATAATACTAAGGGGGTGTCTAATAAGTCGTTTTTACGGCTTATTGACGCCCCCATTAATGTTTTAGAAAAGTTGATATATCGGTGTTTATAATTTTTTGTTTTCAATGGGGATTTGACTTTCTGGACAGACCCACAATTCACCCACAAAAATTAGATATTCATGTTTGTATACCGTTAATACAACTCCAGTGCCTCGTCTCAATTTTCTTGGTCACATGGAGATATGTGTCAGCGGTTATTTTTATACTTTAGTATCTTAATCTTTCGCTCCAGCTAAAGGAGAGCATCATGTAAAGAAAAAACAGGGAGTTTGCATGTTTGCACACTTCTGTGGCGGTCACAAGCAGGAAACGTCACTCACCGGACTATTTCTAAAGTTTACATTGCATAACAGCTTTTCCCCAATGCCAATAGTGGCTGTGAGAAAGAAGAATCAGAAGGCTTTAAAATTTCCCTTGCCCCTCTCCTCTAGAACACCATAAATGATGGCTTACGTTTTTCTATGAGGCTTGAACATCTTCTCATACCAAAATAAAACCGAGCCGCAAATCACTGCAAGGAGAATAAAAGATAACAAGAAAAATAATGGATTGATAAAACCAAATGCTATATTATTTGCAGTAATTTCATCTCCTAATAAAAATTCATCATATTAGGAGTATAAGATGTTGGCCAAATATAACTGTTCCTAAAATATATAATTATGGAGTGCAAGAGAAACAATCACGGCTTCTTTCACGATCTTCAACACAACCACCTTAATACATTTGTATTGCGCGTCATTTTCTGAAGCCGCATCCTTTTTAATGAGACCCTTTCATAAAGAAGAAGCAAACTTATTTATACGATCAAAATATATTTAGCCCTAAGCGATAATTTACCTATTAAAATCCCATATCCATTCCCAAAACTTACTACCTTGGGCTACTATAAAGTAATCAAACCATTTTTCAAAAGTCAGGTTTAGAAACCCAAACGGATCGTCCAAACTTCCGCCGTTGTCAAGCCAATAAAGATATCCTTTTCTTTCGGGAGCTAAAGCTATAATGAGCCGGCAGCCATCGTAGCCATATCCAATAGGAAACCAATCTGGAGGATAATCAATATATTGATAATCCTCTAGTATCTCTTCGACAGATAATAATTGCAGTCCACCTCCGTTTTCAGGATCATCAAATAATGTAGCACCATTACATATTTTCAGAAAGTCTTCATAGTCACTAGGAATATTAAAAGGCAGCTTCTTGATTTCTTCTTCTGTTGCAGGGGGATTGAAACGAAATTGTAGTTTTCCTAAAAATCCTTCTTCATTTTGAACAACCAGCATATTCTTTTCATCTAGTCTTTTATTCAAAGCATCTAAAGTCATTTTGATTCGTACTGACATGTTGTGGCTATCACTCCTTTTATCATTCATCCAGCAAGGACTAACAATCTTTCTATGGAAATCCTTTTACAGTTGTATGAGGTTACTAAAATTGTAGAATACGGTGTATTTTATCATTTGGCCAAACTGTGCTCTTATATGTTTATTATACCATTTTCTGTAATTTTTCTATCTGAAGTAGTCCAATTGGCAGCATCAGCTTTTTCAAGTTGTAAATGATGAATCTGTGAATTATTTCCTGATCATAGATCCTTATAACATCTTTACTTTACCTGTTTCTTCGATCAGCAACTGTACAGGATGAGATATTTGAACTTTTTTGTTGCAAAACTCTTTATTTTTATTGTTGTTATAAATACAATGTCCAAAAATACTGCCAGCCTTTTATAACAAAAAAGTGCTTAAATCGTGAATCTTTTTCGATGCTGTATTATGATGAGTATATAAAGACTACATTGATAGGAGTAAGAAATGATTTACATAGGCTTGACAGGTTGGGGAGATCATGATTCTCTCTATCCATCCGGAACATCATCGAATGATAAATTAACGATTTATGCAGGACATTTTCCTGTTGTTGAGGTCGATTCCACTTTTTATTCGATACAGCCTGAGAAAAACGTTCGAAAATGGGTGAACGAGACGCCCCAAAATTTTCAATTCATTGTAAAGGCGTATAAAGGAATGACTGGACACGAAACAGGCTTAGGATCTTTCGAAAGCCGCTCAGAAATGTTCGCTGCTTTTTATAAAATGATTCAGCCCTTTCAAGAAGCGAATAAATTGGCAATGGTTCTTTTTCAATTTCCCCCTTGGTTTCACTGCAAAAGAGAAAATGTTGATTTCTTGCGATGGTGCAAAGAGCAAATGAAGGATGCCCCTTGTGCACTAGAATTTCGCCACCGCTCCTGGTTCCTTCCTACATATTATGAAAAAACGCTTCAATTCATGGAGAAGGAAGGGTGGATTCACACCATTTGTGATGAGCCGCAGGCAGGGGAAAATTCAGTTCCGACCGTATTATATTGCACGAATAGAGAAAAGACCTTGGTAAGATTTCATGGACGAAATGTTCATGGATGGCTGAGGCCAAAAGAAGGGAATTGGCGTGAAGTACGATATTTATATAGATATAATGAACAAGAGCTTGATGAATGGAAAGGACACATAAAAATGCTGAAAAAGCAAACTAAAGATCTCTATCTCATTTTCAACAACAACTCGGGCGGAGACGCGGCGGACAATGGAAAAGAACTGATGAAAAAGTTAGGAATTACATATCATGATTTAGCGCCAAGGCAGCTTGATTTATTTGAGTGTTTTGAAAAGTATCCCACTGAAGGAGAGAGCGACTTTGATTGAGACGGTTCATATATATCATACGAATGATCTGCACAGTCATTTTGAAAATTGGCCGAAAATCGTTCATTATCTAAAAACAAAAAAACATATTCATAAAAGTAAAAACGAAACTGTTTTTTTATTCGATATCGGCGATCACGTCGATCGCTTTCACCCAATTACTGAAGCGACCGGGGGAGTCGCAAATGTTGAGCTGCTGAATCATTTAACTCCAGATGCAATAACGATTGGAAATAATGAAGGAATTACTCTTCCTTTTGAAGCATTGGATCGGCTGTATAATCATGCACAATTCCCGGTCATTGTGTCTAATTTATTTTACTTAGACGGTACTAGACCAAAATGGGCAAAGCCTTATGTAATTAAACATTTACAAAATGGAGTCCGAATCGGTATTTTAGGCGTAACGGTTTGCTTTGAGCAATTTTACCGTCAGTTAGGGTGGATGATAACAGAACCGATGGCAAATATAAAAGAAACATTGGAGGAAATCCGGGGCAAAGCAGATGTTATCATTCTTTTATCACACCTTGGAATATCCGATGATGAATGGATTGCTCAACAATTTCCTGATATCGATGTTATATTAGGAGCCCATACACATCATGTGCTTGATCGTGGAAAGCTTGTAGGCAATACGCTTTTGGCGGGAGCAGGAAAGTTTGGACAGTGGCTTGGACATATTGAACTTAAGATCGACTCTGCTCAAAAGAAGCTGGTAAATAAAAAAGCGGAGATTATTGAAACGAAAACGATTGAAAAAGAAGATGTTTTTACCATAAAGTGGCTTGATCAAAAAAAAGCTGAAAGTGCTCAAAAACTTAACGAAGCTGTTGTGGAATTAAAAGAAGAATTACGGATTGATTGGTTTTCAGATTCACCATTTGCAAAGCTGTTGGCTTCCGCTTTAAAAGAATGGTGCGATGGGGAAGTTTCCATGGTGAATGCCGGAGTATTGCTTGAATCGCTTCCGAAAGGACTCGTCACAAAAGGCGATTTGCACCGGATTTGTCCTCATCCGATTAATCCTTGTAAAATCATGGTTCAAGGCGATCAATTAAAAGAAGTTATTTTACAAGCACGGACAAAAGAAATGGAGCAATTGAAGCTTAAAGGATTAGGCTTCAGAGGCAAAGTAATGGGGCGTATGGTTTTTGACGGCATTGAAACGGTCATGGAAACGTTGGAAGATGGCAAGGAACATGTGAAAAAGATCTTTGTAAATGGAAAACATCTTGATCAAAATCATGTGTATGCAGTGGCAACTATTGATATGTTTACATTAGGTCCATTATATCCGCAATTAAGCCGTGTAAAGAATAAAATATACTTCATGCCTGAATTGCTAAGAGATGTACTTGCTTGGAAATTATCGAAACAGTTCCTGCAAATCCATCAATAAATTTTTGTCAACATCTCCTTTCCTTTCATAAAGTGAAGTAGGGAAGGAGGGTATTTTATGGTATCTGTATCGCCGGTTAAAATTGGTGATCATCAATTTACCGCCATTACCATTCAGCTGCCAAAAACGAATTTCATGGCTGTTACAGCCGAAAAAGGTTATATTATGTGCGGTGCGCTTGATGTAGCCTTATTGAATGAAAAATTAAAAGAGAGAAAAATTATTGCCGGCCGCGCTGTCGGAGTGAGGACAATTGAGCAGCTTCTTGAAGCCCCATTGGAATCAGTCACAACAGAAGCGGAGGCAATTGGCATTAAGGCAGGGATGACAGGCAAAGAAGCACTATTGAAAATGGTAGAAAAATAAAAAACAACCATTATCTTTTTATAAAAGAATGATTATTGCTCATCTATAGTGTACAGATGAAAGAAGTTTCCAAAACGTACCATATATGAATTTAAATAAGATGTATTCCTTAATGGATTTTTCAACAGACATGAAAAAGTATTTTCTATCATTTGATCAGCGATATAGCCGCAAGCAATTGCCATTCAGTCGAGTAAAAAACATAAAATTGATTCATAAAGAGCCCGTTCCTGAGTTGGTGCGGGCTCTTTATTTTTTTTCTTTTTGCCATTCAAGCCGTTCCCATAGTTTTAAATGCGGATAAGGGTCAAAAGACCACTCGGTTTTACCGTTGTCTTTATACATCCCGTAATGCAAGTGCGGCGGGAATTTGCCAGATGTTCCTGGAGGGCCGTAGCCGCTGCTTCCGACAGAACCGATGATTTGCCCCGGTTTTACGATTTGTCCAACGTGAATGTCTTTGGCAAAGCCGTTTAAATGTGCAAAATAATGGTACGTATTCTGAATGTCCCGAATACCGATTCTCCAGCCCCCATAGCGATTCCAGCCTTTCATTTCGACAATTCCGTAGCAAGTGGAACGAACCGGTACGCCATAATGTGCAAATATATCTGTGCCTTCATGAATTCTCCGGCCGCCCCATCCGCGCGCATCTCCCCATGTGTCACGGTAGCTGTAATCAGTTCTGACGGGAAGAGGAAAAGCATGCTCGTTTAATTGCAGATGCCCGAAATGTTTGAACAATTTCATATGACCTAAAATAATTCCGACCGTTTTATCACGGTGATAATAAGACCATAAACCAATTTTTAAATTTTCTATATCATTACCATATTTTGATAAAAAATGTGCAAAACTATATAAGACATCTTCATCATGATCCATTTGCGCTTTGCCGTCGCCGTTTCCATCCATTCCGATTCCCCCGAACAGCTGAATGCTAACCGGATTTTGGTCGTTCAAATTCGGATTGGCTGTCCCAGCCCATTTATCAGGAGGAATGTAAATGCCAATAACTCCTTTTTGTTTTGGGATATCATTTTTTATTTTTCTGACGTTTCGTTCGTATTGGTCGCACGCAGCCAATACATACCAAGGAATCTGGGTGATGGCTTCCACCTTTTTATACAGGCTCATTCGCAAATGATTTATTTGTTGTTCAGTTAATTGACTGGACGCATTGGCATGGCTGGAAAATAAAGATAAAAGTGCAGCCAATAATAACATTTTTCTGAGAACCACAATTGATAAACTCCTTTCCATCATGTCATGTCTTAGTGTAAGAAAAAAGTAAAGTTTCAATGGCTGGAAATTGAAGGAATATAAAATTCCTTTTTCTTGTCCAATATCTTTCATTATGTTAAATTGACTATAGTGTATCATCTTTATTTTTTTAATGATTACATATTGGAGATGATGAAAAATGGCTCAAAAAGAAGAAAGTTTACGAAAACCTGAATGGCTTAAAATAAAATTAAATACAAACGAGAATTACACAGGGTTAAAAAAATTGATGCGCGAGCAAAAGCTTCATACGGTTTGTGAAGAAGCGAAATGCCCCAATATTCATGAATGCTGGGCAGTGAGAAGAACGGCAACATTTATGATTTTAGGAAGCGTTTGTACACGCGCATGCCGCTTCTGTGCAGTGAAAACAGGACTGCCAACCGAGCTTGATTGGCAAGAGCCGGAGCGTGTAGCGGATTCCGTCCGCATTATGAACTTAAAGCATGTTGTCATCACTGCAGTTGCCCGTGATGATTTGAAAGATGGCGGAGCAGCCGTTTTTGCTGAAACGGTTCGTGCTGTGCGCAAAAAAAATCCATTTACTACAATAGAAGTTCTTCCATCTGACATGGGCGGAGTGTACGAAAATTTAAAAACATTAATGGATGCTAAACCTGATATTTTAAACCATAATATTGAAACTGTTCGGCGCTTAACCCCAAGGGTTCGCGCTCGTGCAACCTATGAACGTTCTTTGGAGTTTTTGCGGAGAGCAAAAGAAATCAATCCGGATATTCCGACAAAATCAAGCATTATGATCGGGCTTGGGGAAACGAAAGAAGAAATTATCGAAGCGATGGACGACCTTCGTGCAAATCATGTTGACATCATCACAATCGGACAATATTTGCAGCCTACGAAAAAACATTTAAAAGTTCAAAAATTTTACCATCCAGATGAATTTGCAGAATTAAAAGAAATTGCTTTGTCAAAAGGATTCAGCCATTGCGAGGCAGGTCCGTTAGTCCGTTCGTCTTATCATGCTGATGAACAAGTAAATGAGGCAGCCAAACAGCGGCAGGCAAAAGCTTAAAGCCACAGAGCCGTCAAGAATTTCTTGACGGCCCGTTTTAATAAAAATAGGTAAATAACCTCTAAAAAATTCACCTATGCATCAACGCTTATTTCATTGATCTTTTATGTCGTGATCAATACTTTCGTTCATTTCTCCGAATCCTTCGCCATTTGCATTTTCACCAGCATTCAATTTTCTTCCTTGGGGAGACTTTAACATGCGCTGAATGGTCTGGTTTAAATTGCGGTTAATATTTGGAGACTCTCCATCAAGAGTGCTGTATGATTCGATTTCATTAAACAGATTAGGATTATCGGTTACATAAATATGAAAATAACGCGGAACAATGGATGCAGCTGTCTTTTTCACTTGGTCAGCTGTTTCAAATTTGTTGTTTGAATCGGTTTTATACGCTATAAGAACTTCTTCATCTGTTACGAGCGTAGCAGCATCATGAACATTTGGAAGCTGGACGGCAAGCCTTCCGATTACGTCTGCTAATTGTTCCCGATTGATGACAGGAGTTTTTACTGTGGCTTTCTCTATTCCGGCTGTTGGACTTTTTTGATGCCGGACATATCCAAAGCTGTCTGAATCTTTATTGCTGTTATAATTATCATTTCTTTCTGCCACGTTTACCGTATTCCCGTTTTCATTATATAGACCTTTTCCTTCTTGATCATATTGGCACCCGCTGGCTGCAAGCGCAGCTATGATAAAAGGAGTAAAAAGCCTTTTTTTCATTTCAGCACCTCCTTATAATTTTAGGATTGCCGCTTTTAAAAAATTGTTGTCAGGCAATTGATGGAGGGAAATCATTTGTTTATGATAAACATATGGAAGAGGGTGAATTTGTAAATGATCACAATTTTTAATCAAACATACGAGCTTATAAAAGATTTTAAAAATGGTTTTAATGAAGAGGCTTTTAAAGCAAGGTACAGTGAAATTTTAAACAAATATGATTATATTGTCGGCGATTGGGGATATAGCCAATTGCGGCTGAGAGGATTTTTTGATGATCAAAACCAAAAAGCAACACATGATACGAAAATCAGCTCATTAGATGAATATTTGTATGAATATTGCAATTTCGGCTGTGCTTATTTTGTATTAAAGAAAATAAAAAAATAAACGCCAGATGCAAAAACATCTGGGTGTGAAAAAGTAATCAGGACGGCATACAGCCGTCCTGATTACTTTATTTCATACGGGTCTTCTTCATTTTTATCAGGTTCATCATGAGGAGGATGACTGCCCGGAAATTGTCTCGGCAAATTCTGATGCAAGGATTTGAATTCATAGTTAAAACTGCTGTATGGACGCTGACCTTCTTCCCAAGGTGTGCTTTTATTCTCCACAGGTTCATCCTTTCCCCGCGGAGCTCCGTAGGCGCCTTCCGGCATATCCTCCGGGATAATATAGTTTCGCATTGTTTCCACTACTGAAAAATCAGTATATTCATTTTGTTTGTCCATTTTGTTCACCTGTCCATGATTTTACCATTATCGTTCCTCATGGAAGGTAATTTATTCATTAGACGATCTCATATAAAAACTCCCGAAGCTCTTTTGCGTTTTCATCATTTAATTGATAAACATCTTCTAAATACCCCGGTTCTTTAAGATCATCTTCCCCAATGATCGCAAACCGGTTGCTTTGCAAATTTAGTACAAGATATTTTCCGTAATAGCGGTCCGATTGAATAATGGCTAAATCAAAGCGTTGATTTTCTCCCATAAAGCTAACAAATCTTGTTTTTGTCTCGACGGTTTCATCATACAAAAAAAAGCGTTCGGCCATGATTCATTACCTCCGTTTCTTATAATTGCATTGTAGCATAAGATGATGCATTCACAACGATTTATCGCAAATTTGTGAGAAAACTTACCTCTGCTTCGATTCGCATAGCGATTTTTCTGTTGAAATAGAAGCAAAATAACACAATTTTTTTATCAGCCCGCACATCTGCTGCCAATCAGCCCATGATTTCTGTATCGAATGGGAAGTTAATTGGAGAAACATATCATGAATCGGCACGAAAGTCATATTCAAAATCCTCCTCTGCTTGTCATGAAAAATCGTCATCTGTAAAAGCAATTTTTTGTGCGCGTTTAGGAATTTCTTTACTAAATTGAAAAAATCTAAGCGGATTCTACCCGGCATGCAAGATGTATCAAACCGCGGAAAGCTTACGCCTGCTCAATCACGAAATCCAAATTTTAGAAACATCAGCTCTGTTTGCCAAAATCGATCCGTCTAACGAGAGGATTTAGTGTCTCTGCTTTAAAAAACTCAAAAGTGTGTAAAGTAGTAGGTAGTTCAAATGGTCGAGTATGGTAAAATAAAAAACGGATACAAAAACCTTAAGAAAGGAAAGAAATCATATGTATTTTGTGGACAGAAAAAAGATTGAAGATACTGTAAAATTTGTAGAAGATCTTGTATCCATGTTTGAAGGCCATCAACAGTGGGAGTCTGATGTTGAAAAAAAAGCGTTGGAGCGGATTGCCCAATTGTTGATTGAGGCGATTTTAGATATCGGAAACGGAATTATTGACGGTTTTATTATGCGGGACCCGGGCAGCTATGAAGACATTATTGACATTTTAGAAGATGAATCTGTCGTTGACAGCAGGGATGCGGAAGGATTAAAAAAATTAATTTCCTACAGAAAAATGCTCGTTCAAGATTATTTAAACATACGGCATGAAGAACTGTATGATTCAGTATCAACCCATTTACAAGTTTTGAGAAATTTTTGCCATCGTGTTCGAACCTACTTGGAAGATGAACTTGGACCAGTTACAGCTTTTAAGCCGTAATGGATTGATTGAAGGAGTGAAAAAAAATTGAAGAAATATAAAGGATATTTCATCGATTTAGACGGCACCATGTATCGGGGTACAGAAAAAATTGAAGAAGCTGAAGAATTTGTTAAAAAACTGAAGGAAAAAGGAATTTCGTACTTATTTATGACAAACAATTCTTCTAAAACTCCGAAGCAAGTAGCTGAAAAACTAATCAGTCTCGGCATTCCGGCGGAAGAGCATCAAATTTTAACTTCAAGCATTGCCACAGCCAACTTTATTTGGGAAAGAAAACAAAATGCTTCTATATATGTAATCGGAGAAGAGGGGCTGCGAAAGGCCTTGGAGGAAAAAGGTTTTCGCTTCGTCGATGAAAATCCGGATTTTGTCGTTGTGGGTATTGACCGAAACATCAATTATGAAAAGCTTGCCAAGGCCTGTTTAGCGGTTCGCGCAGGTGCAACATTTATTTCAACAAACGGGGATACTGCTCTGCCGACTGAGCGAGGACTGCTTCCAGGCAATGGCGCCATTACATCGGTCATTTCAGTATCTACAAATGTTCAGCCGATTTTTATCGGAAAACCTGAAAAAATTATTGTAGAGCAAGGGCTGAAAATGCTGAAAACGAAAAAAGAAGAAACGCTTCTTGTCGGAGATAATTACGAGACGGATATTAAGGCAGGTATCCAATCAGGGATGGACACCCTTCTTGTGCATACAGGCGTAACAACGAAAGAACACTTAAAACACAAAGAAATACAACCGACTTATACAGTGAATAACCTTTCGGAATGGCATGTGCTATGATGAAGCCTTTTTCTTTTCCAGCTGATTTCACAATAGGTGCTCCGCTGCCCCTACTGTGAATCAGTGGATCGATGGGCGAGCCGGCTTGAAGCTGCCGCTGCAATGGCTCCGACAATATCATCTAGAAAAGTATGACACTTACCTGTGCTTTTATCGTTTAAATGAGCAAGTATACCAGGCTTTTGTTTATCGATATAGCCATAGTTCGTAAACCCGATTGATCCGTAAATATTCACAATGGAAAATGCAAGAATTTCATCAATTCCATATAATCCTTCATCCGATTGGATGATCGACTGAAGAGGCTCCTGTAAACCCCCCTTTTCTGCTAGAACATCTAATTGAATTCCGGTTAAAATGGCATTTTGAACCTCTCTTTTCGAAAGAACTCTTTCCACGTTTTGCAAACAGTCTTCCTTTGTTAAGTTCGGATAATATTGCTGCTGTAAAAAATAGACGAGCTCTGCGATGTCATCCGGTGTAACTCCTCTATCTTTCAGCCATTTTCTTGCAGTTTGCTCTATTTTATCCATGTCGTTCACCCTATCTTTTACAAGTATATGAAAGTGCTGAAATCGGCTGTGACGCCGATTTCAATAAATTCTTGCTTAAATTTTCAAAAAGCATCAACATCTTTTTTATATTGTATACACAAAAGCTTTTCTACATGTTATAGTTTATGGCATTTTTTCATTATTTATATTGGGGTGTTTTTTTGAACAATGGATTTATAGGGGGAACTAGGAATGAAAGAGCTTTTAAAAAAGCATTATGGAATAGATGTACTCGACTTTTTTTCAATTGGTCAATGGCAGGGGTTTAAAACAAAAAGAAATATCGGTTTTATTGCTGCTGTTTCACATATTGACCAT
This sequence comes from Aeribacillus sp. FSL K6-2833, assembly GCF_037965815.1. Taxonomy (GTDB): domain Bacteria; phylum Bacillota; class Bacilli; order Bacillales; family Aeribacillaceae; genus Aeribacillus; species Aeribacillus composti. The sequence continues at coordinate 3,042,518 of NZ_CP150189.1, read as the reverse complement.
AAGGAGCTTTATGAACTGTATGAAATGAGTCGTTATCTCCTTATGACTAGCGAGAGAAAAGCTGCTTCGTTTTTATTAACTGTAAATGGGGATCTTACGGCAGAACATAATGGAACGCGCTACGCTGTGTTTCAAATACCTCAACAAACAAAGCGGCTTAATATAACTTCTCTCGGAAAAGAGCTGTCATTTTTTCACGAAGTTGGCAGAAGGCTGCCTTTTACTCCCGTTCATTCGAATCGAATTGGGCAATGGAGAAATTTATGGGCAAGGCGGATCGATCAAATGGAGCAATTTTGGAGTATTCAAATTGCTTCAAAGCCTCATCACGCCTTTGACAAGCTATTTATTGAATCCTTTCCATATTATTTAGGCTTAGGCGAAAATGCCATCCAATATTTAGCGGATACTGAGCTTGATGATCGACCATTGCCGGTTGATTCCGGCACCATATGTCATCAACGTTTTACGAGAGAAACATGGGAAAACGCATTTTCATTGCCTGTTGATTTCGTTTTTGATCATGGAGGAAGAGATATTGCTGAATGTTTAAGGTATGATTTTCTGACAGGAAGGCAAACAATTGATGAGCTTTTTTTGGCAGAATACGACCGAGCGTCTCCGTTATCCTCTTTTTTTTGGCGGTTAGTTTTTAGCAGGCTTTTGTTTCCTGTTCATTATTTTGAATGTGTTGAAAACTATTATCTTGCAGAGGAAGAAGAAAGGGATTCTCTGCAATTTCAAATGGAAAAAATTTTGCAAACATCTTCGCAATATGAGCAATTTTTATCTTCGTTTTCATCTATGATATATTTGAGGAAAAAGCAAATTGTATTGCCGGCTTTGACATGGTTATAAAAGGTTCAGTCGCATTTTGTTGTGGTATCATAAAAAAGAAAGCAGCTAAAATCTTGCAACTGTTTCGAACAAAGCATTGATTTTGTCATATCAATTCAAAACAATAGCTATTTATTAGAAGAAGGAGAAGATGAATCAGTGACCCAATATATTTTTGTAACAAGAAAACTGCCAGAAAACCTATTGGATCCTCTTCGTTCCATCGGAGTTGTCGACATGTGGGAGCAGGATTCTCCATGTCCGAGGTCTGTATTATTGGAAAAGGCAAAAAAAGCTGATGCTCTGCTTACAATGCTGTCAGACCGGGTGGATGAAGAACTGCTTCAAAAAGCCAAAAAATTAAAAATCGTTGCTAATTTAGCAGTCGGGTATGACAATATTGATCTCGAAGCGTCGAAAAAGTACGGCGTGACTGTAACTAATACACCGGATGTACTAACAGATACGACTGCCGATTTAACCTTTGCTTTGTTAATGGCAGCGGCAAGAAGATTGGTTGAAGCTGCGGATTATGTAAAAGAAGGAAAATGGACAGGGTGGTCTCCATTTTTGTTGGCAGGAAGCGATATCCATCATAAAACGATTGGGATCGTTGGGATGGGGAAAATTGGAGAAGCTGTTGCGAGACGGGCAAAAGGATTTGATATGGAAATTTTGTATCATAATCGTTCAAAGAAACCGGAAGTGGAAAAAGAGCTTGGAGCGAAATACTGCACATTTGATGAATTGCTAGAGAAAGCCGATTTTGTCGTTAATTTAACACCATTAACAAATGAAACGAAAAACTTGTTTGACGAGGAAGCCTTTAAAAAAATGAAAACAAGTGCAATATTTGTTAATGCTGGCAGAGGAGCATCTGTTGATGAAAACGCTTTGTATAATGCTCTAAAAACTGGTGAAATCGCTGGTTGTGGATTGGATGTGTTTAAAGAAGAACCGATTGATTCCAATCATCCGCTTTTATCATTGAAACAAGTTGTAGCACTTCCGCATATCGGCAGCGCGAGTCGGGAAACCCGCATAAAAATGATCGAACTTTGCGTCGAAAATATTCAACGTGTGTTAACGGGCGAGAAACCGAAAACAGCCGTTGTTTAAACGCCCAAAAAGCGTTTACATATGCGGATGATGAAAATTTCTCTTGTAAAATCAGTCATTGAAATTTATAATGTCTTATAAAACAGTTAATGTCTTTTTACGGCAGACAATTGTCTATTATAAATAAACATAAGGGAGATGAATTGGTTGGAATCAATCTCAGTAGGACTGCTCGGTTTAGGCACCGTTGGTAGCGGAGTAGTAAAAATCATTGAAGACCACCAGGATAAGCTCATTCATTTAATCGGGTGCCCGGTGAAAGTAAAAAAAATTCTTGTTCAAAATACAAATAAAAAAAGAGACGTTCATGTAGAACCTTCCCAATTAACGACAAATGTTCATGAGGTAATAGAAGATCCGGATATTGACGTCATTATTGAGGTCATGGGGGGAATTGAGCAGACACGGGAATATTTGCTTGAAGCATTAAATCGGAAGAAGCATGTTGTGACGGCAAATAAAGATTTGATGGCAGTGTACGGAACTGAGTTGCTCAAAAAAGCGACGGATAACGGCTGCGATCTTTTTTATGAAGCAAGTGTCGCAGGCGGCATCCCGATTCTGCGTACATTGGTAGATGGATTGGCGTCAGACCGGATTACAAAAATGATGGGGATTGTTAACGGAACGACAAACTTTATTTTAACGAAAATGTCAAAATACGGAACCCCTTATGAAGAAGTGCTGAAGGAAGCGCAAAGATTAGGATATGCAGAAGCTGATCCGACTTCTGATGTAGAAGGCTTGGATGCAGCGAGAAAGATGGCGATTTTGGCAAGACTTGGATTTTCTATGGAAGTAGATTTAGAAGATGTGGAAGTAAAAGGGATAACGGATATTACACAAGAGGATATTGATTACAGTAAACGGCTCGGCTATACGATGAAATTAATCGGCATCGCCCATCGAAGCGGTGATAAAATTGAAGTTAGTGTACAGCCTGCACTGCTGCCCGATCATCATCCGTTAGCTTCCGTCCAAGATGAATATAATGCGGTTTATGTGTACGGCGAAGCAGTAGGGGAAACAATGTTTTACGGTCCTGGCGCAGGAAGCTTGCCAACTGCAACCGCTGTTGTTTCGGATTTAGTAGGCGTATTGAAAAACATGCGTCTAGGTGTAAATGGAAGAAGCGCCGTAGCCCCGCAATATCAGAAACAATTGAAGGCACCTGAAGAAATTTTTGCCCAATACTTTTTACGAATTCACGTAGAAGATCAAGTTGGAGCTTTTTCAAAAATTACATCCCTCTTTTCAGACAGAGGTGTAAGCTTTGAGAAAATTCTCCAATTACCTCTGAAAAATAAAGATTTAGCGGAAATTGTCATCGTTACCCATAAAGCATCGAAAAAAGATTTTGAGGAAATTTTAATGGAGCTCCGAGATTTGCAGGTTGTTAAGGAAGTTAAAAGTACGTATCGAGTAGAAGGGAACGGCTTATTATGAAATGGAATGGACTAATTGCAAAATATAAAGAATTTTTGCCAGTAACGGACAAAACACCGATGCTGACATTGAACGAAGGTAATACTCCTCTCATTCATTTAGAAAAATTATCTGAAAAATTAGGCGTTGAGCTGTATGTGAAAACAGAAGGAGCGAATCCTACCGGTTCATTTAAAGACCGCGGTATGGTGATGGCAGTTGCAAAAGCGGTGGAAGAAGGAAGCACAACTATAATGTGCGCTTCAACTGGAAATACGTCTGCAGCTGCTTCCGCCTATGCGGCACGTGCAGGATTGCGTTCCATTGTTGTTATACCGAACGGAAAAATCGCTTTTGGAAAGCTTGCCCAAGCAGTTATGTACGGCGCAGAAATTTTTGCAATTGAAGGAAACTTCGATGATGCCTTAAAAATGGTTCGTGAAATTTGTGAAGAGCTGCCAATTACTCTTGTCAATTCTGTAAATCCTTACCGAATTGAAGGGCAAAAAACAGCGGCGTTTGAAATTTGTGAACAGCTGGGAAAAGCTCCGGATTATTTGGCGATTCCGGTTGGAAATGCTGGAAACATTACAGCATATTGGAAAGGATTTAAAGAGTTTAATGAGCGGCACCAAACAGGGCTTCCAAAAATGCACGGTTTTGAAGCGGAAGGCGCCGCAGCCATTGTAAAAAATCAAGTGATTGAAAATCCGGAAACAGTGGCAACTGCCATTCGAATTGGAAACCCAGCAAGCTGGGAATTTGCTGTCAATGCTGCCAATGAATCAGGCGGAAAGATCGATATGGTAACAGATGAAGAAATTTTGGATGCTTATCAATTAATTGCAAGAACGGAAGGCGTTTTTGCTGAACCTGCTTCAAGTGCATCTATTGCAGGAGTGATGAAAGATGTAAATTCGGGGAAAATCCCGAAAGGAAGCACAGTTGTAGCAGTATTGACCGGCAACGGATTAAAAGATCCGAATACTGCGATCGATGTGTCATCCATCCAGCCGATCGTGCTGCCTAATGAAAAGAAAGCTGTGATGGACCATCTCAAGGGAGATGGGCATGTATGAAAGAAGGAGACATGTTAAAAATTCAAGTTCCCGGAAGTACAGCCAATCTTGGCCCCGGTTTTGATTCTGTAGGGCTCGCTTTAAACCGCTATTTAACACTAGCCGTTACATTTGCGGAAAATTGGACATTTAAGCCGGTAAGTGAAGAAGTAGCAAACGTACCGGAAGGGAAAGAGAATTTAATTTATAAAGTCGCTTCCAAGCTAGCAGAAAAACATAGTGTTAATCTTCCTGCATGTTATGTGGAAATTTCAAGTGATATTCCGATGACAAGAGGACTCGGAAGCAGCGCGGCCGCCATTGCAGCAGGGATTGAGCTTTGCGATCGTGTTTGTAAACTGAATTTGAGCGATGAAGAAAAAATTCATTTTGCCAGCAAGTTTGAGGGACATCCGGATAATGCCGGAGCTTCTATAGTAGGCGGTCTAGTGGTCGGCTATTTAACAGATGACCACACATATTTTGTAAAAGTGGATAATCTGGATGTGGATATTATCGCGGTTATTCCGCCATATTATTTATATACGAAGGATTCTAGAGGCGTTTTGCCGAAGACATTTAAATTTCAGCAGTCGGTGAAAGCCAGTGCGATCAGCAATGTGCTTGTTGGGAGCATCATGAATAATAATTGGGAATTGGCAGGCCAAATGATGGAAATGGACATATTCCATCAACCGTATAGGGAAAGTCTAGTTCCTGAACTGTCAGCTGTTCGAAAGATAGGAAAAGAGCACGGTGTGTACGGGACTGTATTGAGCGGTGCAGGTCCAACGATATTGTGTTTTGCTCCAAAAGGCATGAGACACTCATTGCGTCCTAAACTAAAAGAGGCTTTTCCTCATTGTGAAGTAACACAGCTAGAAATTGATTATGAAGGGACAAAGTCTTGGTTTACTCATATTGAAAGCTTGATATAAAGAAACAAACCGGCTTTTCGCCGGTTTGTTTCATTAAAATACTTGTTCTACTTCTACGATGCCTGGAACTTCTTCCAGCAGAGCCCGCTCAATACCTGCTTTCAAAGTAATGGTAGAACTTGGGCAGCTCCCGCACGCACCTAAAAGGCGCAATTTCACAATGCCCTCTTCAACATCAACTAATTCGCAGTCTCCGCCGTCACGAAGCAAAAACGGGCGCAGCTTATCTAAAACTTCCTGTACTTGTTCTTTTATTTGAACATCTGACATACTATCGACTCCTTTCTTATCCATCATTATATTCAAAATGAGCGATAAAATCTATTTGTAAGTTTCAAATTCATTGTATCACATTTTTTTTAAATCTAATATGGATAATCTAGGAGATCATCATTTTATTAAATAGGAGAGAACAAACATGAGAAAACCGGTAGAAATTTGCGTTTATGGTGCAGAAAACTTATGTCCAAGCTGTGTAAATTCGCCTTCAGCAAAAGATACATTTGAATGGCTGGAAGCAGCACTGACTAGAAAATATCCAGATCAGCCATTTGACATCACATATATTGATATATATTGTCCTCCGGAAGATGAAGAGAAAAAGAAAATAGCCGATCAAATCGTGAAGGAAGAATATTTTTATCCCCTTGTTGTCATAAATGGAGTGGTAGTAGGAGAAGGAAATCCAAAGATAAAAAGGATTTTTCAAGAGATGGAAAAACATGGTTACCAACCTGTGTAAGAAAGAGTTTACTCGTCATCCAGAACTGTGAAAGAAAAAGTGCATTGTCGATTTCTTCAAGCCAAAAGAACAGATTCGCTAAAAAAAAAAAAAAAACGCTGCTTCGTTTTTTTGCATGCAAAATAATAGACAACTGTATTTCTCTTGATTTATATTTTCCAGTGAAAGAGTTCCGGAAAAAGAGAAGCCGGACGTACAAATGAACGCCCGGTTTTCTCATGCTCCACTATGATATTTATAAATCCAAAGAATTCCTGATTTTAAAAGACGTGGCACACGTCCAGTGAGTGCGCGATCTCCTACCATCCCAAAACCTGATTTTTTTCCGAGAGAACCGAGAACGCCTTTTAATTTGAACGGCGGCAGTTCCTCTGGAAGAGGTTCGTTGTTCCATTTTTTGAGCAATACTTGTACAATTTGTTCAGCCTGCGCTTCGGCAAGTTGAGCACTTGGTGCGTAAGGAAGGCTTGCACAGTCTCCAACAACATACACATGTTCATCTTGAGGAAGATGATGGTATTTTGTTAAAATAACCCGTCCTTGCCGGTCTTTTTCAACATTCAATTTCCTTACGACATAATTCGGTTGAATTCCTGCGGTCCAAACGACAACATCACAAGGAATCGGTTCATCATGGTTATAAACCATATTTGGCTCAACTTTTGTAATATTGGCGCTGTTGATTACTTCAACCCCGTGCTCTTCAAACCATGTTTGGACATATTTGCTTAATCGTTCCGGGAAGTTTGATAAGATCACTTTTCCGCGGTCAAACAGCTTGATTTTTAAATCGGATCTGCTTTCACGCAGTTCGCTTGCCAATTCAACGCCGCTCAATCCGGCTCCAACTATGCAGACTGTTGCACCTGCTCCTAAATTGTTCAGCTTTTGATACGTTTCACGTGATTGATCGATTGTTTGAATGCTGCAAGTGTATTTGTCAGCACCCGGAACATTATGATACTTGTCTTCGCATCCTAATCCGATGATAAGATCATCATACGTGATTGGAGATTGATCTTTTAAATGTACAAGCTTTTGTTCAAGGTCAATGTCCGTGACTTCACCGTAATGAACGTTCAATTTCGGGTGTTCTGGAAAGGCCACGCGCACGTGCTGATCTGAAATCGTTCCCGCAGCCAGCGCATAGTATTCCGTTTTTAAACAATGATAAGGGTTTTTATCCACTAATGTTATTTCGACACCATCCGGCAAGTTATTGGGAAGCAGCTTGTGAAGAATTCTCATGCCGCCATAGCCGCCTCCGAGGAGCAGTAACTTTCTCATCGCGATTCCCCTTTTCCCTGCAAATGTTTACCCCAAAACTGTGACAATCGTAACAAATGCCACTAAAAGTATAACGAATTTATGTATAAATCACAACATACTTAAGGAAAAATAGCACAATTGTTATGGCAAAATGTTAAATGAGCCTTGAAGTTCAATGCTTTGACAATGAAGAAAAAAAGCATTATGATAGGCTACTGAGTATAGAAGGAGGACAATTCACGTGAAACCAATTATAGAGTTTTGTGTCAGCAACTTAGCAAACGGTTCACAAAAAGCATTAGAACAATTAGAAAAAGATCCTAATTTAGATATAGTTGAATACAGCTGCCTAGGGTATTGCGGCCAATGCTACGAATCGCTTTTTGCCCTTGTAAACGGAGAAGCGGTAGAAGGGGAAACGGCAGAAGAGCTAGTGGAAAATATTTATCAATTTTTAGAAGAAAATCCAATGTTTTAATAGAAAATAAAAGTGAATGATAAAATTAAAAGGGAGACAAGCTTTTGATTCTCCTTATTTTGATCCTGTCTCTAAATATTTCATTCGAGGTATGAGAGCATATTATAAAATGTAAGTATGAATCTCAATATTGTTTCTCAGTACGACGCTTGCCTTTGCGGATGAGTCTTTTTTTTACGTATGAGCAAGGTGTTTGAAGCGGCAGGCTGATGATATAAAAAATAAAAGCCCCTCTTATATTTCCCGAGGAGCTTTTATTTATATATGAAAACGGGGGATATTTTTATTGTCAACAAATTTTGAACGTTTTATACTTATAAAAACAAATTTTTTGTTGTTTTGGAGGAAAAGATGGAAACTTTTCAATTTACAAAAATGCATGGATTAGGAAACAGTTATATTTATGTAAATGGATTCGAAGAAACGCTTCCGGAGCATCTCCTGCCAGATATTGCGCGAAAAGTTGCGAACGTTCATACCGGCATCGGTTCAGATGGGCTAATATTAATTCTTCCATCTGAACGTGCGAATGTGAAAATGAGAATTTTCAACAGTGACGGTTCAGAAGGAAAAAACTGTGGAAACGGTTTGCGCTGTGTCGCAAAATATGTTTATGAGCATAACATAGTAAAAGAGAAAAAGTTTTTGATCGAAACACTTTCTGGCTTGGTTGAAGCCGAAGTCCATGAAGAAAATGGACGAGTATCAAGCGTCACAATTGATATGGGTCACCCTAAGCTGTTAAAAAAGGAAATACCGATGGCCGGAAACGGAGATGAAACAGCTATTGGTGAAATCATGGAATTTAACGGCTCGAAATATGAAGTCACAGCGGTTTCGATGGGAAATCCACACATCATCTTTTTTGTAGACGATATTGAGAAAGCTCCATTAACAACATTGGGACCGATTGTCGAAAAAGATGCAAGATTTCCAGAAGGGGTAAATGTAGAATTTGTCGAAATCGTCAACGACCATGAGCTTCATTTTCGAGTATGGGAAAGAGGTTCAGGTGTCACACAAGCTTGCGGCACCGGAGCATGTGCGGCAGTGGTCGCATCCGTATTAAACGAGCAAACAACAAGAGGCAAAGAAACAGTTGTCCATCTTGCCGGCGGCGATTTATTTATTAAATGGACTGACGAGGGGAACATTTTGATGAAAGGACCTGCTGAAACGGTTTGCACGGGGACCTATTATTATGAATCCGGTTCAGAAATTTGAGAGTTTTTTTCTGAAAAGGTATACTAAAAGTGACTCAAAAATTAATGAAAAGGAGGATGGGTCATGTCTGAAATTGTTATGCTTACCGAAGCGGCAGCTTTTCAAATAAAAGATATGATGAGAGAAAATGAAGAAGAAGGCGCCTATTTGCGTATTGGTGTGAAAGGCGGCGGCTGCACTGGACTTTCATACGGCATCGGGTTTGAACAAGAAAAACAAGAAGATGATCACGAATTTGAACAATTCGGCATTCGGATTTTAGTGGATAAAGACAGCGCCCCTATATTAAAGGGAACAAAGATTGATTATAAACAATCGATGCTTGGTGGAGGATTCACGATAGACAACCCTAATGCGATTGCGTCTTGCGGCTGCGGCGCCTCCTTTAGAACTGCAACACACGCTGGAACACCGGAAGAGTGCTAAAAAAGATTCTTTCCTGAAGCCAAGCATAATGATCGCTTTATTCCTTAACTTTTTCTATACTCACAATAAAATATATCCTAATAAAGTGGAATCCAAAAAGAAAAAGTCTGCTTTATTAGGATATTTTTATGGGAAAAACGGCTAAATGCAACTTATTAAAAGTGATAGAGAATTAAATGAGGATATTTACAGATCACAGATTTTCATCATGGAAGACTGTGCGAAAGACTATATGAATTACCGATGAAAGTTGAAAAAAGATAGGGCTGTCCGATGAGTTTCTAAAATGAAGGATTTTGGAGCTACTGTAAAGGACAAAAATAAAGGAATCAAGTTTGTAAATGTCCTTCATAGAGGCAATGAAGTCCAACAAGAAGCAATTGTATGTGCTGAATGTCCGTCATAAAACTTTTGAAGACTAATTCAGAAAGAGAGCATAAGAAAAGTCCTTCATAAAACTTCTGAAGGATGTAAACAAAGGAAAAATAGTCTGTCCGATTGATGCAGTCTGGTTTCTTTAGAAAAGTACTTGACAAAAAGGCTGTCTCAAAAGGTCATAAAAAATGACCTTTTACGAGACAGCCTTTATTCTTTCCAATAAAATTTACTTTTGCTTGTTATTCCCGCTGTAAGGGAGCTGTTCAGAAAGTCAAATCCCCATTGAAAAACAAAAAATCATAAGCACCGATATATCAACGTTTCTAAAACATTAAAGAGGGGGTCAATAAGCCGAAAAAATGACTTATTAGACACCCACATCTTTTTTCATCAATTAAACATACTTGTGCTGTGCATTGGCTGAACTTTTGCGCTTGGGTCAATATAAGCTTTGGCATTGTTTACAGCTGTTGGACCTTCGCCAAACCCAGTCGCAATTAATTTTATTTTTCCTTCATAAGTACAGATGTCTCCGGCAGCATAAATTCCCGGAATATTTGTTTCCATTTTTGAGTTAACAACAATCGAATTTTTCTCAATTTCCAGCCCCCAGTTTTTGATAGGGCCTAAAGAGGAAACGAAGCCAAAATTGACAATTACTTCATCTACATCAATAATCTCTTTCCGATCTCCTTTTGCTTCTTCGACTACGACTTGTTCAATTCGATCCTTGCCGATAAGCTCAACAGGAACAAAAGGTGTTAATATATTTGCTTTAGAATTTTTTAATTGATTTACGCTATGCTCGTGCGCGCGAAATTTATCTCTTCGATGGACAACCGTTACTTTTTCTGCAATAGGCTCAAGCATTAACGCCCAGTCAACAGCTGAGTCGCCGCCTCCAAACAGGACGACCTTTTTGCCTGCAAAATAGTTTAAATCTTCTACAAAATAGTGCAGGTTTTTCCCTTCAAATTGCTCAGCATTTTCCAGCTGAAGTTTACGTGGTTGAAATGCGCCGTTTCCGGCAGTGATGATAATCGTTTTTGAATAATGTATTTCTGAATTTGTCGTTAACTTAAATGTCCCGTCACTTTGTTTTTCAACTTCCTGAACTTCCTGTTCAAGGCAGACGGTTGGATTGAATAAGGCAATTTGTTCTTTTAAATTATTGACTAATTCTTGAGCTCTAATTTTTGGAAACCCCGCTACATCATATATGTATTTTTCAGGATAAAGCGCTGTCAATTGCCCTCCTAATTGTGGAAGGCTTTCAATAATTTTAACGGAAGCCTGCCTCATTCCTCCGTAAAAAGCTGTGAACATCCCGACAGGTCCCCCGCCAATAATCGTTATATCGTAGACTTTGCTGTCCTCTTTCACAGACGATTCCCCCTCTTGTTAATCTTTATTAATCATATCATAAAAAAAAGATTGTAAAAATACAAAAATTCTGTCATTTAAAGATTTATAAAGTTGATCATTTAGCTTAAAAATAAACTTGAAAAGTTGGACACAAACGGATATCATGACTATAGGTAAAAAGATGTTAAATTTTATTGACAATTTTGCCCTTATAATTTTTTGTCCAAGAACGTGAATATTTTCACAAATTATGTGAAAAGTGAGTCTAGAATTGACCGCTTTAAAAATTACGGAAAAGGTTGGTGTGTCTTGTGAGAAATCCTAAAGTTGTTATTTTAGGTGCCGGTTATGGAGGATTAATGACCGTAACACGTCTACAAAAAATGGTGAGTGTGAACGAGGCTGATATTACACTTGTCAATAAGCATGATTATCATTATGAAACAACATGGCTGCATGAAGCATCTGCAGGCACCCTTCATCATGACCGATGCCGCTATCCAATTAAAGATGTAATTGATACAAACAAAGTAAACTTTGTGCAAGATTCTGTAAAATTAATTAAAACAGATGAGAAAAAAGTCATTCTTGAAAATGGCGAGCTTAACTATGATTACTTAGTAGTCGCTCTTGGGGCTCATCCGGAAACGTTTGGAATCCAAGGGTTAAAAGAATACGCTTTCACAATTTCCAACATTAATTCTGCTAGACAAATTAGAGAGCATATTGAATATCAATTTGCTACATACAATACAGAAGAAGAAAAAGATGATACACGTCTAACCATTGTAGTCGGAGGTGCAGGATTCACTGGAATTGAGTTTTTAGGCGAACTTGCCAACCGTGTTCCTGAGCTTTGCCGAGAGTATGATATTGACCCTAAAAAAGTCCGTATTATTTGTGTGGAAGCAGCACCGACAGCACTTCCAGGTTTCGATCCTGAACTTGTGGAGTACGCAGTCAATCAACTGCAGCGCAAAGGTGTTGAGTTTAGAATCGGCACAGCGATAAAAGAATGTACTGAACAAGGAATTATTGTTGGGAAAGACGATCAAACGGAAGAAATAAAAGCAGGCACTGTTATTTGGGCGGCTGGTGTGCGCGGAAACAGTGTAATTGAAGAATCTGGTTTTGAGGCAATGCGGGGCCGCGTAAAAGTAGAGAAAGACTTGCGCGCACCAGGACATGATGATGTGTTTATTATTGGAGACTGTTCATTAATTATTAATGAGGAAATCAATCGTCCATATCCGCCGACAGCGCAAATTGCAATGCAGCAGGGAGAAGTTTGCGCGAGAAATTTAGCTGCATTAATTCGCGGTAAAAAAGAACTCGAACCATTTAAGCCAGATATTAAAGGAACTGTTGCTTCTCTAGGAGAAGATGATGCAGTAGGTATTGCGTTAGGCAAAAAAATGGTCGGTACAAAAGCATCCTTCATGAAGAAAATGATTGATAACCGCGCGCTATATATGGTTGGCGGAGCAGGTCTCGTGTTGAAAAAAGGAAAATTCAAATTTTTTTAAGCTGAAGAAAAGAGCAAAGGCTTAAGGGCTTTTGCTCTTTTAAAATAATGTTTTATAAACATGAACAGCTTTTGTAATTTCTTTTAAAGCAGGAAAGTAAAATGTTTGGAGAAGGAGCCGCTCTGTATTTATTGAATTTTCGTAGTAATAAGCTTTTAAACAAATTAAATTAAAGAGCTCGCTATGCTGATTGCGATTAGAGGGTTCGATTCAGCATAAAATCGCCATGCTGATCTGCAATTATATAGTAGCCTGATGTAATTGGTCTGTAGGACAGCTATACCCGATATTTCCTTCAAAGTTCTTCGTTTTATTCTCAAGTTCTTGTGCTTCTTTTGTTTGTTTACACCGTCTTTTTTGTGCTTGAAGGAATGAAAGTTCTCTCTTAAATGTTGAAGCCAAATCCCTCTTTATGGTACTAGCACAAAAGCATCTCACATGAGTAAAAAACAGACAAAGCACTGTACATTAGGACAATCTTTCTTAAAGGTGATTTTTGGCATTTTAAAACATTTGGGGAAACTTCCAGTTTTTTTGTATAAATTTTGAACTGCTCAAAGGTTGGAGAGCCTACTGAGAACCTTTTTGTGTGCATGTCAAACTTGCTTTGCTGATTTATGCCGAATAAATTCAATCTTGTACTTGATATATTGGAATAAATAGGTTAATAATTAAGGTAACAATTTATCGATTTGCTGCTTTAAAGGTTTGGCACATGTAAGAAGATCTGGCAAATTAACAAAGGCTGGTCAAGTTTTATCCTTATTAAACCACATAAAAACTTTTAATAATAATACGACAGTTTTCTGAGGGTGAGGTCACGATGATGAACATACCGGTGCTGTTGATTTCCATGCTGCTGTTCTTAGTTTTATTTTTTGGAATCGGTTTTTTATTAAATATGCTTTTAAGAATGTCATGGATAATGGCGATACTTTATCCGTTAGTATGTATTTTTTTAATTGATGAAGTGAATTTTTTTGATTATTTCAAATCACCTAGCCGATCATTTTCTCTGTTGGGTGAAAAAATCGCCTCTCTTGCCGTAGCAGACATTCTCATTTTAGGAAGCGGGATGGTAGGCGCGATTCTATCAGGGATTGTCATTCGAATGCTTCGAGCAAGAGGATATCAAATGTTTTAAGCTTTTCCGTATAATCGGAAGGCTTTTTTTTATGTAAAAAAAAAACGCTTTTTTGTTAAAACAATGTTATTTGAGTGCCTACATTTTATTTTTAATTTATTGGAAAATTTATACATGTCGGAATGTATTGAAAAATACACTCCTTTCAAAAGCTCCTCCAACGTATATTTTGTTTACGATTTGGAAACAAATAGACGGTGAGAGGAGTGAAATTAGAAAAAATGAAGAGTATAAAAATGTGGACTAGAAGAATTATGATGAGTCTGTTGTTTATTGGGGCGTTTTTAACAACTTTTGAAACCATTTCAGGTGTGAAAGCAGATGAACTGACAAAATGGGTGATCAAACAATATAATCAAAGAGAAAATTCCCAACAAGCCGTTGCAAAAAATATTAATCATGCAAATCAAGGACAGACGATGGAAAAATCCATTGATTTATCAAAGTATCCAAAAAAAACAGTTGTGGCTACCGGATATACAGCCGGATATGAGTCGACAGGAAAACATCCTGGTCACCCTGAATATGGAATTACTTATTCAGGTGTTAAAGTAAAAAGGGATCATTTTTCCACTATAGCAGCAGATTTAAACGTTTTTCCGATCGGAACGATACTTTATGTACCCGGATATGGCTACGGAGTTGTTGCAGATAAAGGTGCTGCGATTAAAGGCAATCGGCTTGATTTGTATTATGAAACAGTAGAAGATGTTTACAATCAGTGGGGAAAGAAAAAAGTGGATGTTTATTTAGTTAAAAAAGGAAACGGAACGTTAACAGAAGAGGAATTAAAAAAATTAAACGAAAATAAAACGATGGAAGTTTTTAGACAACGGTAGCTTATCCCACAGGGATGGGCTTTATTTTTTGGTTTGAAAATAAAGCAAAGTTCTATTCGACCTCGTATAATAATTGAAGGAGGTGGAAAAATGTTTAAAGTACTAGACGGTTTAGAAGGGGAAAGTTTAATTGTTGGCCTTTTTAAGCAAAACGGAAATTTGTCAAAAGCTTTGCAGGAGCTGGATAAAAAATTGAACAATCAACTCACCAAGCTTATAAAATCAGGTGAAATTTCTTCTGCGAAAAACAGTGTCGCAAAACTATATACATTCGATGCTGAAAACGTAAAACGAATTTATTTTGTCGGGCTTGGGAAAGAAAAAGAATTCACGTTCCAAAAGGCAATGGAAGCTTTTGGGCATGCGTTTCAAGCTGTTCAACAAGATCAGAAAAAGATTGTAAGCGTACAGCTTTCTACCTTTATTGGAGGAGATGTGGAAGAGGTAGATGCAGCTCATGCACTAGCGGAAGCGTTTGCCCTTTCTACATACAAAATAAAAAACTATAAACAACGATCAAGCAGCAGCGAATCAAGCATTGAAGCTGTTCATGTTTTGACAGATGCAGATAAAGCGAAAATAAACGCAGCCTTAACTGCCGGTTATGTTTATGGAAGAGGAACAAATTCGGCAAGAACTCTTGTGAACATGCCTTCAAATTTATTAACTGCGACAGAACTCGCGAATTATTCCATCGAACTGGCCAAAAAATATTCTTTTGAGATCGAAATCCTTGAAAAAAAGGATATGGAGGAAATGGGCATGGGGGGGATATTGGCGGTAAATAAAGGCTCCAGTGAACCCCCTAAAATGATTGTGTTAAAATACCAAGGAAAAAAGATTTGGGACGATGCGATTGGTTTAGTCGGCAAGGGAATTACTTACGATACTGGGGGCTACTCGTTAAAACCTAGAGATGGGTTAGTAAACATGAAGACTGATATGGCAGGAGCAGCAGCCGTTTTAGGAGCGATGGAAATTATCGGTGAAATAAAACCGAAACAAAATGTTGTAGCCGTTATTCCGGCTACTGACAACATGATTGGCAGCGGAGCGATGAAACCGGATGATGTCATCGTGTCATTAAGCGGAAAAACAATTGAAATTTTAAATACAGATGCTGAAGGGCGTTTAGCTCTTGCAGATGGCATCACTTATGCAAAGCAGCATGGAGCGAAATACATTATCGATGTTGCCACTTTAACCGGTGGAGTTATTGTTGCTCTAGGAAAGCACACAACAGGTGCGATGACGAACAACGAAAAACTGTATGATCAGCTTTTGAAAGCGTCTGTTGAATGTAATGAAAGAATATGGAGATTGCCAATTTTTGAAGATGACCGTGAGCGGGTAAAAAACAGTAAAATGGCGGATTTGAATAATTCCCCTGGCCGGGAAGGACATGCGATAATGGGCGGTACTTTTTTAGCAGAATTTGCTGAAGATACGCCGTGGGTTCATTTAGACATTGCCGGGACATCCACTACTGCTAAGAAAGGCCCTCTAGGACCTGAAGGAGCAACTGGTGTGATGACTCGAACATTGGCGGCCTTTGTGGAAAAATTCGTGCCGATTAAATCATGATGGAGTCATCCATCATTCGGTTGAACTATTGCAGATTAGGCTTTATGTCAGAAATGTTATTGCTGTTTCAGTTTTTCGGCAGGAGCCGCAATTCAATATAGGAGAGAGACGGAATCTATTTTGTAAAAAAGATGACCCATTCAGTATGCTTGAAAATCGTGGATTGATTTCTTTCTGACATGTATGTTGTCGGAAGCAACACCAAATTAGGATAATGTGTCGGCACATTCTGACTTAACAAATTGCTGCACATTTATCCTGATTTGGTCTGTATTGTGCACGATTAGCCCAGTACTTAACATGTCTATAAGTGCGCATTTTTTATTGCTTTTCAAAAGAGAGCGAAGGCTTTTTTTGCATTTTTGATAATAGATTCGCGGAGAACTGTTTTCCTTCTTTTAAGGTAAGTCGAAAATATATGTGTATTATGTGGCAGAATTCATATTTGCGAACTCTTTTTCAAAAACTTTTTCTACAGGAACATAATTGTACCCAAGATCGCGGGCGACTGCCTCATACGTTATTTCTTTGTTGGCAACGTTGACACCTAATTTGATCGCTTCGTTTTTGGCGATTACTTCTACTAACCCTTTGTTGGCTATTTGCAATGCATATGGAATGGTCGAATTAGTAAGGGCGAACGTAGATGTTCTCGGAACTGCTCCCGGCATATTCGCAACTGCGTAATGAAGGACCCCGTGCTTTACATATGTCGGATTGTCATGAGTGGTGACATGATCGCTCGTTTCAAAAATCCCGCCCTGGTCAATGGCAACATCAACGATGACTGATCCAGGTTTCATCGATTTTACCATTTCTTCAGTCACAAGCTTTGGCGCTTTTGCACCGGGGATTAAGACAGCACCGATGACTAGATCCGCTTCTTTTACTGCTTCGAAAATATTATAGGAGTTAGACATGAGCGTTTGAATGTCGTTGCCAAAAAGATCATCTAATTCCCGAAGACGCTTAGGACTTACGTCAAGGATGGTTACATGAGCTCCTAAACCGATAGCCATTTTTGCAGCATTTGTACCGACTACCCCGCCGCCGATGATGACGACCTTGCCGCGTTCAACGCCTGGAACACCGGATAATAGAATACCTTTTCCGCCGTACGGTTTTTGTAAAAATTGCGTTCCAACCAGTGTTGCCATACGACCGGCCACTTCGCTCATCGGTGTTAACAGGGGTAACGAATGACCGTCAGAAACTGTTTCGTAAGCGACCGCAATCACACCGGATTCCTTCAACTCTTTTGTCAGTTCAGGATTAGCTGCAAGGTGCAAGTAAGTAAACAGAATAAGACCATCACGGAAATATTTATATTCTTCTTGAAGCGGCTCCTTGACCTTCAACACCATATCTGCTTCCCAAACCTTGCTTGTATCATGAAGAATTTCGGCTCCTGCTTGAATATATTCTTCATCATGAATTCCGCTTCCAAGACCTGCACTTTCTTCTACGAGTACACGGTGACCTGCCTTGACTAATGAAACAACTCCAGCTGGTGTAATGGCTACACGATTTTCGTTATTTTTAATTTCCCGCGGTACACCAATTATCATTGCAATCCCTCCTGTATAATATAATTTCGTTTTAATATTCCATATGTACCAACAATGAGTCGGAATTTTCATGTACCTGTCCATTTTATTGTTTCTTTTCCTGCTGGCAATCATTCATTGAATTTTTTGTTTTTATATCATATGCAAATCGGTGTATGTTTGTCTGCAGCTTTCAGCGAAACCGCCAGTATATTTGCATGAATTTATAAAATCCACTTCCGTTGCGAAAATTTCGAACATATGGTATCTTATACAGAAATATTTAGGAGGGATGAGCTGTGAAAAGGGTCACTTTAATGGAAGTATTCACTCATCCAATTACACAAAAATATTTAAAACGATCTGGCATCGCTCACGCGATTAAAACGGCTGATCACGCTTTTCGTCTTGCGATAGCATTCAATGTAAATCCCGATCTTGCGACAAAGGCGGCGCTGTTGCATGATATTGGCCATTATGAATGGTACACGGACGGTAAATGGGATTATGAAAAATATCGAAAAAATGATATTCATGCAATAAAAGGAGCGAACAGAGCGCATAAACTGCTGATAAGGCTTGGGGAAAAGCCTGAAGCAGCCAAGCAAATTGCTTTAGCTATTCTCCTTCATACGGATTCGTATTTGCCTGATGGTAATTTAAAGCAAAATCCTCTTCAGCGTATAGTTCGGCTTGCTGATGAATTGGATGAAGAACCAGGCGGAATGCATCATTACCGTCAAATTGACGAAAAGCTGGCTTTAAAGAAAATTAGGACTCTAGATAAAAAAGTTGAAAAGTACTATTCTCAGTTAAAATCCATTGTATAAGCGAACAATTTAGACGTTTGATCATACAATACTATAAACAAACAATGGAAGTGGTGGTTTCGTTTGCCTTCTTTTGTAGGTCCAATTGAGATTAATGAAGTCGACTCAGGAATCATAAAAGTGGGTGACAGCTTTTCTATTTCTCCTAAGGCGAGTTTAAAATCTGCGCTTGGTTCAGGAGCTTTAAATGTTGGAGACTATGTAAAAACATTTGACGTTCGCAGCAAAACGAATGAACATTCGAAAAGTTTCTTTGATCAACCGATAATAGGGAATAGGTAAAATATTTTGCAAAACCTGAGATTGATTTTTCTTTCAACTCAGGTATTTTTTATATAGAGGGAAAAAAGGAGTGAAACAATGAAAGTACGAAAGGCAAATATAATACATAACGGTGAAGAGATCAGAAACGTCTATATTTATGAAAACAAAAAAGAGGAGTATATATTAGTTGCTGTACCGCAGCTTGAATGGTCCAAGATCATTAAATATGAAGAAATCAATGACAAAACAAGAGAACATTTACAAAATTCTATTGCAAAAAGATCGAATGAGAACATTGCCATTTCACTTTCTTCGAAAATTACTCAATGGATACAAGAAATGTAAATTTTCAAGAGGATTTGAGAAACATGTAACCTCTGCTGTCAGACGGAGGTTACATTAGATTGCTTTCTTTTCTCTCTACTAATTCTATGACATCATGTATGTCGACTTGTAATACGGAGCAAATTTTTGCAAGCTTATCTAGAGGAAGGCGCTTCGTTTTGTTGTGGCACATTTCCCATACAAGCGTATGGCGAATATCAGCTTGACGGGCAAGTTCTCGTTTGGTCATTCTTTTTTGTTTCAATAAATTGTCCAATTTAATATGTATAACATATTCTTTTTTTTCCACTATGTTCACCCTTATTTGTCATATCTTCTCGGGATTTAGAAAATATTCTATCAATGTTCTTTCGTTCATTCAACCCTCTTTTATCAAAATTTTCCTTCTTTTTTATATGAATTTAACAAATGGGGGGAAGAAGGAGTCCTTCTGTTATAAAAATCATGATCATGCAATCTTTATAACAAGTTTGCCATACATCGCAAAAAGACACATACAATCACATTGCGTGTTTTTCGGTATCACGCATAAAACTTCAAATTAGTTTTTCGGTGAAAAATGATCGAAAATTCTATAAAATAAATATGAAAGATCGAAAAAAGGATCTTTTCAAGGGAGTGTGATACTTTGAATCATCAAGAAATCGAAAAAATCAACAAGATCTTCTTAATGCTTGAAAGGGAGTTAGACGAAACGAAAAAGGCGCTTGATAATATCAATAAGAGCATTGACAAATACGATAAATATCAATATACGAAAATTGTATAATGAGGCGACGACCAAATTTGGTCGCCTTTTTTATGATAATATATATAATTTATAGTATAATAATTGTAAAACATCCATAGATTTCAAGCTGAATATAAATCAGATCAAAAGGAGGGGATGGCATTAAAAAGTGAGTTATTATTAAACAAAGTTCAAGTGGCAATGTTTATGAAGGATGCGGTCGAAAGGTCTGTAGACTGGCTTTATTTGCGGAATCTTTTGCATCGTTTTATCGAATCTAAACAAACATTTCCTTTTGCAGAGCTTTGTTATTTGCATGCGAACGTATTCAACAGCGAAAATGATGAAGAAGAATTGTACAAGCTTATGGCAGCTGTTGAATTGCTCGTCCTAGCTTTTGATATGTTTGATGATTTGGAGGATCTGGACAACTTTACAGAACCGTGGATGGATATTGATAGAGGGGAAGCGATTAACAGCTCATCCTTTCTTTATACGTTAACTTTATCGCATATCCATTCGCTGTCATCACCTTATCGTTCTGAGATCCTTGGTCTGTTTCTTGATTATGCTTTGCAGGCTATGAAAGGCCAGCATATTGATTTGGCAAATGCCGTGAAGACAGAAAAAGAGTGTTTGCAAATGATGAGATGGAAATCAGGTTCCCTTACAGCTCTTGCAGCTGAAGCGGGTGTCATGTTTGCATGCGGGAAAAGATACGAGGAAGTTAAGGAATACGGGCACCAAGTAGGGATTGCCGGCCAGATTGAGAATGATTATAAAGGATTGTTTACTCCGCATAAACAGGACAGGAAGTTTTTGAAGCCGTCACTGGCATTACTTTATTTGCAAAGGAAATTTAATCAAACAAGCGTGGATATTTTACAATATGTGCACAGCGGAAAAGACTTCGACGAATACTTTGGAAGCATTGTAGCTTTTAAAGAAAAGCTGTTGGAAGCGGGAGTCACCCAATATTTAAATGTGATGAAACACATCGCGCTTAAGAAGGCTGAAACTTATATAAAAAAACTTCCGCTGCCTGCTGAAAAATTGGATGAACTATTAACAAATTTAATCAAAAAATAAAAAAGGAGAGATCAATATGCAAGAAATCGTAAATTTCTTAATCGAAAACCCTGATGTTTTGGAGAAAGTCGTGAATGGACAAGCTAGTTTGATTGGAGTTAAAGATTCTGATGAACTTTTAGGCATTATTACTGGACTTACAGACGGTTTAAAATTGTTGCCGCCTGCTTCATTTTGGAAATAGTTTGAAGGGTGAAAATATTTGGTTTTTAATAAGGTAAAAATCGTTGATTTTGGATATAAACTTGCAGTATTTATAAGCTCGCTGTTTTTCTTTGTTTATATTTTTCAAATCAACCTCTCGTATCCTTATTTAGGAACAAGCATTGAAAAAAAATCAAAGGGTCAATATTATATTACAAATATTGACCCGAAAGCTTGGGCTGATCGAGCAGGACTAAAAATTGGGGATCAAGTATTAGAATTAAATGGAGTGCCTACTGAAAAGTTTTTTAGAGAGAGCAGTTTTTTTGTTTATCAAGAAGTAAAGAATTTAACAATCAAACGGGCAGATGGCGGTATATTTAAAATAAACGTTGAGGAAACATCATTAGATCTTCAAACATTTTTCATGATGATAATACCAATTATTCTTTTTCTTCTATCTATGTATTGCAGTTTTTTAGTCTATAGATCAAGTAAAAAATTAAAAATTTTATCCCCATATTTATTGAAATTTTTTCTATTATGTGTATCTCTTGCCTATTTATTTGCAACCAGTTCTGCCCGGGGAGACACTTTTTCCCAATATATGGTTGTTTTATTTTTTACTTTGACTCCAGTTATATATCTGCATTTTTTGTATCACTATTTTAATGAACATGGACAAGAATTATTTAATAAAAAAGTAATTATTTTTGGATATTTTCTTGTAATTGTAAACTTTTTAATTGAATACATAAATAAACAACCGTTAGACTTAGATATTAATTATAATTCGAAAGTGTTGAATCTAATCACCTTTCTCTTTTTATTGTTAATATCGTTTATAGTGAAAATAAAAGGAATGAGAAAACTTAAACTTTCCGAGATATCTTTTACGATTAGAAATTTAATTATTACAAATGTACTTGCTTTTGCACCTTTTGTCCTATTATATGTCATTCCGTATATTATTTTAAAAGATGTTTTGTTCTCACCAGTGTTCCTGTCTTCCTTTATGCTGTTAATACCTTTCGCCCTTGTGTATCAGTTTCTATCATCAAAGATATATGATATTGAGTTTATTTTAGGCAGAGTCAGATATTATGCTCTCCTTTCCATTTTGCCGACTATCTTTTTAGTGGCTTTTATCATACTGCTAAAAGAACATAATCCCAAAATTTACCCTATTCAACTTTCAATTATTATATATATATTAATGATATGTGTTTTTTATTTTAAAGAAATTGTTGACTTCCGCTTCCGGTTTAAGCGGTTTTCGGAAAAATATAATTATCAGGACAGCATTTTGAAGTATACGTCAAGGATCCGGAAAGCAGGCAGTTTAAAACAGATGATGGCTGAGTTAAAATCGACCATTTTAGAGGTTTTGAAGGTCAGCCGTGCATACTGCCTTGTTGTTCATGAGAGTGGACGGCTCGAAATGGTTGATGATGATGGGGACGGCGTTCTTTTAGAAATTGCCCCATACGAAAAAGATATTTTAAATGCTGTAACAGAAATAGGGAAAATTGTAGAATTTGATAAAGGGTTTGTGTTAACTGTCGGTGAAACGAATAGAAGGAAATATGTTATTATTTGCCTTTCTGTCATTAAAACGCCTAAACTGACTCGTGATGAAATTTCTTGGCTGAATTCCCTTGCTTTTTATACGAATGTAACTGTAGAAAACTTTTTGAAAATAGAAGAATTGATGGAAAGGCTTGAAAAAGCGGAAGAGGGAAACAGCAATCCTGCATGGCTCAAAAAACTGCTGTTTGCAATTGAAGAAAAGCAGCGCTCCAATTTGGCGAAAGATTTGCATGATTCTGTGCTGCAAGATTTGATTTCGTTAAAAAGGCAATGCGAATTGGTTCTGGAGGAATCTGGACAATATCCTGCTGCTACGATCGAAAAAATTCAGAGCATGAATCAAAACATTCTTGATATCATTCATATGACGAGGGAAACGTGTCAAGAGCTGCGTCCGCAAATTTTATATGACTTGGGACTCGTCAAGGCGGTATCAAAGCTAGTAGCGCAATACGAAGAACAGTGTAATTTTCAAATCCGCTTTAATACGGGGAATTTTAACAAGCAGCTTGATATAAACATGCAGCTTAATTTGTACCGGATCATTCAGGAGCTTTTATCAAATGCGCGCAAGCATTCGAATGCGAAGCAAATATTAATTATGCTCGTCAATATAAGAGAAAAAATTGTATTGCACTATGAAGATGATGGCGTAGGCATCGATGAAGAACTGTTGTATGCGAAAACAGAAAGCATGGGATTGTCCGGAATTAGAGAGAGGGTAAAAGCTTTGGATGGTGAAATGAAGATTGAGACTTCTCCGGGAAATGGATTTCGGGTCTTAATTGAAATTTAATCACATTCTTGGGGCTGTCTAATAAGTCGTTTTTACGGCTTATTGACGCCCCTTTAATGTTTTAGAAACGTTGATATATCGATGTTTATGATTTTTTGTTTTCAATAGGGATTTCACTTTATGGACAGCCTCATTTTACTGTAGATTTTGTCTAAAGAGGTGGAAAACATGATTCGTATTTTAGTGATTGACGATCATCCTGCTGTGAGAGAAGGGACAAAAGCGATATTGGAGACGGATTCTGAAGTTGAAGTGGATTGTCTGGAGCCTCCTTATACGGCTGAACTTATGAAGAAAATCGATTTTTTGCAATATGATGCAGTTCTTATGGATATGAATTTAGGTGACGTCAACGGGATTGAACTGGCAAAGCAAATAACATCTCAAGAACACCAATGCAAAGTCCTTCTTTATACTGGATATGATGTCAATGATTATATGGAAGAAGCGATTTCCTTAGGCATTCATGGAGTAATCAGCAAGACGGAGTCAAAAGAGAAAATATTATCTCACATTCGCCATGCGTTGCTTGGTGAGATTATTCTATCATTTGATTACGTAAAAAAATTGATTGAACGACAGACATTAAAGTCGCCATCTATGAAAGAAGCAAATGAGCCTTTAACAGATAGGGAAAAAATGATTTTAATGGAAGTCGAAAGAGGGCTAACAAATCAGGAAATAGCAGATAAGCTGCATTTAAGCAAAAGATCGATTGAATATAGTCTCACTTCCATTTTTAATAAGCTGCACGTCAGCTCTCGGACAGAAGCCGTATTAATTGCGAAGTCAGAAGGCATTCTTTAAATTAAGAAGTCCCGTCCAATTTGATTGCTATAAAAGATAAGGCTCATGAATGAACCTTATCCTTTGCTTTCTTTTTTTCTTTTAACTCATCAATTCTGCTGTTTTCCCATAGTTTCACTTTTGTATGGTAAGCTGCGCGGCTGATTAAATGTCCTGCTACAGGCGATGTTAAAAATATAAACAGGATTCCCAGCAAAACTCTTCCATTCATATGGTTTTCAAGCACCCAAAAATATAAGAACACCCCTAGTAAAATAGAGAGCACACCTAATGTCGCGCTTTTGGAAGCCGCATGGTTTCTCGTATATACATCTGGTAGCCTCAACACACCAATGGCGGAAATTAGGCTGAAAAAGGCTCCTTGGAGAATGAGATATCCGATCACAAACTTACTGATTGTTTCGATCATTTTCGATAATTTCTCCTTTCTCCAAGAATTTAGCAATCGATACCGTGCCGATAAAAGCTAAAATTCCAATTAATAAAATAATGTCCAAAAAAGCGCTTGTATCTAAAACAATCGACATGATCGCTGTGATCCCGACTAAGTTGATGCCGATCGCATCTAATGATATGGCGCGGTCTGGAACGGATGGGCCTTTGATGAGCCGAATCATCAATAAGAGAGAGGAAGCAGCGATAAGAGCCAAAGAAATCCAAATAATAAATTCAAACATTAACGGCTCACCTCCTTAATAGCTTTCTCAAAACTGCTTTTTATATCTTTTCTTGCTTGTTCGACATTCGCTATATCCACAGAATGGATATAAAGCGTTTTATTATCATCGGAAATATCAATAACAAATGTTCCTGGTGTTAAAGTAATGAGATTGGATAGAATCGTAATTTCCCAATCTTTTTCCAATTCTGTTTCAAAGGCAAAAATTCCAGGCTCCATTTTCAATTTTGGCGACAAAACGATTTTTAAAACAGCAATATTTGCAAGGACAAGCTCCTTCAAAAAGATGAATATGAGCTTTATGACAGCGGCAATATTGTACAGATAAAATCGTCTTGGAAAAAAACGGCGCAGCGCGAAAAGAATAATAATGCCTAAAAGATATCCGATAAAAAATGTGATGAATGAGTAGTCATCCTGCAAAAGCATCCATGTAATGGCAATCATAAAATTTAACAGTATTTGAAAGGCCATGTGATCTACTCCTTTAATACGGCTTCAATATAAAGATCAGGAGAAAGAAGAACCTGTTCCGCCTGTTTGATGTATGAAGAGATAAATTCTGTGCCAAGCCCGTAAAATAATGAGAGAGCAAGCAAAAAAGCAGCCGGAACGTAAAGACTTTTTACTTGACTGGTTTCCAGAACTTGCGGAATTTTTTCCTCTCCCCAAAAACCGTTAATAAATATTTTCATCACAGAATATAGGACTAAAAGGCTTGAAAGCAAGACTGCGAAAGCTAATACAAATTCACCTTGCTCAAATCCCCCTTGGACTATTTTCAGTTTCCCGATAAAACCGCTTAATGGTGGAATGCCGGCTAAAGCTAATGCGGCGATAAAAAACATCCACCCAAGTGTTGGGTATTTTTTTATTAGTCCACTGAATTTATCAAGGTTTGTTGTTCCAGTGATCGAAAAGACGATTCCGACCAAAAGGAACAGCAACCCTTTAATAATCATATCGTGGATCATGTAATAAACTGATCCCTCTAAACCTGATTCGGTCATTGTGGACACTCCGAATAAAATGACACCAACGCCTGTCAAAATGTTGTATATCACGATCTGTTTAATATCCGAGAAGCTAATGGCGCCAATAACGCCAAATATGATCGTAAGCACCGCCAGCCATGCGATAAACGTATGAGTAAATGCAATGTCCTGCAAAAAAATAAGCGTAAACACTCTTGTGATCGAATAGACGCCAACTTTTGTCAAAAGAGCACCAAATAGAGCCGTAACAGCTGCTGGCGGAGCCTGATAGGAGCCGGGCATCCAGAAAAAAAGCGGGAAAATGGCTCCTTTTAATCCGAATACAATTAAATACATGATGGAGATGGCCGCGATGATGCCGGATGAGCCTAATTCTGCGACTCGCAGGCTCAAGTCAGCCATGTTTAATGTACCTGTTACAGCATATAGAAATGCAACGGATATGACAAATAAAGCGGATGAAATAACATTTACTAAAATGTATTTAATAGTTTCTCTTAATTGCGGCTTTGAATTTCCGTGAACAATTAAAAAATAAGAAGACATGAGCATAACTTCATAGAACACAAACAGATTGAAAAGATCTCCTGTCAGAAAAGCACCGGACACTCCGGTCAATAAAAACATGACACCGGAATAGTAGAAAAATTTGCTTCGATTATAATCTACTATTTTGTAGGAAAATAGCAAACAGGCAAAAACAATAATGTTTGCCGTTAAAACAAGCAGAATCGCGTACATATCGGCTACAAGAACAATCCCAAACGGCGCTTTCCAATCCCCGACTTCAAGGGAAATGATTCCGTTTGTATGAACATAGTGAACAAGGAAAACGGAAATGCCGATATTTATAACGGAAGAAACAGCGCTTAAATATTTTTGCACTTTTTCTTGTTTATTGAAAAAAATAAGCAATACTGCAGTTATCATAGGAATAATAATCGGTAAAATAATGATATTGTTATTCATTTCTGATCATTTCCCCTCAATTGATCCATATCGTCTGTTCCAAGTTCTTGATAAGATCTGTAGGCTAACACTAAAAAGAAGGCTGTTACTCCAAAGCTAATGACAATTGCAGTTAATATAAGTGCTTGCGGCAAAGGGTCTACATAAGAAGCTGCGTGTTCATCTAGCAGCGGAACAGTTCCTTTTTTCAGTCCCCCCATCGTTAAAATGAGGAGATGAGCTCCGTGACTCAAAAGACCTGTTCCAATAATGATCCGCAATAAACTTTTTGAAAGCATTAAATATGTAGCTGTCATAAACAAAATTCCTGCAACAATGGAAGTTACAATCTCCATTATTCCGTCTCTCCAATCGTTTGAATAATCGTCATTGTCACACCAACAACAACAAAATATACACCGAGATCAAAAATGACAGCAGTCGCAAGATGCGTATCGCCTAAAACCGGTATGTGAACGTGGCCATGTGTATGGGAAAGGAACGGAACTCCGAAAAGAAAGGAGCCGATCCCCGATAAAATCGCAATCAATAATCCGAACGCCGCCACTTTAACATAATTAATGGGCAAAATCGCTTTCACGGTTTTGACATCAAAAGCGATCAATAATAAAACGATTGCTCCTGATGTGATGAGCCCGCCGATAAACCCGCCTCCAGGGGCATTATGGCCAGCGAAAAATAAATGGAACGAAAAAATGATCACGATAAAAAGTACGATTTTTGTAATTGTTTGCAAAATAAGATCATTCGTTTTTAAAGCCGTTTTCTTCAACGTCTTTCCCTCCTGTGCGAAGGCGAATCATACTGTAGACAGCAAGCGCTGTGATTGCCAAAACAGTTATTTCAAACAGCGTGTCAAAGCCGCGGAAATCGACTAGTATAACGTTGACGACATTGTATCCGCCGCCCAAGCTATAGCTTGTTTCCAGAAAGTATTCCGCGATCGTTTTTCCAGTGCGTTCGCTGCTTGCGGAAATGGCCAGCAGCGTTACAATCCCCCCGACGCCTGCTGAAATTATAAAATTCACCAGGCGGAATCTTCGAGTTTTATCTTTTTTCTGCAGCTCAGGTAAGAAATAAAAAGCAAGCAAAAACAAGGCAGTTGATACCGTTTCAATAACTAGCTGCGTTAAAGCTAAATCCGGCGCTCTAAATAAAACGAAAAACAGTGCGAGTGAATACCCGACGGAGCTAAGTGCAATAATGGCTGTCAATCTGGATCTTGCCAAAACAGCTGTGATTGAACCGGCTATCATAACAATCGACAGGATCAATTCATAAATTCCGACAGGTGCAGCATCATCCGCAGTAAAAGAGATTGATTGCTTGATGATCATTGTCGCTCCAACTGCCATGATAATAAATGCAAAAATATAGACGAGATAGTCGCGAATAAATCCAGTCATATAAAAGCTTGTCAGCCGGTTGGAAGTTTTGCCTACCGTTTTTAAAGAATGATCATATAATTGATTGAGCGTCATCCTTTT